>JANNAF010000177.1:0-2502 GCA_031384005.1 Rhodobacterales bacterium | reverse complement strand
TTGGCCGGGTCTTCCGCCATGTAACCCCACGAATAGAGGTGTACCAGCGACGACACAGTGGTCACCACCACCAGCATCACGGCGGACAAAGCATCCAGCCGGAACGCCCAGTTGGACGTGAAGTCACCTATATGAATGAAGGGCGCATAGACGTGAGTGAACGGCTCCAGGCCGCCCCAGCTCCACTGGCTGAACACCACCCAGGACAGGACAGCCGACAGCATCAGGAAACCGGTGGTGACCGTCATGGCGGCCTTGTCGCCGATCTGGCGACCAAACAGACCCGCCGTCAGCGCGCCGATCAGCGGGCCGAACAGGATGATCGTGACGAGGGTTTTCGGATCCAACAGATCAGCCCTTCATCACGGAAGCGTCGTCGACAGCGATATCGCCGCGATTGCGGAAGAAGGTGACCAGAATAGCCAGGCCGACGGCGGCCTCGGCGGCGGCTACGGTCAGTACAAACATCGCAAAAATCTGGCCGGTGACGTTCCCGAGATAGGCGGAAAAAGCCACCAGATTAATGTTTACCGCCAGCAGCATCAGCTCCACTGACATC
Source organism: Rhodobacterales bacterium (assembly GCA_031384005.1). Classification (GTDB taxonomy): domain Bacteria; phylum Pseudomonadota; class Alphaproteobacteria; order Rhodobacterales; family Rhodobacteraceae; genus Stagnihabitans. The sequence goes on along the minus strand of JANNAF010000177.1, from coordinate 1,943 downwards.
AGGATCACGATGATGTTCTTGCGGTTCACGAAAATCCCGAACACCCCGATGGTGAACAGGATCGCGGCCACCGACAGATAGTGGGCAAGGCCAATGACCATCATTCGCCGATCCCCTCGCCGGGTTTTGGATTGACAATGCGCATGCCGGTCTTCGGTGTCCGCAGCACCTGATCCATGATGATCTGGCGTTTCACGCCGGGCTTGTGTCGCAGGGTCAACACGATCGCACCGATCATGGCCACCAGCAGCACCAGTCCAGCCGCCTGGAAGAAGTACACGTAGTCCGTATAGAGCACTCGCCCGATCGCCTCGGCATTGCTGAGATCCGACCCGGAGCCCGCCGCCATCGGCGTCAGATTGTCTTTGGCGGCACCCTTGGTCGCAACGGTTGTCGCCACCAGGATCATCTCTGCGGCCAGAAACGCCGCGATCAGCAGGCCGATTGGCATGTACTGCGCAAACCCTTGCCTTAGCGCGGTGAAGTCTACGTCCAGCATCATCACCACGAACAGGAACAGCACCGCGACGGCACCCACGTAGACGACCACCAGCAGCATCGCCAGGAACTCCGCGCCCACCAGCACGAACAGACCAGCTGCCGAGAAAAACGCCAGGATCAGCCACAGCACCGAGTGCACCGGATTGCGGGCCGAAACCACGCAGAATCCGGCCACCAGGGTGACGGCTGACATCAGGTAGAATGCGATCGCCTGCAGGGCCATACGGCGCTTCTTTTCCCCTCGAAGTACTCAGTTCAGTGCGTAACGCAGGTGCCCGTCACGCCCGTCGGATCCGTCCTGTGGAATCGCGTCGCCGGTTTAGCGATACGGCGCGTCCAGTTCCATGTTCTTTGCGATTTCTCGCTCCCAGCGGTCACCGTTATCCAGCAGCCGGGCCTTGTCGTAGTAGAGTTCCTCACGCGTCTCGACCGCGAACTCGGTGTTCGGGCCCTCGACGATGGCGTCCACCGGACAGGCCTCCTGGCACAGACCGCAGTAGATGCATTTGACCATGTCGATGTCGTAGCGGGTCGTCCGGCGCGATCCGTCCTCGCGTGGCTCCGCCTCGATGGTGATCGCCTGAGCCGGACAAATCGCCTCGCACAATTTGCACGCGATGCAGCGTTCCTCGCCATTGGCGTAGCGACGCAGCGCGTGCTCGCCGCGGAACCGCGGGCTCTGCGGCCCACGCTCATGGGGGTACTGCACCGTCTTTTTTGGCCGCACCATGTACTTCATCGCCAGCCCGAAGGCGCCGACGAAGTCCATCAGGGCCGCGCCTTTCAGCGCCTGTCCAACACGGCTCAACATTATTTCTTCTCGCAGGCGTAATCGTCCAGATAGTGGGCGTCGCCATTCTTCTGGAGTTTCATCAAACCGCCCGAGACCGCACACTTCTGCTGCGCCGCCTTGAGATCGTCATACGTCGCCACGCCGGCACTGCGGCCGTTCCCGACGCCGCCCGCGCAGGCGCTGAGCCCAAGCGTGAGACTGATCAGGATCGCAGTCCGAGTCATGATCCGAACCCGGTATAGACCTGCCAGCCCGCAACAACGGCCACAGCGACAAGCGAAGTCGGCAGGAACACCTTCCACCCAAGACGCATCAGCTGATCGTAGCGGTAGCGCGGCACAATCGCGCGAACCATGGCGTTCATGAAGAAGACAAAAATCGTCTTGATCGCGAAGAAGAACAGGCCATGCAAACTGGCTAGCCACGCCGGCCAGCCGGTCAGATAATCCGCCGGCCAGGGGGCATTCCAGCCGCCGAGGAACAGCACGGCCATCAGCCCGCTCATCAGGACGATGTTCAGCATCTCGGCCAGGTAGAACAGCAGGTAGGGCGTAGAGCCGTACTCCACAGCGTATCCCGCCACCAATTCAGACTCTGCCTCGGGCAGGTCGAATGGGGGTCGGTTGGTTTCCGCCAGGCCCGAGATGAA
>JANNAF010000159.1:0-4756 GCA_031384005.1 Rhodobacterales bacterium | reverse complement strand
GCTAGGCTCAGATCCGGCCTGCCAGACCGCCCCGCAGGGTCAGCCCACTCGACCGCTGCGCACCATGTCAGAACAGGCTGCCCTGTGACGGCCCATCCCCCGCCTTGCCCTTGCGGGCAGGCCGCGGCCCCAGGGCCGCCTTGCCATCGTGGAACTCGATCTCCAGCGCACCGGCTTTTTCGGCGGCGGCGCGCGTCGTGACAACCACACCGTCGCCCCGCACCACGGCATAACCCCGCTTCAACGTCTCGGCATAGCCCAGCGTCGTGCGGGTGCGGTCCAATGCCTCCAGCCGCGCCACCAGATCGGCCAACCGCTTGCCCGGTGCCGCCTCCAACCGCTGCACCAACCCGGCCAGCCGGACCTCGCCCTTGGCAATGTCGCGGCCCGCATCCCCGATCAACCGGTTCAAGGCCGGGGCCAGACGCGACGCCCATTTGTCCAAGGCAGACCGTGCCCGCTCGGCCCGGCGCTCGGCCCGGTCGTCCAAGGCGCGGCCCACGGCGGCCAGACGGTCGCCCCGCCGGGCAAAAACCGCCAGCAATGCCTCGGGCCGGGCCCGCGCCGCCACCGCCTCGAACCGCCCACGCCGCCGCGAAACCGACAGCCCCAACGCCCCGCCCAACCGCTGGACGCCGGTGTCAAACCGCTGCTGCGGCCCCACCAGCAACCCGTCCAATCGCGGCAGCGCCCGCGCCAGATCGCGCAACCGCTGCCCGCGCAGGCCCAACCCCTGCGCCAGCGCCCGGCTTAACCGCGCCGCCTGCCCATCCACCGCCGCCAGCAGCTCCAACCGCACCGGCACGGCCAGCTCTGCCGCCGCGGTCGGCGTCGGCGCGCGCAGGTCTGCCGCAAAATCGATCAGCGTCGTGTCCGTCTCATGCCCGACGGCCGAGATCAGCGGGATCACCGAACCCGCCGCCGCACGGACCACGACCTCCTCGTTGAACCCCCACAAATCCTCCAGCGACCCACCGCCGCGCGCCACGATGATCAGATCGGGCCGTGGTATGGCCCCGCCCGGCGCAATCGCGTTGAACCCCTGAATTGCCGCTGCCACCTCTGCCGCACAGGCCTTGCCCTGCACCGCCACCGGCCAGATCAGCACATGGCGCGGAAACCGGTCGCGCAGCCGGTGCAAAATGTCACGGATCACCGCCCCACTGGGCGACGTGACAACCCCGATCACCCCCGGCAGATACGGGATCGCCTTCTTGCGCGCCGCATCAAACAACCCCTCCGCCGCCAGCGCGACCCGGCGCTTTTCCAGCATGGCCATCAAGGCACCCATACCCGCCGGGGCCACATCGTCGACGATCAGCTGATACTTCGACTGCCCCGGAAATGTGGTCATCCGCCCGGTGGCTATAACCTCCATCCCCTCCTCGGGCCGCACCTGCATCCGCGCGACCTGCCCCTTCCAGCTGATCGCGGCAATCAGGTTGCGATCATCCTTCAGGTCGAAATACAAATGCCCCGACGCGGGCCGCGACACCCGCCCGACCTCGCCCCGCACCCGGATCAGCCCAAACTCACCCTCGATGACCTTTTTGACCGCGCCCGACAGTTCGGACACGGTGTATTCAGGCGAATTTGTGGGGGCGGCATCTTCGAACAGGTCCATGACTTCAACCATGACAGGAAACAAGAGGACAGAAAAGTACTCGCAGCGCGCGAATCAATCGCCCGGCCTTGTCACACCCAAAGGGGCCCAAAACCCAAGCCAAAAAAAGCCAACGCCGAAAATTGCTATTCCCGCGAACCCAAGCCAATCCAAATCGGAAACGGCATCCAGTATCACCACCAGAAATCCGCCTATCAGGGCAACGGTCATATGACTGGTTCTGATCAGGTCATTCGGTGAAGGCCATACCGCCGGTGGCGGCGGTTGGCCGAATTCATCCTGATAAAGGCTAAGGGCGCGGTGATAGTCTGGACTATTTGACAACTCGCGAGGGCCGAAGATCCCCGAAAATAAGCGTACGCAATTGTCAGTGCTGTCAAAGTCGGATCGATTATGCTGCCAAAGTTCAGAAAGAATGGGGAGCGGGGCCAGCGGCGCGTCGGCAATCAAGGTTAGGTAGCGGAACCGACAATACTCTTCCAAAACTTCCGCCCGGCGAGCCTTGCCGAGCCCGAAAGTCTTGCCGAGATACTGCCCAAGCGGGTCTCGACAGATCGCCGTGGCAGCAGCTTGGTTGGCGGAAAGCTCTCTAAACAGCTGTGGGTCTTTCATCGGTTCCGGTGCCTTGGGCCATCTCTATGTGTCACAATATGACGCAGCAGGCCAAAGGCCAAGCGCTGCAATTGGTAGGATGGGCAAGTCGGTATTTTCGCCCCGCCGGAAATACCGACTTGCCCATCTTCCTTGCAAGCCCGCGCCCCGGCGCTTATGACCGCCCCATCCAGACAGGGGGCATCCATGAACATCCTTATCCTTGGCAGCGGTGGCCGTGAACATGCCCTGGCCTGGGCGGTCAAGCAGAACCCCAAATGCGACCGCCTCATCGTGGCTCCCGGCAATGCCGGCATTGCCGCCGTGGCGGAATGTGCCGACCTCAACATTCTTGACGGCACCGCCGTCGTCACCTTCGCCACCGAAAACGCCGTCGACTTCATCATCATCGGCCCCGAGGCCCCCTTGGCCGCAGGTGTGGCCGACGCCACCCGCGCAGCCGGGTTCCTGACCTTCGGCCCCTCTGCAGCCGCCGCAAGGCTAGAGGCGTCCAAGGCATTCACAAAGGAAATCTGCGCCGCCTGCGCCGCCCCCACCGCCGCCTACGCCCATTTCACCGACGCCGCCGCCGCCCGCGCCCATGTGATCGCCACCGGTGCGCCCATCGTGATCAAGGCTGACGGCCTTGCCGCAGGCAAGGGCGTCGTCGTCGCCATGACCCTGAACGAAGCCCTGACCGCCATCGACGACATGTTCGGCGGATCCTTGGGTGCCGCCGGTGCCGAGGTGGTGATCGAGGAATTCATGACCGGCGAGGAAGCCTCGTTTTTTGTCCTGACCGATGGCGTGAACGCCCTGCCGATCGGCACGGCGCAGGATCACAAACGCGTCCATGACGGCGATACCGGCCCCAATACTGGCGGCATGGGCGCCTATTCCCCTGCCCCCGTGCTGACAGATGACATCGTGCACCAAACCATGGACCAGATCATCCTGCCCACCCTGCGCGAAATGGCGCGGCGCGGCACGCCCTATCAGGGCGTCTTGTTCGCGGGCCTGATGATCAAGGACGGACAGGCCCGCCTGATCGAATACAACGCCCGCTTTGGCGACCCCGAAACCCAGGTCCTGATGATGCGCCTAGGTGGACAGACGCTCGACCTTTTGCACGCCGCGGCCGAGGGCCGCCTGACCCAAACCCGCGTCAACTGGGCCGATGATCATGCCCTGACCGTGGTCATTGCCGCCCGCGGCTATCCCGGCCCCTATGCCAAAGGGTCCGTCATCAACGGCCTTGACCGCATGCCCGAGGACAGCCGCCACATGGTGTTTCACGCTGGCACCACGCTGCAGGACGGCCTGATCACCGCCGCAGGCGGGCGCGTCCTGAACATCACGGCACGGGGCGACACCCTCACCGATGCCCGCAACCGCGCCTATGCGATGATCGACCTTCTGGACTGGCCCGACGGTTTTTGCCGTTCGGATATCGGCTGGCGGGCGCTGTAACGGGCCAACCCATTTTGTGTCGCAGGCCCAGGCGCAGCCAGACCGCTGTTGATGTCCTGGCGTGACCCACCCTTGCCCCTGCCCCCGCATCTGCTAAACAGCGCCCAAATTGCAGGCAGGGCAAAGGACGGACCATGCCAATTCTGGTGATGAAATTCGGCGGCACCTCGGTTGCGGATCTGTCCCGCATTGAAAACGCTGCGAAAAAGGTGCAAGCCGAGGTGGCGCGCGGCTATGACGTGATCGTCATTGTGTCGGCCATGTCAGGCAAGACCAATGAACTGGTCGGCTGGGTAGAGACCACCTCGAAACTTTATGACGCCCGCGAATATGACGCCGTGGTGTCCAGCGGTGAAAATGTGACCGCTGGCCTGATGGCGCTGCGCCTGCAGGAAATCGGCACCCCGGCCCGGTCATGGGCGGGCTGGCAGGTGCCGATCAACACCACCTCCGCCCATTCGGCAGCCCGCTTTGTGTCGATCCCGCGCGACAATATCGACCAAAAGTTTGCCGAAGGTTTCAAGGTTGCCGTTGTCGCCGGCTTTCAGGGCGTCTCGCCCGAGGGTCGCGTGACCACCCTTGGCCGCGGCGGCTCCGACACCACCGCCGTCGCCTTTGCTGCCGCCTTTGATGCGGTGCGCTGCGACATCTATACTGATGTGGACGGCGTCTATACCACCGACCCGCGCATCACCTCCAAGGCCCGCAAACTGAACCGCATCGCCTATGAGGAGATGCTGGAACTGGCCTCGCTGGGTGCCAAGGTCCTGCAAACCCGTTCGGTCGAACTGGCCATGCGCTACAAGGTGCGGCTGCGCGTGCTGTCCTCCTTTGAAGAAACCACCGAAACGTCAGGCACCCTGGTCTGCGACGAGGATGAAATCATGGAATCGAAAGTTGTCTCTGGCGTCGCCTAGTCCCGCGACGAGGCGAAAATGACGCTGGTCAAGGTCGAAGACCGCCCCGGCATCGCCGCCGCCATCTTTGGCCCCCTGGCCGATGCCGGGGTGAATGTCGACATGATCGTGCAGAACATCTCGGAACTGGGCCATCCTGCTGACAAGCGCGCCT
>JANNAF010000148.1:0-6737 GCA_031384005.1 Rhodobacterales bacterium | reverse complement strand
CATCCTCGACCATCTTGTAGACGAAATCATAGGCCATCTCGCCCAAGGACTGCATCCGGCCCGGAATCAACGCCCGTTTGGCCGAGCCCAGCACGAACACCGCAACGATTGCCAGCGTGGCAAGCGCCATCCACAGGGCCGCATTGGTTGGCGTGTACCACATGATTGGACCCTCGCCGAACAGGCGATGGATCTGAAACTGGTCCAGGGGGTGGAACGTCAATCCGCCTTCGCTTGCCACGTCAGTCTTCCTCTTCGTCGCCCGCCGCGTTTGCGGCTGTTGTCACGTCTGCCTTGGCCGCCTTGGCCTGCATCTCTCTGGCCGAGGCCAGCATCGTTTTCACCCCTGCGGCAAAGCCGGCCAGAATGAACAGGATCAAAAACACCGGCATGGTCCCGAACAGGGTGTCCAAACCGAAACCGATCCCGAAACCGATCATCAGACCGGCCACCAATTCAATCACCATCCGCCACGCCAATTGCGCCTGACGATGGCCGTCCGCCGCAGGGTTCCGCACCGGCTCCTGCGCCGCCTTGGCAGCCGCGATCCGCTTTTCCAGCGCCTCTAGTGCGGCTTGGTCAGCTGGCGTGGCCACGGGCAGAAACCCCCTTCAGGACTGCCGCCTAACTACGAGGGAGAGCGACATGTGTCAAGCAGCCCCAATACTGGCTAACCCATTGTAATCAAACAACCCAATACGGTACGACATATTCAACCGAATGGTTGACGATCCCCATCAGCCCCCCGATACTGCGGAAATGACCCGGACCCTGGACACTGTCTTTGCCGCCCTTGCCGACCCGACCCGTCGGGCGATCCTGTCCATGCTGCTTGAGGACGACATGGCCGTCACCGACGTCGCCGCCCCGTTTCAGATGTCTCTTGCCGCCATTTCCAAACACCTTGCCATTCTGGCCGAGGCCGGTCTGATCAGTCAGGAAAAGCGCGGGCGCATCAATTGGTGCAAACTGGAACCCGACGCCATGCGGGACAGCTTCACCTGGATGCAAAGCTTTGGCCAATATGACGTGTTCGATCTGGATGCGTTTGAACGCTTCATCGAATCCGAACTGAGTCATGAAAAGTAGGGTGGGTGCCAACCCACCACTGGGCGCGGTGGGTTGATACCCACCCTACTCAAACCAATCCTTATAGTGCTGCCGCAGCGCGTTCTTTTGCACCTTGCCCATGGTGTTGCGCGGCAAGTCGGCCACGACCACTGCCGCGCGCGGTTGCTTGAACCGGGCGAGGTTCGGCGCAATTGCCGCCAGCGCCACCGCCGCATCGCCACCCACCAGCACCGCAAACACCGCCTCGCCCAGATCGGGATGCGGCAAGCCGATCACGGCGCTTTCCACAACACCCGGCACAGCATCCAGCAGCAACTCCACCTCCTTGGGATAGACGTTGTAACCACCGGTAATAATCAGATCCTTGGCCCGCCCAACGATGGTGATGTATCCATCGTCATCAACCTGCCCCAGATCGCCCGTGACGAACCAGCCATCGGGCAGCAATTCCTCGGCGGTCTTTTCCGGCATCTGCCAGTACCCGGCGAACACATTCGGCCCGCGCACCTCGATCCCGCCCACCTCGCCCGGCAGGGCTGCGACCCGCAGCTCGACCCCCGGCAACGGCAGCCCCACCGTCCCGGGCTTGCGGGTGCCGTCATAGGGGTTGGAGGTGTTCATATTGGTTTCGGTCATACCGTAGCGTTCCAAAATCCGGTGCCCGGTCCGCTCTTGAAACGCCCGGTGGGTTTCGGCCAACGAGGGCGCCGAACCGGACACAAACAACCGCATCCCCCCCACCAGCCCGGCATCAAACCGGGCGTCGTCCAACAGGCGGGTGTAAAACGTCGGCACCCCCATCATCACCGTCGCTTGCGGCAAATGGCGCAGCACCGCCTCCAGATCAAACCCCGGCAGAAAGATCATCTGCCCCCCGGTCAGCAAGGACACGTTCGACGCCACAAACAGCCCATGAGTGTGAAAGATCGGCAGGGCATGCAGCAGAATATCCTGATCGGTGAATCGCCACAGATCGGCCAGCACCTCGGCATTGGACATCAGGTTGCGATGGGTCAACATCGCCCCCTTGGACCGCCCCGTCGTGCCCGAGGTGTAAAGGATCGCCGCCAGATCATCCGGCCCGCAGTCCGCCACCGTGAACCCGTCCCCAGCCTCGTTTGCGGCAAAGCTGCCCTGATCGCGCCCGTCCAGCGTCAGGATTGCCGCACCGTTCCGTGCGGCCACCCCGGCCAGCCCATCGGCCTTGGCAGGATCGCACAGGAACAGCCGGGGCGTCGCATTGCCCAGAAAGTAGTCAATCTCAGCCGGGGTATAGGCGGTGTTCAGCGGCAAAAACACCGCCCCCACCGCCACCGTTGCCCCATATACCGCCAGCGCCTGCGGTGATTTCGCGACCTGCACGGCCACCCGGTCGCCCTGTACCACACCCGCCGCACGCAGCGCCGCTGCCGCCCGCACCACCATGTCGTGAAACGCCGCAGCCCTGACCGTGGCCCCGTCGGCCAGCGTCATCAGCACCCGGTCCTGCCCGGCCAGCGGTGCAAACAGCGCGTCAAAGATCCGGTTTGCCATCATTCCCCCTGTCCGTCTTGCATCCCGACTGTTTCCGGATCGGAAACCCGTTGTTTCCCCGTTCCAGCCGTTCTTCGCACCACTGACGCCGCCTTGCCACGTTCCTGCCGCGCTTGACCGCCAATTTGCCTCCATAGATACGCCGACGGAGATCGCCATGAAACTCGTTCAAGCTCTGTTGTCCCGGTTCGGGCTGTTCGCCCAAAAACCCCAAGGCCCCGACGCCTTTGACCTGCGTTTGCAGCGCATTCGCTCGCGAGAGCGTCGCCTTCAGGTCCGGCTGGCGCTGTTTAAATGGCAACCTCAACTTCAGGCAGTCTAAGCTCGACCATCAGGTCGCGCACCTCTTGCCGTGCCGCAACGTTCGAGATGTTGAGGGTATCCACCCCGGTATCCTTGAGGTCCATGACCGTCAAACCGCGCGGAAACAACTCGCGGAAAATGACCCGCTCGGAAAAGCCGGGGGCGACGCGAAAGCCGATGCGCTTGGACAGATCGTCCAGTGCGGCGCCGACCTTGCGCTTGTTATGCATCTGCTGCGGCCCCATCCGGTTGCGCAGCACGATCCAGTCAATCGGCTTCAACCCGGCCTGGGCGCGCAACTGTCGCGCGTTCCAAACCATTTCAGAATAGATCGACGGACCCTTGACGCGGCCCGTTTCGGCATCAACCCGCGCCAACAGATCAAAATCGATGAAACTGTCGTTCAGCGGTGTGATCAGGGTGTCTGCCAGCGAATGGGCAACCTGTGACAGCCGGGTATGGCTGCCGGGGCAATCGATGATGATGAAATCCGACACCGGCTCCAGCGCCGCCACAGCCTCGGACAAACGATGGTCATAGGCGTTTTCGCCGGGGGCCAGTTGCGCGGCCGCCACCTCGGGCAGGTCGCGGTAATCGGGCACCGGCAGGTTCAGGCCCATACGGTCCAGATAGGTGCGGCGATTTTCGATATAACGGGCAAAGCTTTTTTGCCGCAGATCCAGGTCCAGTGCACCAACCCGGTATCCCATGCGCGCCAAACCGGTGGCCACATGCATGGACGTGGTCGATTTGCCGGACCCCCCCTTTTCGTTGCCCACCACGATGATATGCGCCATGACAGTCCCCCTCCCAGCCTTCAAGCCGGGCTTTTCCCCTGCTATAGGGTCACATTTCGCCATTGGAAAGCAAGAACCCGCCTAGCGATAACGCCTCAAGAAGTGGCGCTCTCGCAGCGCAACTGCTGGTCCTGACACCGCACCTCGGGCCAGTCGGGACGACGCCAGCAATAGCCCGGCGGATTTTGCGTCATCTGCATGACCCAAAACCCGCCAGTCCCCTCGGGATCCGCGTGGTACAGGCCCTCCTCGGACAGGACCAGTGCGGTGCCGTCAAAGGTCTCAACGTCATAAACCTCGCGCAGACGCGGGCCGCCAGCCGAACCTGTGACCGGCGATTTCCAAATGCGCGCCAGATGCGGCCGGTCGTCGATGATAGCCAACTCATGCGGATTGGCGGCGCAGGAGGCAGAAGGATCGCTGGCGCTGTCAAACAGACCCTCCAGCACGCTGAAACCATCCTGCGCCATGGCAGGACTGGCAAGGATGAGGAGGAGGGGCAGGACGATCCGCATGCGTTACTCAGAACCCGGTTCGCAGTGCAGGTCAAAGACGATTTGGCCGCGGGCCGATCACGAATTCGGGATTGCGTCGGGGCAGCGAAAATGTACGGCGACACATTGTTCAGGTTGCCAATCCGTGCGGCCCCAGCAATAGGCCCGCCCGTCCTGAACCAGACGCAAAATCCACACCACGGTACTGCCACCCTCGGTCAGGCGGGTTTCCCCCTCGATCGCCATGGTGATCCGGTCGCCACTGGCGGCAAAGATGCGATAACGGCCAATGCGCTCCTGCTTGCCGGTGAAAAAGGTGATGGCGCTTTGCCACGCGAAGGTGGCGCTGTGATGGTCGGTCGCAAAGGTGATGGTCTGGGGGTTGTGGGCACAGCTTACCTCGTCGCTGAACATCGGTGCCCATGTGCCGCCGAACTGATCAAAGATTGTCCCGGCATGAACCTGCAGGGCCCAAAGCCCGTAGGTCAGACCAAATACACGGCCCCAAGCTCGCATCCCACACCCCCCGCATTGCAAAAGGGCGCACCCTGCGGCGCGCCCTTTCTGTGTAACTGCCGCCTGATCAGAAACCCAGACCGGCGTATTTGTTCTTGAACTTGGACACACGGCCGCCGGTGTCCATCAGCTTGGCGTTGCCGCCGGTCCATGCCGGGTGTGCCAGCGGGTCGATGTCCAACGACATCTGGTCGCCCTCTTTGCCCCAGGTGGTCTTGGTGGTGAACAGGGTGCCATCGGTCATCTTGACCGTGATCGTGTGGTATTCCGGGTGAATGCCCTTTTTCATGATCTGGCTCCTTAGACCGACTTCGGTTTGTAATTGGTATCTTCGACGATCCGGGCCGACTTGCCGCGACGATCGCGCAGATAGTACAGCTTGGCGCGACGCACGCGGCCACGGCGGACCACTTCGATGCTGTCGATGTTGGTGGAATACAGCGGGAACACCCGCTCAACACCCTCACCAAACGAGATTTTGCGGACGGTGAAGCTGGCGGAAATCGTGGCGCCGCCCATGCGGCCGATCACGACGCCCTCATAAGCCTGCACGCGCGAACGGGTGCCTTCGGTCACTTTGTAGCCGACCTTGATGGTATCACCGGCTTTAAAGTCCGGGATGGTCTTGTTCAGAGCGGCAATCTGCTCTGCTTCCAGAATTGCGATCAGGTTCATGCCTGGTCCTTTCGGTTCACGGGTTTGCCCCGCAGTGATGCCGCCACATAGCTCTTGGTCTTCAACCGGGTCCATCCCATGCCGAAACATCGGTGCCCGCCAGAGGTATGGCCTGCTTTTTGATACCGTTCTTTCAAACCACGCCAGTCGAAGAAGCCAGACGCATAGGCCAAAAGGAATCGGGTCCGTTGGGCAATCGTGCCCCAGACAGCGGGCGTATAGGGGCAAGGAGGGGACGGGTCAAGTGGCGTAGGGCGGGGTCAACCCGCCATTCCGGCCACCAGCGGCGGGGTTCACCCCGCCCTACCCCTTTTGATGCGCCGCCCACAAATCCGGACGCCGGTCGCGGGTCACGGCCTCGGCCTCGGCCTGCCGCCATTTGGCAATCTCGCCATGATTGCCCGACTGCAGTACGGCGGGGATCTCGCGGCCCTGCCATTCCGTTGGCCGGGTGTATTGCGGAAACTCCAGCAACCCATGCGAAAACGATTCCTCCTCGGTCGAGGCCTGATTGCCCAAGACCCCCGGCAACAGCCGGACCGTGGCGTCCAGCATGGCCTGCGCAGCCAACTCGCCCCCGGTCAGGACGAAATCGCCCAAGGACACCTCTTGGATGGCATGGTGGTCCAGCACGCGCTGATCGACCCCCTCGAACCGGCCGCACAGCAGCGTGACCCCCGGCCCCGCCGCCCAACTGCGCGCCATGGCCTGATCAAACCGCTGCCCCCGCGGCGACAGATAGATCACCGGCCCCGGCCCAGCTGCAGCCTGCAGGGCAGCATCCACCACATCGGCCCGCAGCACCATCCCGGCCCCACCACCTGCCGGCGTGTCGTCCACGTTGCGATGCCTGCCCAGACCAAAGGTCCGCAGGTCAATGGTGTCCAACCGCCACAGCCCCAGATCCAACGCCCGGCCCGTCAAACTGGCCCCCAGCACCCCGGGAAAGGCATCCGGGAACAGCGTGATCACGCGCGCCGCCCATGCGCCGCGCACCACCACATCGGCCATCAGGTCGCGCGGCTTTTGGCTGGCCTGCATGCTCAACCGGCCATGGGATTTCAGCTTGGGGGTATCGGGGTCTTGGGTCATGCGCCAAGGCAATAGCCCATGGCGGGCGCTTTGGGAACCACCCCGCTGCGGCGCTCAGACCGGCTTGCGCTGCTCCAACAGCCCGGCCAACCGGTTCAACGCGATACGCGCGACGGCATCAGAGGTTTCGCCAGCGACATGCAACAGCGCCGTCACGTCCGGGCAATCGCTGGCCAGATCGGGCTCGTCCTCCAGCACCATCATGCAGCGCCGGGCAAACAGCGTCAGCAAATCGGCGTCGCGCCCGGCCGCAACA
>JANNAF010000142.1:0-5267 GCA_031384005.1 Rhodobacterales bacterium | reverse complement strand
AAGAACGGCTGGCCCACGGAATTTTCCTGCATGAAGTCCGACACGAACTTGCCGGACTGGATGTCGTCCAACACGGCCTTCATGCGGGCCTTGGTTTCGGCATAGGGCAGAATGCGTGGACCCGAGACGTACTCGCCGTATTCGGCGGTGTTGCTGATCGAGTAGTTCATGTTGGCGATGCCGCCTTCATAGATCAGGTCGACGATCAGCTTTACCTCGTGCAGGCATTCGAAATAGGCCATTTCGGGCTCATAACCAGCCTCGACCAGGGTTTCAAAGCCCATGCGGATCAGTTCGACCAGACCGCCACACAGCACGGCCTGTTCGCCGAACAGGTCGGTTTCACATTCCTGACGGAAGTTGGTCTCAATAATGCCGGAGCGACCGCCACCGATGCCGGAGCAGTAGGAGAGGCCCAGTTCCATCGCCTTGCCCGACGCGTCCTGATGGACGGCCACAAGGCAGGGCACGCCGCCGCCCTTGACATATTCGCCGCGCACGGTGTGGCCGGGGCCCTTGGGGGCCATCATGATCACGTCGACGCCGGGTTTGGGTTCGATCAGGCCAAAGTGGATGTTCAGCCCGTGGGCAAAAGCGATGGCGGCGCCGTCGCGGATGTTGTCATGCACGTATTTCTTGTAGGTTTCGGCCTGCAATTCGTCGGGCATGGTGAACATGATCAGGTCGGCCCAAGCGGCGGCTTCGGCAATGCCCATGACTTTGAGGCCCTCGCCCTCGGCCTTTTTGGCCGAGGCGGAGCCGGGGCGCAGCGCCACAACCAGATTTTTTGCACCCGAATCGCGCAGGTTCAGGGCATGGGCGTGGCCTTGGCTGCCGTAGCCGAGGATGGCGACCTTTTTGTCCTTGATCAGGTTGATGTCGCAGTCACGGTCGTAATACACGCGCATTTGGGCGCTCCTTTGGTTGTGATGGGGGCAGGATAGGGATTTTGGGGGTGGGTTGGCTGCATAGTTTGACGGATTTCGATATTTCTGCAAAATATCATGCGGAGAATGCTAGGAACGTGAATAGATCATGCAAATTGATGAAACCGACCGTCGTATCCTGCGGCATTATCTGGCCGAGCCGGGGCTGGCGCGGGCCGTGCTGGCGGAGCGGTCGGGTGTGACGCAGGCCACCTTGTGGCGGCGGTTGGAACGGTTGACCGAGGCGGGCGTGATCGGGCCGCCGCGGGCGGTGATCGACTGGCGGCGTCTGGGGTATGAGGTTGAGGTCAGCTTGCGCTTTACCCTCGACAAGACCAATCCGCGCGCCTTTGACGAGTTTATCGCGGCGGCGCGTCTGGTGCCTGAAGTGGTGGGGATCGAGACGTTTTTGGGCCGTGTTGATGTGCGGTTGAACGTGATTGCGCGTCACATGGCACAGTATCAAGAGATTTACCGGACGCGGATTCTGGCGCTGCCGCATATCGCCGAGGTTGAGGCGCTGATGTTGATTGCGACGATCAAGGAAAGCGAGGGGTTGCCGTTGTGATCGATCTGGATGATCTGGACCGCGCCTTGTTGCGCGCCCTGTCCCAGGAGGGGGGGCTGTCTGCGGGCGAGTTGGGGCGCAGGTTGGGTCTGTCGCAGCCCGGCGCATGGCGGCGCGTCCGGCGGTTGGAGGAGGCGGGCGTGTTGGCGGGGCAACGGGTCGATGTCGACCGCGCGGCGCTGGGGTTTGGGGTGACGGTGTTTTTGGGGGTCAAGCTGGCCACCAAGGGCCGCGTCAGTCTGGAGGATTTCGAGCGGGCGGTGGGGGCCATCCCCGAGGTGCAGGTGGTGCAGCATGTGTTGGGGATGTTTGATTACCGCCTGCGCGTTGTTGCCCGCGACATTGCCGATTTTGAACGCGTCCTGCGCCGCCGGATCATGACCCTGCCGGGTTTGGGTCAGGTCGAGGCCAATGTGTTGCTGACCGAAGAGCGCAGGCCGGGGCCGATTGGCTGAGGGCCAAGTCGCAGAAGGATTGCCTTTTGTCTAAACGGTGGTGTTTTGTGCCAAAGTTGCGCTAGCTTTGCGTGAAACAGGGAGAGAGCCATGAAACTGCCGCACGACACCATTGACCCCGAAGGCCTGCAGGAATTTTCGGTCGTGTTTACGGACCGTTCGCTGAACCATATGTCTGCCCGGTTTCAGGGTGTGATGCGCGATCTGTCGGGGATGCTGCGCGAGGTTTATCACGCCGATGCGGTGGCTTTGGTGCCGGGTGGCGGCAGCTATGCGATGGAGGCGGTGGCACGGCAGTTTGGCCGGGGTCAGGTTTTGGTTGTGCGCAACGGGTGGTTTTCCTATCGCTGGAGCCAGATCTTTGACGCGGGTGCCTTTGCCAGCGGTGCGACCGTTGTCATGGCGCGCCAGACCGGCAATGGGGTACGCGCGCCCTTTGCCCCGCCACCGATTGACGAGGTGGTCGCCCGCATCCGTGAGACGCGCCCCGAGGCGGTGTTTGCGCCGCATGTCGAAACCTCGGCCGGGATCATATTGCCTGATGATTACATCACCGCGATGGCGGCGGCGGTGCATGAGGTGGGGGCGTTGATGGTGCTGGACTGCATCGCCAGCGGTTGCATCTGGGTCGATATGGCGGCCACGGGTGTGGATGTGCTGATTTCCGCCCCGCAAAAGGGCTGGTCAGCCTCGCCTGCCGCAGGGGTTGTGATGCTGTCGGCGCGGGCCGAGGCGCGTTTGGCAGAGACCACGTCGAATTCGTTTGCGCTGGATCTGAAGAAGTGGCGGGCGATCATGGCGGCCTATGAGGGGGGTGGGCATGCCTATCACGCCACGATGCCGACTGATGCGCTGGTGGCGTTTCGCGATGCGATGATTGAAACCCGCGACATGGGGTTTGAGGCGGCCAAGACGGCACAGTGGGCCTTGGGGCAGGCGGTGCGGGATTTGCTGGCGACACGGGGTGTGATGTCGGTGGCGGCCGAGGGGTTTCAGGCGCCGGGTGTCGTGGTCAGTTACACAGACGAATCCGATGTGCAAAACGGGTCGCGCTTTCGGGCGCAGGGGTTGCAGATTGCTGCCGGGGTGCCGTTGCAGGTCGGCGAGGGCCCCGAGTTTCGCACGTTCCGCCTTGGTCTGTTCGGGTTGGACAAACTGGCCGATGTGCCCGCCACGGTTGCGCGTCTGCAAAAAGCGGTCGAGGCGGTTTTGTAGCCACGGGCGGAGAGGCGGGCCCGACAGGGTGGGGGCCTTCGTCGCGACAGGCTGACCGGGACCGCCGGTCAGCGTGGCCGCCTAGCGCAAGCCCAGACCGGCCTTCATCAGCGTTTTGCGCACGGGGCCAAACGAATAGAGTGCGTTCAGCGCCCCGGCGCGCAGGTCCCGCAGGGGCGGCGCGCCCAACATGGAGGTGCGGTTCAAAAGGTCGATGCCCAGCACCCGCGCCTCGACGTCCAGATGGCGGCGGCGATGATAGGCGTCCAGCATGGCGACCGAGCCCAGATCATGCGACCCCGCCAGATCCAGCAGGGCCTGCAGATCGGCCAGCGACATGTTCAGGCCCTGCGCCCCGATGGGCGGCAGAACATGGGCGGCCTCGGCCATGAGGGCCACGCGTTCCCCTGTCATCCGCGCGGCCAGTTGGGCGATGATCGGCCAGACCATCCGCCGTGAGGCCAAGGTCAGCGGCCCCAGAATGAGGCAGGACCGCGCGTTGATTTCCGCCTCGAAGGCATGTGGGTCCAGGGCGTTCAGTTGGGCGATCCTGGCCCCGGTTTCCATCCAGACCACGGCAGAACAGGGTTGGCCGTCGCGGTCGGGCAAGGGAACCAGGGTGAATGGCCCGCCCGAGCGGTGAATCTCGGTCGACACATTGTGGTGGGGAATGGCATGTGTCACGGCAAAGGTCAGCGCCTTTTGGCCATAGCGAAAGGTGCGGACCGGGATGCCAAGGGCGGCACGCATCGTCGAATCGCGGCCATCGGCGGCGATCACCATACGGGCGCGCAGGGTCGAGTGATCTGACAGGGTCACCCGCGCCTCGGAGGTGCGGGTCATCAGAGCGGTGGTGGCGGTGCCCGGGCGGAACGTGACATTCGGCAGTTCGGCCAGCCGCGCCACCATTTCGCGGCGCAAGAGCCAGTTGGGCAGGTTCCAGCCAAAGGGTTGGTCCGAGATGTCGGAGGCATCGAAATCCTTGACCAGACGGGGTTCCTGCAGCGCACCACCTGCGTCGATGATGCGCATGATTTGCAGGGCGGCGGCGTGCGGTTTCAGCCGGTCCCAAAGCCCCGCCGCCTGCAAGACCGCCACCGACGGCTGCAAAAACGCCGTTGTGCGCAGGTCTGCCCCCGCGTCCGATGCGGTCATGACGGGTGGGGTCGGATCGACGCAACACACGTTGTATCCGGCCGTGCCAAAGGCCGCAGCCGCCGTCAGCCCAGCGACCCCGCCGCCCGAGATCAGAATGTCTGTCGTCATGTCCATATCCCTGCCCCCTATCGTTGATCATAGCCCCGGATGCAGCAAAGGCGAGGGGCCGCGCCGTCGCAGGGTCAGGGCCGCGACAGGACAGCCAACAAGGCGAGCATAACAGGCACCGCCGCCAAGGCCGTCATGGTTACTGCAACCAACCCCGATGTTTGCACCGCCAACAGCAAGGCCGTCAGCCGGATCAGCAAGACATATCACAGGCCAGCTATGGCGTGTTGGACAGTGCGGGTCAGGGGGCCGATGGTTGGAATGGCTTGACGGGCGCGGGGCGAGGCGGTTTCGGTCCTGTGATGGTCCTTGGGGGCAGAGTTGCAAACGCCGCCCGCCAAGGGTTGGGGCGGTTGTTTGTGGTTGCAGTCGGGCGGATCGTCGCAACAGGTCAGGCCAGAACCTTTGTCAAAAAGCTGCCAAGGTTGGCGGTATGATGGTGGATGTGGCGGGCTGGTGCGGGTTTGTCAGCCACATGAACTGTGCGCAGGCCCAAGTCATGGGGTACGCGCAGGTTGCGGGGGTCATCCTCGAACATCGCGGCGCGGGTTGGGTCCAGCCCGTCCAGCGCAAAGACAACATCAAAAGCGGCGCGTTCTGGTTTCGGCAGGAACCCTGCATGTTCAATGCCATAGATCGCATCGAACAGACCTTGCAAGCCACGTGCCGCCAGAACCTTGGCCGCGTAATCCGCCCCGCCGTTGGTATAGACGATGCGGCGGCCCGGCAGATCCGCAAGGGCGGCGGCAAGATCGGGATCGGGGGGCAGTACGGAAAAGTCGATGTCGTGGACATCGGTCATATAGGGCAGGGGGTCGGCGCCGTGTTCGCGCATCA
>JANNAF010000141.1:0-25202 GCA_031384005.1 Rhodobacterales bacterium | reverse complement strand
TCAACCACCTCGCACCGACCCACAAAACCATCCCCACCATCCGCCATGCCAACCTCCCAATGCATTGGACGATCTTCTGGCAGCGAAATCGAAGTTCAGAAATATCCCAATTCAATGGGACAGAGACGGCGCTTACGTTTCTTCGGCTTCATGACAGCACCAAAATTTGCAAGGTTTCCGCCGCAAATCTACCAAATCCTGCAGGCTGAAGCCACCAAATATCCCGAAAAACCATTCTGTTTCAGGCGGTTGGGAATTGTTCAGAGCGGACTAGCTATGTTGTCCGAAGCAGTTTTACAGTGCCTTCTCCCGCTTAGCCAAAGCTTCACGGCAGCAATCCGGATGTGCGATATGTCTGCTTTGGGCCGACGTTGCCTGCTTTGGGGCAACGGATTGGCCAGTCCCGCCAAAGGGAAATGTTTCTGTCACATAACGTGTTGTTCGGTAGCCCAAGGCCGCGATTCGACCGACGACTCGATACACAGATTCGACTGCCAGAGCGCTATGCAGCAAATCTGGTTAGGGGCTGTTGACGTTTGAGGATTCACAAATTGATCGCGGAGTGATTCAAGGTTTCCAAATGGGAGGCAGCCTTGATCCGCACCGCACTGACCGACGCTCAATGGAACGTTATCGCGCCGCACTGTCTTGGCCGGGAAAGCGACCCCGGACGAACCGGCCCCGACCCGAGGCTGTTCGTGGAGGCTGTGCTGTGGATCGCGCGCACAGGTTGCCCATGGCGTGACCTGCCAGACGACTTCGGCAAGTGGAACACTGTCTTCAAGCGGTTCCGCCGCTGGGTCAAAGCCGATGCATTCTATCGCATGTTCAGAGCGTTAGCCGAGGACTCCTACTTCGAATACACGATGATCCCCTTTCGGTGAATGTTCCATTCACCTGCCGGGCAACGGACGGCACGATAGTCAAAGTCCACCGCCACGGACAGGGCGCAAAAGGGGGACTCAAAGCCAGGCCATCGGGCGCTCCCGAGGCGGGATAACCAGCAAGATCATGGCCCTGACCGACGCGCTCGGCAACTTGCTCGACTTTCGCCTCTTGCCCGGACAGGCCCATGACCTGCGTGGCACGACGGTGCTGATCGAGGGTCTGACCTGCGGCCAGTTGCTCGCCGACCGTGCGTTCGATGCGAACTGGCTGCGCGACACGCTCGCCAGTGCCGGGATTGTGGCTGTCATCCCACCCAAATCCAACCGCCGCTTCCCCGCAGAGTTTGACCGCGATACCTACAAATGGCGGCACCTGATTGAGAACTTCTTCCAGAAACTCAAGGAATACAGAGGGATCGCCATGCGGTGCTGCAAGACTGACACAAGTTACAATGCATTCATCGCCCTCACCGCAACCGTCATACGATTGAAGTGAACGTCAACAGGCCCTAGTTGAATGCATTGAAATTCCTGAAGAAAACGCTGAAACGACACGGCCACGCGACGGAAATTGTGACCGGTCGCCGCCGCTCCTATATAGCCGCCCTGCGGGAGCTTGGCATCAGCGACAAGCCGCAGAGCGGTCGCTCGGCCAACAACCGCGCCGCGAATTCGCACCAGCCGTTCCGAAGGCGCGAACGAGCCATGCTCCGCTTCCGGCGGCTGCGAACACTACAGACGTTCGTAGCCTTACACGCCTCAGTTCATGACCTTTTCAACATGGAGCGTCACCTCTACAGCCGACAAGATTTCAAGCAGAACCGCGCCGTTGCTCTGGCCGAGTGGCGCGGCCTTTTTGCGGCCTGACCAATTGCCAGCGCTCGAAAACTGAGACGAGTTCGCATTGGTCTGACAGCATCCGCTGGAAAGGGGGGCCAGATAGTTGCTGACCGTGCCTGCTGTCCTGTCCCTTTTCAATTCCCGGGCCACGCTGACAATGTCTTCGCTGCGCAGGTCGGATAGGCACTTCTCCCCCAGCGCAAGCGCATGGATGGTGCGCAAGGCCTGTGCCTTCGTCCGTCCGATGCTGCCCTCCAAATCTTGCAGATACACAGTGATCAAGTTCGCGACCGTACCCTTGTTGGCTTTGCAGTCTTCAGGTCCACACAGGGCATGAAGATCGCGTTCCCGGCGGGTCATGCAGGCACGAGCAGTTACTTCGCGATCAAAGCTAACCGCCTCTTTGTGGACGACCTTGCTGTTTTACTTTATCACGGTTCCAGCCCGGTAGGCCGTTGATCCGTCTTTCCGTGCGCACCGAGGTATTTTTCCCATGCGGGGCCCCACGGTTGAAGAAAGAGCTCCATCCGGGATGCCTCTTTGCCTGTCTGAAGACGACAAGAACGAATACGGAGAAGTCTGGACGTGCCACACAGCCATGGAAATACGGACTATCAATTGGACAGACCTGTTTTTGCCCCTCACCGCCTGTCTGTCGCACCGATGATGGATTGGACGGACCGTCATTGCCGGTTTTTTCACCGCGTCATGACGCGCCGCGCGATGCTGTATACCGAGATGGTCACGGCCCCGGCGGTGATCCATGGCCCGCGCGCGCGGTTGCTGGGGTATTCGGGGGCTGAACATCCTGTTGCGTTGCAATTGGGCGGATCGGACCCGGCCGAACTGGCGGCGGCGGTGCGGGCTGTGGTGCCTTATGGTTATGACGAGATCAATCTGAACGTCGGTTGCCCGTCTGACCGGGTGCAATCGGGGTGTTTTGGTGCGGTGCTGATGGAGCGTCCGGGGTTGGTGGCCGACTGTGTCGCCGCGATGCTGGCCGAAAGCCCGGTGCCGGTGACGGTCAAGTGCCGGATCGGGGTGGATGATCAGGACCCCGAGGTCGTGTTGCCCGACTTTCTGCAGCGGGTCAGTGCGGCGGGGGTCAACCATTTCATCATTCATGCCCGCAAGGCGTGGTTAAAGGGGCTGTCACCCAAGGAAAACCGCGAAATCCCGCCTTTGGATTACGGGTTGGTGTTGCGGATGAAAGCCGCGTTTCCGCATTTGACGATTTGTCTGAATGGCGGGGTGACCACGCTGGCGCAGGCGCAGGCTCTGCTGGCGCACGGGCTGGATGGGGTGATGATTGGCCGGGCTGCCTATCACGATCCGGCGGCCATCCTGATTGGGGCCGACGTGCTGTGGGGGGAAAGGGCTGGGCCTGACGCATTTGCCACCCTTGACGCCATGCGCCCCTATATTGCCGACCATCTGGCGGCGGGCGGGCGGCTGCATCAGGTCACGCGGCACATGCTGGGGCTGTTTCAGGGCCGTCCCGGGGCGCGCGGCTATCGGCGGGTCTTGTCCGAGGGCGCGCAGTCTGGTGCGGGTCTGGAGGTGCTGGACGCCGCCGTGGCGCAGGTTCAAGACGCGGTGCGCGCCGCCTGACTGCCCACCATCATCAAGGTCAGCGCCAGGGTGATCAGTGCCGCCACGGCAATGCCCGCAATCATCGGCACCGCGCTGGCGCCCAGCCATGGCCCCAGCCCAACCACCATCAGCCCGCCAGTCAGCATCTGGATTGTGCCCCCCAATGACGAGGCAGTTCCCGCCTTTTCCCCCGGTTCATCCAGCGCCATCACCATGGTTGACGGGATGATCAGCCCCAAAAACGCATTGCCCACCCCTATGCCCACGCTACAGACCCACAGGTTCGCCAATCCCAACAGGGCCAGCACCAGGGTCACCGACCCAGCCGCGGCAAAACCCACGCTGAACCATTTCAGCATCGGCAGCACGCCGTAGCGTTGCGACAAACGGCTGGCCAGTTGGCTGGATCTGATAAAGGCCATCGCATTGGCGGCAAAGGCCAGAGAAAACTGGGTCGAGGTCAGACCGAACCCCTGTTGATAGACATCGGACGCCGCGGCGAGATAGATGAAGAACGAGCCAAAGCCAAAGGCCCCGATGAACGTCCACAGCAGAAACGAACGGTCCGCCAGCAATTCGCCGCAGCCGCGCAGCAGGGTCCACAGGTTGAACGGGCGGCGGTTTTCCGGGGCCAGCGTTTCGGGTTGAGCGAAGACCAACATGGCCAGACTGAGCAGCGACGCGACCAGCAGCGCGCCGAATATCCCGCGCCACCCGGTGATCAACAGCAACGCCGACCCGGCCAGCGGCGCGAGCATGGGTGACACGGAAAACACCAGCATGATGGCCGCCATCATCCGGGTCGCCTCGGGGCCGGTCATCATGTCGCGCACGATGGCACGCGGCACTACGCCCAGTGCCGCACCGCCCAAGCCCTGCACGAACCGACCCGCAATCAGGCCGTTGGCGGTTTCGGCGGTCATGCAAAGCAAGGTTCCTAGCACGAACGTCGCAATTCCGGCGTACAGCGGCACTTTGCGACCCGGCTGATTAGCCCATGGGCCATAGATCATTTGCGCCAACCCGAAGGCCGCGACATAGGCGGTGATCGTGGTCTGCATGGCCTGCGGGCTGGCGGCAAGGTCCGCGCCGATGCCCGGCATCGCGGACAAGGCTTTGTGACATGGTAAGACCCTTAATAACTTAGTCAAACTGCTAAGTGATTTCCGGGGCCAAGACAAGACCCAGATGCTGGCCTCTAGTTACTGGCCCCAAACCACTGGCCCCAAACCACTGGCAGAGTGGCGGTTTACCCGGTATCTGGGTGACCAACCCCCGGAGGTGCCATGCCCGAACTTGCCACATTGTTGCCGATGCTGTTGCTGCTGCTGATTATTGGTGCTGCGACCGGAGTGATTGCGGGGCTGCTGGGGGTTGGGGGGGGCATCGTGCTGGTGCCTGCTTTTTTCTATTTGTTTCAGGCGCTGGGCTATGACGGGGCGCAGTTGATGCAGGTTTGCATCGGCACCTCTGCGGCGACGATTGTGGTCACCTCGGCCCGGTCGGTGCTGGCCCATAACAAAAAAGGCGCGGTGGATTGGCAGATCCTGCGTGACTGGGCACCGTGGCTGGTGCTGGGGTCGATTGTGGGCGTGGTGGTGGCGTCGATGCTGAAAACCACGGCCTTGCAGGCGGTGTTTGCGGTGCTGGCGGGGGCGGCGGGGCTGTACATGGCGTTTGGCCGCAGCGAATGGCGGCTGGGGCCTGCCATGCCGGGGCAGCCGCTGCGCGGGGTGCAGGCCACGGTGCTGGCGCTGTTTTCAACCCTGATGGGGATTGGCGGGGGCACGTTCGGGGTGCCGTTGATGACGCTGTATTCCCTGCCCATTCACCGGGCGGTGGCCACGGCATCCGGCTTTGGCATCCTGATTTCGGTTCCGTCGCTGATCGGCTTTTTGCTGCTGGACGTGCCGGATGCGCCACCCTTTAGTTTGGGGGCCGTCAACCTGCCTGCCTTTGCCGTGATCATCCCGATGACGCTGTTGACCACGCCGCTGGGCGTGCGGCTGGCCCATGCGATGGACCCCAAACCGCTGAAACGGGCCTTTGCGATTTTCATCACGCTGGTGGCGGCCAATATGCTGCGCAAGGTGTTGGGCTGGTAGAGCGCTTTACGGGCCGTTGTCGATCACGCCGGCGGCGTTGTCGATGCAAAGCTGGGCGCGGTTGACCAAGGACAGGTATTCGGCATGCAGCTTGGGGTCAGCGGGCGGCACCAACAGGCTGATGGCTGACACCACGTCGGCCTTGTTGTGCAGATGGGCCACGCAGCTCAGGTGGTTGCAGATCACCTGATCCGGCATGCCAGCGCCCCACGCCCCAACCGGGTTCACGCGGACCTCGATTGTCAGGCAGGCGTCTGACGCGGACATTCCCATCTTCCACAGCTTTTCATAAGCCTTGCGCAACAGTCGAAACGCCTCCTTGACCGGGTTATCAAAGTTCTTGTGCCTTGAATTGCCACTGGCCGTCAGGATTGTCAGGTTTTTGGCGTTGTTGCCGGGTCCGCGAAAGGTGGCGTTGATCAGGTGGCCCGCCTTGAAGGAATACGCGGGGTAGGTGAGGCGGGCACCCACGATGGCCGGGGGCAGGGTGGCGACGGCATCGGAATCCTTGTCGATGAAGTCGCGCACCCGCAGGTGGGTCCATGCCCCGGTGCTGCCACCGCCATGGGGTTTGAGCGTGCCGTACCCCATGCCCGAGCTGCGACCGCCGGTAGCAGCGAACCACAGAACAAACGGCGGCATTTTCTTGCGGGCGCTGGCGCGGGCCGGCTTCATCGACGCATGTGGCGCCTTGGGGACCCCGGGACCAGTTTTCGCGGGCTTCTTTTGTGCCGGCATGTTGGGTGTGCACCCCGAAGCTGAAAAGGATTTGGCGTTTATACCTTCAAGGCTAAACGGCCAAACGGTCCCTGCGCAACTGGCATTATTCCAAAAACTGACCAAAACCTGTGGGTCAGCGGTCCAGACGCCCCATCCGGCCACCGCGACGTTTCACAAGGCGCGGCGCGCGTGCGGGCAGGTCTGCTATGACGACGCGGCGATCATTGGGCGACAGGCGCGACCAAGTCGCGATTTCCTCGATCGAGCGGTAGCAGCCGACGCACAGCCGCTCTTCGGGGTGTATGACGCACAGCTTGACACAGGGGCTCTCGATTTCCTGGCGTGCCCATATCTCGTCTGTCATGTCGCTGCCCTGCTCATATAACCCATCCGGTCCAATGCTCCTTGCAAGATATATCCGGCAGCGACCTGGTCAATGACCTCGGCGCGACGCTTTCGCGACGTATCCGCCTCCAGCAGCGCGCGTTCGGCGGCGACGGTGGACAGGCGTTCATCCCAAAAGGTGATGGGCAGGGCGGTCAGCTTTTCCAGATTGCGGGCAAAGGCGCGGGTGGACTGGACGCGCGGGCCCTCGGAACCGTCCATGTTCAGCGGCAGGCCTAACACGATGCCCGCCAATTGGCGTTCGGCCAGCAGGGCCAGCAGGCGTACGGCATCCTCGGTGAACTTGACCCGGCGGATCACAAGGATCGGGGTTGCGACCTGACGACGCAGGTCCGACACCGCAAAGCCGATGGTCTTGTCCCCCAGATCCAGCCCGCAGATCGCCCGGCCGGGTGGCAGCATCGCCAGAAACTCGGCCACATCGGTCAGGATCATTCGGCAACCCCGGCCTGCTGGGCGGCGGCCTGCAGGGCGGCCAGTTCGCCGGGCTGCCCGGCAAAGGCCACCTGCGCCTGCGCATAGGCGTCGCGCGCCCGGTCAGGTTCGGACAGCACACCCAACGAAGTGATCAGCCTGACCCATTCATCCAGCGATCCGCCCTCGGACATCAGGCGCCCTTGCAATCCGTCGACCATGGTGCTGATCATGGCCTGACGGTCCTGTGCGGTCATGTCGGCGGCGGCGGCCACGGCGGCGGCATCGGGGCCGAAGGCGGCGGTCGGGGTGTAATTCACGCCTGCCGCAAAGGCGACATCCTCGATCCGGTCGCGGATGGGCGGCAGCCATGGGGCATCGCCGGGCCCCTCGGCCAGCAGGGGTTCCCACAGGTCAAAGGTGCGGTCGGGGCGGCCGATCTGGGCAAACATCAGGCCCGAGTAAAACCGCGCCCAGCCGTCGCGCGGGTCCAGTTGCAGGGTGCGGATCAGGGCCTGTTCGGCCTGTGGTGTGACGATACCCCCGGCGGCCGTGACCATCAGGCTGGCCAGTTCGGACAGATCTGCCGCCGTGGCAGCATCGCCCTTGATCGTCACCAGCGCAGTTTGCGCGCGACGGGCGGCGGCGTAGTTGCCCAAGTCGGTTTCGTTTTGCGCGAGCAGCGTTTGGCCCATCAGGTCATCCGGGCGGCTGGCCACGGCGGTGCGCAGTTTGTCGATCAGGCCAGCAAATTCGGGGTCGATGTCGCTGGGCGGCACATAGGCGGGTTGCGCCGCCTCGGCCGCGTCCTGCGATGGGCGTTCGCCATAGGCTTGGTCGGCGAGCGCCACACGTTGCGACAGGGGCACATCGGGGTAGCCCGGCGCACCCAGTTGCGCATAAAGGCCCGCAGCGGCCCCAAGGCCCAGCACGACCACCGCAACCGCTGGCAAAAAGCTGCGGCCAGCCGCCGTGGGTTTGTCGCTGCGGTGGGCACGGTCGGCGTCCAGCATGCGGCGCTGAACCTCGGTGCGCAGGCGGTCGGCCTCGGCGGGGGCAAGGGTGCCACGGGTCAGATCGCGGTCCACCTCGGCCAACTGGTCGCGGTAGACCAGCAGATCCTCGGCGCCGGGTGCCGATTGCATGCGGCGGCCCTGCCGCAACGCCTGCACCAGCACCAGCGCCACCATCAGCACCATGGCACCCGCCGACATCCAGAAACCGATCATCAAACCACCCATTTTCCCGTCTGCAGGCCCACCTGCACGCGCCGGGCACACATAACTGCTTCGCGTCCCCGGCAAAAGGGGGCCTTGTGTCACAACCGCGCGTCCGGACGGCCCAATCCGGCGTCATGTCGCAATTCTCCCGATTGTGCCGCTGGTGGCCGTGGGGAAATCGGTGCAGACTGGCAAGCAGGTCAGGTCAGCGAAGGGGCCCCCATGAAACGTTATTCCGTCTTTGCCTTGGCGCGTGAGGCGCTGTCCTATCATCTGGGATGGGAGCGGGCATGGCGATCGCCAGCGCCCAAGCCTGCCTATGATGCCATCATCGTGGGCGCGGGCGGGCATGGGTTGGCGACGGCCTATTATCTGGGCAAAAACCACGGCATCACCAATGTGGCGATCATCGAAAAGGGTTGGCTGGGTGGGGGCAACACCGGGCGGAACACGACGATCATCCGGTCGAATTACCTGCAGGACCCATCGGCTGCGATCTATGAAAAGGCGCGGTCGCTGTATGAGACGATGTCGCAGGACCTGAATTACAACGTCATGTTTTCACCGCGTGGCGTGATGATGCTGGCGCAGACCCATCACGAAGTGCGCGGCTATTTGCGCACCGCCCATGCCAATGCGTTGCAAGGTGTGGTGACAGAGTTCATCAGCCCGGCACGGGTCAAAGAGCTGTGCCCGATCCTGAACATCGACGGGCCGCGCTATCCGGTGTTGGGGGCGCTGTGGCAGCCGCGTGGCGGGACGGGGCGGCATGATGCGGTTGCGTGGGGTTACGCTCGGGCCTGTTCGGACATGGGAATGGACATCATCCAGCAGTGCGAAGTGACGGGTGTGCGCTCCGAAGGCGGGCAGGTGACCGGGGTCGAGACGACCAAGGGGTTCATCGCTTGTCGCAAGATGGGCAT
Source organism: Rhodobacterales bacterium (assembly GCA_031384005.1). Lineage (GTDB taxonomy): Bacteria > Pseudomonadota > Alphaproteobacteria > Rhodobacterales > Rhodobacteraceae > Stagnihabitans. The sequence continues at coordinate 16,095 of JANNAF010000141.1, read as the reverse complement.
CGTGGTGGCCGGGCACAGCGGTCAGGTCGCCGACATGGCCGGGTTCCGCCTGCCGGTCGAGGCGGTGGCTTTGCAGGCACTGGTGTCGGAGCCGATCAAGCCGTGCATGGATGTGGTGGTCATGGCCAACACGGTGCACGGGTATATGAGCCAGTCCGACAAGGGCGAAATGGTGATCGGTGGCGGCACCGACGGGTTCAACAATTTCACCCAGCGCGGGTCGTTCCACCACATCGAGGAAACGCTGCGCGCCCTGATCGAGACATTCCCGATGATTTCACGGTTAAAGATGTTGCGGCAATGGGGCGGGATCGTGGATATGACGGGTGACCGCAGTCCGATCATCTCGAAAACCCCCTTGGGCAATTGTTTCATCAACTGCGGTTGGGGGACCGGCGGGTTCAAGGCGATACCGGGGTCAGGCTGGGCAATGGCCGAGTTGATGGCCAAGGGCGAGCCGGGGCCGCTGGCGGCCGCGTTCACCATGGACCGGTTCATCGAGGGGCGGTTCATTGACGAATCCGTGGCCGCTGGGGTGGCACATTGATAGGGAACCAATTCACGACCACAGGTGTTGACCTTCAGTTGACCAACAAACTGGAGACGCAACAATGGCTGACGACAGCAGCGGAACAAGCTCGACACTGGCATTCATCGTGGGCGGCCTTGTCGTCGCGGTCGGTATCCTCGCCTATTTCCTTTATGGCCCTGATACCGACAAGGGTGACCTCAACATCAAGATCGACGTCCCGGAAGTCACCACGCCCGCGCCCAAAACAGGCGGCTGATTCAACCCTTGTTCTGACGGCAGAATGCGGACGCCTTGCAGCGCCCGCATTTTCGCATGACCTGTGGCGCGACAAGACGAGACCGGGTGAACCGCAGATTTCATTGATGAAGTTTTCCGAAGTTTCCATGAGCCTGTGCGGCCCGGATGCGGAAATGGAGCAGCATCATGCTCACGCTTGAACGCCCCGATTGCGGTGTCCGCGCCGACGAGACCGAATTTGCCCCCGCATATGGGGCCCATCTGAAACGTTACGGGCCGGGGTCGTCGGATGTCGAGTTCGAGGCCTGTATGGTTGCCCGCAAGAACCCCAAGCGTGTGCATCTAGAACGCTGGCGCCATGCCGATGGCTGCGGCAAGGGGTTCCTTGCGGCGCGGGATACGGCCACGCTGGAGGTGTTCGGGACCTATGCCGCGCAATCCTCGGGGCCGCCGCCCGCATTGGTGGACAAGATCACGGCCAAACGGCCCAACTGGAAGGGGTTTTAAATGAGCACTCGATTGACGAAGGCCGGCCAGTCCATCGACCGCGACAGGGCCAAAAGTGTCAAGGCCCCCTCTGCCAAGGCCAAGAGTGTCAAAGCACCCTCTGCCAAGGCGACCTCTGCCAAGGCCACCTATGCCAAGGCCAGTGTTGCCAAAGTCAGTGCAGAAAAGACGCCTGCGCCAGAAACTGCCGTTGTGGAGGCGGTTGCGACCCAAAACGCAGCGGTTCTGGCACCGGTTCCAACGGCGGCGGAAGTGGCGCGCGACAGTTTCATGCTGGCGATCAGTGCCGCTGCGGGTGGATCGGCGTTTTATGTGCAGGTTGGTGCGAATGATGGTCGGATGGCTGACCCAGTCTATTCCATTGCCAAGCGCAATGCATGGCGCGGCCTGCTGATCGAACCACATCCCGCCTATTTCGAGGCGCTGCATACCCGGTACAAGCGCCGTAGCGATTTCACGCTTTTGCAGATCGGCATTTCGGACACGGCGGGTGTGCTGCCTTTGTACCATCTGGACAACAGCCTGATGGCAGAATTTCCGCGCTGGGTTCACGGATCTGCCTCGGTCGACCAAAGCCGGGTCGAGCGTCAGGTGCGGCTGGCCTGCAACAAGGCGGGGCGGACCTATGACCCGGCGATGGTTACCCGGACGGATGTGCCGATGCGCCGGTTGGACGAGGTGCTGGCCGAACAGGCGATCACCTCGGTTGACCTGATTGTCATTGATGTCGAGGGGCATGAACTGGCCGTGATGGCCAGTGCGGACCTGAAATCGCTGTCGCTGCGCGGGATGCTGGTGGAATGTAACGGCAAGAACGCGGTGCAAAAGCCGCAATATGTGGCGGCGCTGAATGCGGCGGGTCTGATCGTGTACGAATTGCGCGACGATCTGTGTGCCTTTGACCCGGCGCGGCTGACCGTTGATCTGGCCGCAGAATTCGAGGCGGCTGGACTGCCGCGTCTTGGGAAATAAGGTGGGAAAGACACAATGCTGATCCTTGAATGTCCCTATTGCGGTGTCCGCGCCGATGAGAGCGAACTGGCCCCCGGATATGAGGCGCATCTGAAACGTTACGGGCCGGGGTCGTCGGATGCCGAGTTCGAGGCCTATATGTTCGCCCGCAAGAACCCCAAGGGCGTGCATTTCGAACGCTGGCGCCATGCCTATGGCTGCGGCAAGTGGTTTTTGGCGGCGCGGGATACGGCGACGCTGGAGGTGTTTGGCACTTATCCGGCACAGAGCTCGGGGCCGCCACCGGAGTTGGTGGCCAAAATCAAGGCCAAGCGGCCCGATTGGAAGGGGTTTTGAGATGAGCACCCGTTTGGCAAAAGGCGGGCGGTTGATTGACCGTCAAAGACCCGTGGAGTTTTCCTTCAACGGCAGACGGATGCACGGCTTTCAGGGCGACACCCTGGCGGCATCCTTGTTGGCCAATGATCAGATGCTGGTCGGGCGGTCGTTCAAATATCACCGTCCGCGTGGGATTGTCGCAAGCGGTGCCGAAGAGCCGAATGCGCTGGTCAATATGGGGCAGGGCGGACGGCTGGAGCCCAATCAGCGGGTGACCACAACCGAAACATTCGATGGGCTGACGGCGGAAAGTCAGAACCATTGGCCAAGCCTGGAATTTGACGTGGGCGTGGTGAACAATTGGCTGAGCCGGTTCCTGCCGGGCGGCTTTTATTACAAGACCTTCATGTATCCGCGCGCGGCGTGGAAGCATCTGTTCGAACCCTTCATCCGCCAATCGGCGGGTCTGGGCAAGCCGCCGAAAGAGGCGGATGCCGACCGCTATGAACATGCCTATGCCTTTTGCGATGTGCTGGTGGCGGGTGGCGGTATGGCTGGCTTGCAGGCGGCACTGGATGCGGCCAAGGCGGGAAAGCGTGTGATCCTATTGGAGCAAACGGCGCATTGGGGCGGGCGGGCCATTGCCGATGGGTCGGATGCTGACCGGGAATTGGTGAGCGTCACCGCCCAAGTTCTTGGAAAGATGCAGAATGTCGAGATGCGCCTGCGCTGCATGGTTTCCGGAGTTTATGACCATGGCTATGCCTTGGCCGATGAAAAGCTTGCCGATCACAGCCCGGGCGACGGGCGGCCGAAGCACCGGTTGTGGCGCATTAGGACGGGCAAGATCGTGGCAGCCTCGGGCGCCATCGAGCGGCCCTTGTCCTTTGCGGGCAATGATATTCCGGGTGTGATGCTGGCATCGGCCCTGCGCGACTATGTGGTAAATTTCGCCGTCAGTCCGGGGGACCGGACCGTGGTGGTGACCAACAACGACGATGCTTACCGCACGGCGATTGCCCTGAAAGAAGCGGGTTTGGCCGTGCCTTGCATCGTGGATGCGCGGGCGGTTGTGACGGGCGATCTGCCGGCCCAAGCGCGAGCCATGGGGATCAGGGTCGAGACGGGCAAGGGCATTGCCACGGTCAAGGGCGGCAAGCGGGTCACGGGCGTGGCTTTGTGCATGCAGGCGGGCGAAGGCGCGGTGATCGACGAGATCGCCTGCGAGGCCGTCGCCATGTCGGGCGGCTGGTCGCCTGTGGTGCATCTGTGGAGCCATTGCGGTGGCAAGCTGACTTGGGACGAGGCACAGGGCCATTTCAAGCCCGACCCCAAGCGCCCGCCAACCGGGCATGACGGCGCTGGGATGGTGGACTGCGTGGGGGCGGCCAACGGCGAAGGGCTGCCTGCCATTGAAACCGTCTGGATCATGCCGCAGGGGGCTGGGATCAAGCTGCGCTCGAAGATGTGGCTGGATTATCAAAACGATGTGAAGGTTTCGGACGTGCAGCTGGCGGCGCGCGAGGGCTATGAAAGCGTCGAGCATACCAAGCGTTACACCACCTTGGGCATGGCGACAGATCAGGGCAAGCTGTCCAACATCAATGGTTTGGCGGTGCTGGCGGGGGCTTTGAACAGCACGATCCCGCAAGTTGGCACGACGACGTTCCGCCCACCCTATACTCCGGTGACGTTCGGGGCTTTGGCGGGCGAAAGCCGGGGGGATATCTTCCAGCCGCTGCGGCGGTCGCCAATTCACGAATGGCACGAGGCGAGTGGCGCCTATTTCGAGCCTGTGGGCCTGTGGCGCAGGCCCTATTGCTTTACCCAAGGCGGTGAAACGCACCAGCAGTCGATCGAGCGCGAGATCACCAATGTGCGCAGCAATGTCGGGCTTCTGGATGCCTCGACCCTTGGCAAGTTGATCGTCAAGGGGCCGGATGCGGGGCGTTTTCTGGACATGCTTTACACCGGCGTGATGAGCAGCTTGCCGATTGGCAAGTGCCGCTATGGGCTGATGTGCAACGAGAACGGCTTCTTGTCGGATGACGGGGTCGTGGTGCGGCTGGATGAGGATACCTGGCTTTGTCACACCACCACGGGCGGCGCGGACCGCATCCATGGTCATATGGAGGACTGGCTGCAATGCGAATGGTGGGATTGGCAGGTCTATACCGCCAATGTGACCGAGCAATATGCCCAGATCGCTGTGGCAGGGCCCAAGGCGCGCGCAGTTCTGGAAAAGCTGGGTGGCATGGATGTCTCGGCCGGGGCATTGCCCTTCATGGCATTTGCCGATGGATCGCTGGGCAATCTGCCGGTGCGGGTTTACCGGATCAGCTTTTCGGGCGAGCTGAGCTATGAAATCGCGGTTCCGGCCAGCCATGGCCGTGCGCTATGGGACAAGCTTTTGGCGGCCGGCGCGGATCTGGGGGTCATGCCCTATGGCACCGAGGCCATGCATGTGATGCGGGCTGAAAAGGGCTTTGTCATGATCGGGGACGAGACGGATGGCACGGTCATCCCGCAGGACCTGAACCTGGATTGGGCGATATCGAAGAAGAAGGCGGATTATCTGGGCAAGCGGGGGCAGGAGCGGTCCTACCTGTCGAGGGCGGATCGCTGGAAGCTGGCCGGATTTGAAACCCTGGATGGCTCGGTCATCCCGGATGGGGCCTATATTCTGGCCGAGGGGCACAATGCGAATGGGCAGCGGAACACGCAAGGGCGGGTCACCTCGACCTACCACAGCCCGACCCTGAAGAAGGGCATCGCCATGGGTCTGATCCTGGGCGGGCTGGCCCGGATGGGTGATGTGGTCGAGTTCAACACGGTCGGCGGCACCACGGTTCGGGCCAAGGTTGTCGATCCGGTGTTCTATGACAAAGAGGGAGCCATGCAGAATGTCTGATCCGGTCAGCGCCCTCGGGCAGGCTTCATTCGTCGGATTTGCCAAGGTGCGGGAAATCGGACCCTTGGGAATGATCAGCCTGCGCGCCAAGCCCGATGTGGCCGGGCTGGTCAAGGCGGTCAAGGCGGTGACGGGCACGGCCCTGCCCAAGGCGCGGCGGATCGAGTTCAAGGGCGACTGCGCGGCAGGCTGGATGAGCCCGGATGAATACCTGCTGATACTGCCCTATGATCAGACCGGGGCGGCCATGGCCACTTTGGCCGCGGCGTTGAAGGGCCAGCATCATCTGGCGGCGGTCGTATCCGACGCCCGCGCGGTGTTTCGCATCGAAGGGGACAAGGCCGATCAGGTGATCCGCAAACTGGCCCCGGTTGACCTTGACAAGATGGAGCCCGGCGAATTGCGCCGCTCGCGGGTGGCGCAGGTGGCGGCGGCGTTCTGGCAGCAGGGCGACGGGTACACGCTGGTCTGCTTCCGCTCGGTCGCGGGATATGTGATGGGGCTTTTGACGCATTCGGCCCAGTCGGGATCCGAGCTGTTCTGAGCCTGTCCTCATGTGGACATATTGGAATGTGATGGGATAGCAAGGGGTTGGCGGTTCTTGTTAACCGGATCTTCACCAAAGGGCCCGCAAACACACCCGCGCGGGCCTTGGTATCCGATGCCGCCGCGCGCCCGACATCGCACAGAATGGATGCAGGGTTGCAGCGGCGTTCTGATTTCGCCTTCGACGCGCATTTTGAATTTGGCGGCCTACTTGCCCCCATGCTAGGCATTGCGCATCAACGTTTGGAAATGAGGTTTTGGCGTGTTGAAAAAATTCGGAATTGTTATGGGTTGCGTTTTTGCCATTTCAGGTGCGGCAAGTGCTGATGTGCAAAAATGCGTGATGCGCACGGGCCAAGGAATTCAAAAGGGCTGGATCGCTCCCGAGATTTACATCGCTTATGACGAGGCCAGCAAGAAGGTGCAGGTCATTGATGGTATTGTCGCGGAAGCCAACAACAAAAAGCCGATCGATGCCAGGATCGGCGAAGAAAAGGCCGGTTCGCGCAGCATCGATTGGTCGCTGTTCTTGGTCAGCAACACTGGGCAAAGAACCAAGATGACTTATCAGGCGACGCTTCTTTTCGCAGCGAACGAACTTCACGTCACGGCTCGGCCCACCGGCTACCGCGATTTCTTTACTGCGGTTGGGACCTGCGCGCCTTACAACGGCTAAGCTTTTCGCCGAAACCCCGGCAGGCGATTGACTGTGTCAAAGGCTTTGGTCCGGGCTGCACCCGGACCGAAGCGCATTTATCGACATTGGAGAGGTTGTTGTGAAATCGGTTTTGTGGATATGTGCCGCTGTTTTCGCCGCCTTGCCGCTGAACGCGCAGGCCCTGAACCTGGATTGCGCCGTCAACCCCGGGTCCAACAATTTGGGCTGGGTTTCGGACCGCTATATTCTTGAAATTGATGGCCAGGCGGGGACGGCAAAAGTCAATGACAGTCAGATCGAATTTTACGTCAAGAAGCCCGTTGACGGTGTCGTGGAAAAATACACCGACAAGGTCATCGTGGTGCATTGGCGCTATGACGTCCTCAGCTCTACGGCAAAGCGGTTCAAGATCGAGTTTCGCGGAACCTACTTTCGCGACACCAGGCGCTTCAGCCTGTGGGGCAAGCCTGCGACCTATGTCGAGACCTACGCGGCACAGGGACGTTGCACTGAAAATTGACCCGGCAGGAAAAAGCTGGTCGGCGTTCCTGCCCTTGACCTTCCCGGGGCTTGGCCGCTTAGTGGCAGGCAGCAAATACCCCTGAACAGGAGAGACGACATGGCTTTCACCCTTCCCGATCTGCCCTTTGCCCATGATGCCCTGGCACCTTTGGGCATGTCGAAAGAAACCTTCGAATATCACCATGACATCCACCACAAGGCCTATGTCGACAACGGCAACAAGCTGATTGCCGGCACCGAATGGGAGATGAAGTCGGTCGAAGAGATCGTCGTCGGCACCTATAACAAGACCGCCGTGGCGCAGACCGGCATTTTCAACAATGCCAGCCAGCACTGGAACCATGCCTTGTTCTGGGACATCATGGGGCCGGGCGGCAAGGCAATGCCGGGTGCCTTGGAAAAGGCGCTGGTCGAGGCGTTCGGGTCGGTCGCCAAGTTCAAGGACGATTTCGCCGCGGCCGGCGCAGGTCAGTTCGGCGCGGGCTGGGCTTGGCTGGTCAAGGACGCAAGCGGCGCCCTGAAGGTCACCAAGACCGAAAACGGCGTGAACCCCTTGTGCTTTGGCCAAACGGCCATTCTGGGTTGCGATGTCTGGGAGCATTCCTATTACATCGACTTTCGCAACAAGCGCCCGGCCTATCTGGCCAATTTTCTGGACAAGCTGGTGAACTGGGAAGCGGTTGCTGCGCGTCTGTAAGTGATCACACGGCGACAATTCGGCAAGGGCCTGCTGGGGACATCCCTGGTGGGCCTTTTGGCTGGCGGCTATGGCGGTTATGTCGAGCCGGATCTGATGATGCGGGTCCAGAACTGGGCCGTGCAGCCCGCGACCTGGCCGCGCGGGCACAAGTTGCGGCTGGTTCTGGTGGCCGATCTTCATGCGGGCGGGCCCAATATGGCCGAGGAGCGGGTTGAACAGGCCGTCGATCTGGCCAATGCGCAAGGCGGCGATCTGATCTTGCTGATGGGGGATTACCGGGCGACGCATCCGTTGCAGACACGGATTGTGCCGATCGAGGTTTCGGCGCGGATATTGGCCGGGTTGAAGGCGCCGCTTGGGGTGCATGCGATCCTGGGCAACCATGATTGGCGCGACCATCTGATCACCTATGGGGCCTCGAAGGGCTCGATCCATACCCAGGATGTGTTGGAGGGTTTGGGCATTCCTGTGCTGGCCAATCGGGCGGTCAGGATCGGGCAGGGGGGCGCGGCGTTCTGGCTGGCCGGGCTGGACAGCCAAAGTGCCTTTCAAAGCTTTGGGCGGCGGCGCGACTGGAAAGGCATGTCCGACCTGCCCGGCACTTTGGCGCAGCTGACCGACGATGTCCCCGCCATCCTGCTGGCGCATGAGCCGGATATTTTCGTGCAGATGCCGGACCGGGTGGCATTGACCCTGTCGGGTCATACCCATGGCGGACAGGTGCGGTTTGGGCCATGGGCGCCTGTGGTGCCCTCGCAATTCGGTGACCGCTTTGCCTATGGCTGGATCCGGGAACAGGGGCGGGATCTGGTCGTATCGGGGGGCTTGGGCTGTTCGGGCCTGCCGGTGCGCTTTGGCGTGCCGCCCGAAATAACGGTGGTTGACCTGTCGTAACGGGGGATGTCCGAGTTTTGGACATCGTGTTTTATCCTGTGTTGTCAGACGGTTGTCATTTTTTGTTAACCTTCTGGAAAGGGTATGGTTAGAGCGGGATGAGGTAAGACGATAACGGAATTCGCTGCCTCTCGCCCAAGGGCTCGAACTCGAATTCCGAGACCTTTTGTTTCTTGAAACCTCATCCCGCTTTGATCAGATGTTACGACCAGACGCGCGCGTGTCGCATCCTGACGGACCAGGTTATCACTGCCCGGCAAGTCGGTCCCGCAGGGCCGCGACCGAGGGCAGGACGGTGAAGTGGCCGCGCAAACTGGCATCGGCAAAACCTTCGGCAATCGTGTGGTCGATCAGCGCGATCAGGGGTTGCCAGTAGCCGGCAATATCCAAAAGGTAGATCGGCTTTTTGTGCAGCCCGATCTGGGCCCAGGTCAGAACCTCGAAAAACTCGTCCAGCGAGCCTGCGCCACCGGGCAGAACGGCAATGGCATCGGAATTCATGAACATGACTTTCTTGCGTTCATGCATGTTCTCGGTGATGATCAGGGTCGACAGATCGCGCTTGCCGACCTCCATTTGCAACAGATGGGTCGGTATGACGCCCAGGGTCGTGGCGCCGGCGGTCTGGGCTGACCGTGCCACTTCGCCCATCAGCCCGACGTCGCCTGCACCATAGACCAGCCGCCAGCCAAGGTCGGCAATCAGCGCCCCAAGATCGCGCGCGGCCTTGGTATGGTCGGGCAGATGGCCCAAACGCGCGCCACAGAACACACAGAGCGAGGGAAGCGAGGTCATCGTGGGCCTTTTGCGTGAAAATCTGTTGCGCTTGCGGGTGATATCGGGGTTTCTAACAGCAAAGCAGGGGCCGGGAACAGGCCTCGCGGGTTAGGGGGAAGAAGAATGGCGACTTGGTCGGACTTGAACGCTGGGCAAAGGGCCACAGTGGTCGCTGTGGTGGCGCTGATCCTGGGCGGCGGCGGCTATGGGATTTGGCAGGGCCAAAGGGCCGCAACGCCTGATGCAGCGGCGACGGATACTGCAGCGGCGGATGCGACGGCGGCGGATGCAGCGACCGACGCAGCGGCGGCGGATCCTCCGGCGACTGATACAGCGACGACCGATGCGCCAGCGACGGATGCAGCGGCGACGGACGCGGCGGCAACCACATCTGAGCCTGCGCCGGCTGAGGCGCCCGCAGCCGAAACTGCAGCCGCCGCTGAACCCGCACCCGCAGTTGAACCGGCACCCGCAGTTGAACCTGAACCCGAACCTGAAACAGTGGCTGCGCCGACGATTGACGTGACCCGGATCGAGGCGGATGGTTCGGCTTTGGTCGCGGGGCAGGCGGCTCCGGGGGCGACCGTGTCGCTGTTGGCTGATGGCGAAGAAGTGGCCTCGGCGGTCGCGGGGGCGGATGGCAATTTCGTCGCGATGTTCGCGCTGCCGCCGGGCGGAGCCGGACGGGTGATGAGTTTCAAGGCCAAGATGCCGGATGGCAGCGAAGTGGCAGGGCTGGGCCAGATCGCCATTGCCGCGATTGCAGCGCCTGTCGTGGTCGCAGATGCAGCCACCGGTGATGCAGCCCCGGTAGACCCAGCAGCCGCAGAAGCCGCAGAAGCCCCGGCAGTCGAAGTGGCACCTGCGGCACCTGCGGCGCTTGCCGTGACCGACGAGGGCGTGAAGGTGCTGCAAAGTGGTGCGGATGAGACCTCCGTGGTCATGGCCAATGTGACCATCGATGTGATTGCCTATCCTTCGGCCAGTGATGTGCAAATTGGCGGGCGCGGCACGGCAGGCAGTTTCGTGCGCCTTTACCTGGACAATGCGGCGCAAGGCGAGGCGACCGAGATCGGCGCGGATGGCGCCTGGACGGCGACCCTGTCGCACGTGGCCCCCAAGATCTATACGCTGCGGGTCGATCAGCTGGATGCCAGCGGCACGGTAACCTCGCGCTTCGAGACGCCGTTCAAGCGCGAAACGCCCGAGGCTTTGGCCGCTGTGGCGGAAAGCACGGTCGCAGATGCGACCAGCGCCATGGCAGAGGCCCCGGCCGCGACGGACGAAAGTGCTGCGGCTTCTGCGGTTGCGACCGACGCAGCGGCAGCACCTGACGCGACGGCTGCTACAGATGCGACGGGTACGGACGCGGCGGCCACGGACGCGGCGGCGGCAAGCGACGGTACGGCTTCGAGCGACGTTTCGGCTGACGCTACGGGCACCGAGGCGACTGCGACCGGGGATGCCGCTGCGGCCACAACTGCTGAGGTCGCAATTGCTGACACCACGACTGCTGCGGCCACCACTGCCGAGGCCGCTCCACCACCGCTGACGGTGACGGTGCAGCCGGGGTATACGTTGTGGGGCATTGCCAAGCAGAACTTCGGCGATGGGGTTTTGTACGTTCAAGTGTTCGAGGCCAACCGCGACAAGATCAGGGACCCCAATTTGATCTATCCGGGTCAGGTCTTTGCGATCCCGCAGACACCCTGACCGTCGCTTGTCTTGGCAGACCTTTCCGGCGCCATGCCCGTGGCGGCGGTGATGTCCGAACGGCCAGACACGTAGCGCCTTTATCCCGTCAGGTCGGGCCTTTGGCAGCAGGCGATGACATGTGGGTCTTCGCCGCAGCAATCGTTCAACAGATAGGATATCGTCCCACCCATTCCGGCAGGGTCGACGGAATAGAACACATTGCGCGCCACCTTGCGCGAGCATAGAAGTCCGGCCTGTTCCAAAGCCGCAAGGTGAAAGGAAAGCCGCGAGGCCGAATGCCCCAGAAGGCGCCCGATCTCGCCCGCTGTCAGCCCCTGCGCGCCATGGGGTATCAGCAGGCGGATCAGGTCCAGCCGCGATCCATGCGCCAAAGCGGACAGGGCCGAGAGGACTTTACTTTGTTCCATGCTTCAATTACTCACGAACCGTTGAAATATGTTCATTAAGGCATAGATCTGCTAAAATCAACCTGTGCAAACCCCAAAGCGAGCCCCGATGCGCCGAGTAACCACAACTGCCACCACTGCCGATCTGGTGAAAGCCCCCGCCAATGGCTGGAGCACCATCAAGCGGATCGGCCCGTATCTGTGGCCCAAGGGTGAAACCTGGGTCAAGCGGCGGGTCCTGGCGGCGATGGCGCTTTTGATCATGTCCAAGATCGTCTCGGTGTCGACGCCCTATCTTTACAAGCGGGCCGTGGATGCGCTGACGCTGAAAGGGGCGGCAGATCCGGCAACATTCCTGCTGTTCGGCGCGGTGGGGTTGACGGTGGCTTACGGGCTGGCGCGGATGGGCACGGTCTTTTTCGGCGAAATGCGCGACTGGGTTTTCGTGCGGGTGGGCCAGCGGGCCCTGCGCAAGCTGGCATTGGAAACATTCACCCATATCCACCAGCTTTCGATGCGCTATCACATCACCCGCAAGACGGGTGGCCTGAGCCGGATTATCGAGCGCGGCGTCAAGGGCGTCGATTTCCTGTTGCGCTTCATGCTGTTTTCGATCGGGCCGCTGATCCTGGAATTGTCCATGGTCTCGGTGATCTTCGCGCTTTATTTCGGCTGGCAGTATATGGTCGTCGTGCTGGCCACGATTGCGATCTATGTGACCTATACGTTCAAGGTCACCGAATGGCGGGTCACGATCCGCAGGCAGATGAACGATCAGGATACCGATGCAAACCAGAAGGCGATCGACAGCCTGCTGAACTATGAAACCGTGAAATATTTCAACGCCGAGGGTCGTGAAGCGGCGCGCTATGACCGGGCGATGGCGGCCTATGAGGGTTTTGCCGTGCGCACCGGGCAATCGCTGTCGGTGCTGAACGTCGGGCAGAACGTGATCATCACCACCGGGTTGATCGGGGTCATGGTCATGTCGGCGATCGGCGTGCAGAAGGGTCAGTTCACCGTTGGCGATTTCGTCATGGTCAACGCCTATATGATGCAGATCACGCTGCCGCTGGGCTTTCTGGGCACGGTTTACCGCGAGATCCGTCAGGCTTTGGTCGACATGGGCGAGATGTTCGGCCTTTTGGGCCAGCCGGCCGAGATCTCCGACAAGCCCAACGCTCCGGCATTGAAGGTGACGGCGGGCGAGGTTGTGTTCGAGAATGTCGAATTTGCCTATGAGGCGAACCGCGAGATCCTGAAGGGTGTCACGGTCCGGGTAGGGCCGGGGCAAAGGATTGCGCTGGTCGGGCCTTCGGGGTCGGGCAAATCGACCATCGGGCGGCTGTTGTTCCGGTTCTATGACATCCAGAAAGGCGCCATCCGCATCGACGGGCAAGATATCCGCGATGTGACGCAGACCAGTCTGCATCAGGCCATCGGCGTGGTGCCGCAGGATACCGTCCTTTTCAACGACACGATCTATTACAACATCGCCTATGGCAATCCGGACGCCAGCCGCGAAGAGGTGGAACAGGCGGCACGTCAGGCCAAGATCCATGACTTCGTGATGAGCCTGCCCGACGGCTATGACGCCAAGGTGGGCGAGCGCGGGCTGAAGCTGTCGGGCGGCGAGAAGCAGCGCGTCGGCATTGCGCGCACCTTGCTGAAGAACCCGCGTATCCTGATCCTGGATGAGGCGACAAGTGCCCTTGATACCCAGACCGAGCGCGACATTCAGGACAGCTTGCTTGAGATGGGGCAGGGGCGGTCGGTCATCACCATCGCGCACCGCCTTTCCACCATCGCGGATGCCGACCTGATCGTTGTGCTGGAGGCGGGACTGGTGCGCGAGCAGGGCACGCATGACGAGTTGCTGGCCGCAGGCGGACGCTATTCGGCCATGTGGGAACGGCAGTCGACGGAAGAAGCCTCACCCGTCGAGGCAATCGACGGGCCTGGCGCAGCTGGCAAGCGTCCGGACTACTCGGTGCTGCAGGACGACAAGTTTACCCATGTTCTGGCCACTTGACCTCGGCCCACGTTGTCAGGTGCGCGTCAGCAACGCGCGGTTCAGACGGCAGGCCACCGTATAGGCCGGGTCATAGACATTGGCGATGTCATAGCGCACGGCTTGGCCCATCAGGTGGCTGGCTGCCTTGATGCCAAGACCGAAATCCTGCGCCAGCCAGCGGGCCATTTCGGTGGTGGCGTGTTGCAGCGCCTGATCCAGCGGGCGGGCATTGCCAAGCGTGAAGATGTCGCGCGCGGTCTGGCCGCGCGGCCAGGTGATGGTGCGCTTTTCGACGGTCAGGCGCAGGGTGATCTGAAAACAGGTCTCGATCCCGGTGCCGACAATTTCGCCGTCGCCTTGGGCTGCATGGGCATCGCCCAGAAAGAACAGCGCTCCGGGGGCCGCGATGGGGAACCACACCGTGGCCCCCGGGCCAAGGCGGCGGTAGTCCATATTGCCGCCGTGCTCGCCCGATGTGGCGGTCGAGATTGCCTGACCCATGGCTGGCGCCACGCCAAGGCAGCCGATCATCGGGGCAAGCGGCAGGGTCAAGGCAAAACCGGGCGGCGGGTTCAGCAGGGTCGCGGTGCCGGCATTGGCGTCGATGGCCCAGGTGGCGCGGTCGCGGGGCGGCAGGCTGGCCACAAAGCCTGGGTCGACCACATTCTCGGCCAGGGCTGCACGGGTCCAGCCCGTGGCGCGGATCGGCTGCATCGCCAGGATCTCGACCTTGAGGCTGTCGCCGGGTTCGGCCCCGGTCACGGCAATCGGGCCGTTCATCGGATTGGGGCCATGGGTCACCTTGTGGCCAAGCTTGTCCCAGCCATTGGCGTCGATCGTCTCGGTCGTCACCGTGTCGCCACTGGCGACGGTCAGGGCTGCGGGCAGGACGCCCAGGACATTGTGATAGATGGTCGGGATGAAGTGGTGCTGTGCCATGACACAAGGCTAAAGCATGTCTGGTTCCAATTGAACCGAAATTCGCGGCCTCTCGCAAACGCCCGAACGCGAATTCCGATAGGTCTGTTTCAGTTCGAACCAGATATGCTCCAGATCCTGAGGGCGCCGGTGGCAAGGGTCAGCCCGGTTCAGCCAGTTTGGCACGTGGTGCGGGCGGGGACTTGTCCCCTTTGCGCAAAGCCGTGTAAGACGGGGCAAAGACAAGGGGGCCCCATGAGCAATACTGACAGTTTTGTCGACGAGGTGACCGACGCCGTCCGCCGTGACCGTCTGTTCGCGGCCTTTCGGAAATATGGCTGGATCGGGGTTCTTCTGGTCGTGCTGATCGTTGGCGGGGCCGCGTTGCGCGAATGGCAAAAGGCCAAGGCAGAGGATCGGGCCCAAAGTTTTGGCGATGCGGCCCTGGCCGCCTTGGAGGTGACGGACCCGGCCGCGCGGGCGGCGGCGTTTGCAGCTCTTCCGGCCGATGCCGATCAAAAGGCCTTGCAGGCGCTGTTGCTGACCGCAACCCCGGACGGCGACAAGGCAACCAGCCTTGCAACGCTTGATGCATTGATCGCCGACAAGACGCAGCCGGAAGTTTACCGTGACCTGGCCATCTTGCGCCGGGTGGCCTTGGCCGGGACGGATCAGCCTTTGGCCGAACGCCGCTCCGCGTTGCGCGAAGTGGCCGTGCCTGGCCGTCCGTTCCGCACCCTGGCCGAGGAACAACTGGCCTATTTGCTGATCGAAGAGGGCGGCAAGGCAGAGGCGCTGCTGGTCCTGATGCAGCTTGTGCAGGATCAAGAAGCGCCGGCTGCCATGCGCCGCAGGGTGGCTTCGGCGATCACCGCAATGGGTGGCATCCTGCCAGTGACCGTCGCCGCGCCTGCGGATGCAGGCTGACCCTGAAGGAGCACGATCATGCGCATGCAGGGACAAGGTAGACGCGGTATGGCGGCCCCGGCTGTGACGCTGGCCCTTGGCTTGGCCACGCTGGCCGCGTGCAACAGAGAGGTGATCCTGCCGGGCGAGCGTTTTGCGGTCCGCACACCTTTGGAAGCCTCGATCCCGGTGGAGGGCCAACCCTTGCCGGTTGCCCCGCCGGATGAACCTGACAATCAAACCCGACCGATCGGCTTGCCCGGAATGGTCGGCAATGCCGAATGGACGCAACGTGGCGGCAATGCCCAGCATGACGCGCCGCATGGCCAGTTGTCAGGCGCGCCGCAACTGGTTTGGGCGGCCAATATCGGCGCGGGCAATGCACGGCGCAGTCGCATCACCGCGACGCCCGTGGTCGCAGGCGGCGCGGTGTTCGCCATGGATGCCCAGGCCCATGTCACAGCCGTTTCCATGTCCGGGGCAACCCTGTGGCAGGCGGATCTGACCGCACCCTTTGACCGCGGTGGCGCGCAATCGGGTGGCGGTCTTGCGGCGGGCGGGGGCCGGGTCTATGCGACCAC
>JANNAF010000135.1:0-2920 GCA_031384005.1 Rhodobacterales bacterium | reverse complement strand
ACGGCCGCGCGCAATCGGGCTCCACGGGATCAGGCCGACGCCTTGATCAAGGCACAGCGGCACCATTTCGCGGTCTTCCTCGCGGTAAAGCAGGCTGATCTGGTTCTGCATCGACACGAACGGCGTCCAGCCGTGGCGGCGCGCCACCTCTTGTGCCTTGGCGAATTGCCACGCCCACATGGTTGACGCGCCGATATACCGCGCCTTGCCAGCCTTCACGACATCATGCAGCGCCTCCATCGTCTCCTCGATCGGGGTGTCATTGTCCCAGCGGTGGGTCTGGTACAGGTCGACATGATCGGTCTTCAACCGCCGCAGGCTGGCGTCGATGTTGTGCATGATCGCCCGCCGCGACAGGCCGCGCATCGTGGGTTCGGCCAGCATCTCGCCCTGAACCTTGGTCGCCAGCACAATCTCATCCCGGCGGGCGATTTTCCACAAGATATCGCCCAAGATCTCCTCGGACGACCCATCGGAATAGACATTGGCAGTGTCGAAAAAGGTGATCCCCGCCTCATAGGCCGCGCGGATCAGCGGTTCGGACTGGTCTTGCGGCAGGGTCCACGGATGGCCACCCCGGTTCGGATCGCCAAAGCTCATGCAGCCCAGGCACAGTTCAGACACCTTGAGGCCGGATTTTCCCAGATTTTTGGTCAGCATGTCGACGACTCCTGTTTGGCGCAACGATAGGCCGAAGCAGCGGCCCGGTCCATCGCGGATGCGGTTGCGACACAGGCAAAGATGGGCCAAGCTGCCCTGAAACCGGGGGAAGCCATGACGGAACTGGACAGGGTGCTGGACCTATTGCCGCAGCGATTCCAGGGGCCGGGCGGGGTGGCAGGCGTGGTCCGGGATGGCCGGGTGATTGCCCGCCGGGCGTGGGGGTATGCCGACACGGCAGCGCGGCTGCCCATGACGGCGGCGACACGGCTGCCGATCTGTTCCATATCCAAACAGTTCACCTGTGCCCTGCTGCTGGACCTTGTGGCGGATCCGGCCAGCCTGAACGCCGCGGTGGCCGACCTGTTGCCCAATTTCACCGGGGCGCTGCCAACGATCCAGAATCTGGCCGACAACCAATCGGGCCTGCGCGATTACTGGGCGTTGACCGTGCTGCACGGCGCGCAACCCGAACAACACTTTGGCCAGGGTGACGCCCTGCCGCTGATCGCCACCACCAAGACCGGCCATTTCGCCCCCGGCACCAGCTATTCCTATGCCAACAACAACTTTCGCATCCTGGCCGAGGTGTTGGAGCGTCACACCGGCCGCACCCTGGACGACCTGCTGACCACCCGCCTTTTCACCGCCGCAGGCATGAAAACGGCGGCCCTGCTGCCCGACACCCGCCAAAACGCCGATGGTGTGGTGGGATATGAGGGCGACCCGGATGCAGGCTATATCCCGGCCCGCAACGGCATCCATTGGCAGGGCGACGCCGGGATTTCCGCCACCCTGGACGACATGCTGGCATATGAGGCGCATATCGACGCCACCCGCAACGACCCGGCCAGCCTGTACAACCGTCTGTCTACCCCGCCCCGCTTTGCCTTTGGCAGCGCTGCCGCCTATGGCAACGGGCTGTCGCATGAACCGGTGGCGGGCCGCGCCAGCACAGGTCACGGCGGGGCCCTGCGCGGGTTTCGCGCGCACCGGCGGCATGTGGCCTCGGAACGGCTGTCAGTGGTCGTGATGTTCAACCACGAAGGCGACGCCCACGGTGCGGCGGTTGCCCTGTTGGAGGCGGCGCTGGGCCATCAGGCCGACCCGCCCCTGCCCTGCCCACCCGGCTGGGATGGTTTGTGGCTGGACCAGACCCATGGCCTGCTGGTTCGCCTGACCGCAGCACCGGACGCCTTGACGCTGTCTTATGGCGCGGCCACCACCCGCCTGATCCCCGGCCCCGATGGCTCTGCCACGGGCGACGGGGTCACGGTGCGGCGGCAGGGGGGGCATTTGTGGATGCACAGATCCGCCGAAAACCTGACCTTGATCGCCCAGCCTGTGATGCCGGTTGACGGGGCCTACGGGACCGCAATCGCCGGACGCTATTGGTCGCAGGACCTGGATGCGGCGCTGCATATCGACGCCCGCGACGGCGCGGTTTTCGCCGGGTTTGACGGGCGGCTGGGCCGTGGCCCGATGGAACGGATGTATTCGGTGGCGGACGGCATCTGGGCCATTACAAACCGCCGGTCGATGGACGCTCCGGCGCCGGGGGAATGGACGGTTCAGGTCCGGCGAGACAGCCGGGGCGTGACAACGGGTCTGGTCATTGGGTGCTGGCTGGCGCGCGGGGTCATTTATGACCGGCAGGACTGACCTTGGCCTCGCCCTTGGCGGCGCCCTTGCCGCCCGCCCGGCAGCGGTCTGAACAAAACTTCACGCTGTCCCAATCGCGCTCCCATTTCTTGCGCCAGGTAAAGGGCAGGCCACAGGTCACACAGACCTTGGACGGCAGTTCGGATTTCTTACGCATCTTGGCCATTTCGCCCTCCCTTCAACCTTTTCCCCAGATGGGGCCGCGGGGAGTGGCGTCAAGGCAGTTTCCCGCGAAAAGCCCGCAGGCCCCGTCCTGTCGCATTGCCCGCACGCCCCATCTGCGCTAGGACTGAGGACAGCCAAAGGAATGCGCAATGGACCATTTTCTGTACCGTGACGGCATGTTGCATGCCGAGGATGTTGCGCTGACCGACATCGCCGCCACCATTGGCACGCCGTTTTACTGCTATTCCGCCGCAACGCTGACACGGCACTATACCTTGTTCACGCAGGCGCTGTCGCCGATGCCGCATCTGGTGTGCTTTGCCATCAAATCGCTGTCCAATATTGCCATCCTGAAATTGCTGGGCGATCTGGGGGCGGGCATGGATGTGGTGTCGGTCGGTGAATATCTGCGCGCCCGCGCCGCCGGGGTGCC
>JANNAF010000126.1:0-1991 GCA_031384005.1 Rhodobacterales bacterium | reverse complement strand
TGATCATGGCGCGCGAGTTGAACCTGCTCGGCTCGTTACGTTTCGCCAACGTGTTTTCGACCGCTGTCGCGTTGATGGCGTCAGCGCGGATCGACGTCAGACCGTTGATCACGTCGGTCTACCCGCTGGCGGAACTCGGCAGCGCCATGCAGACCGCGATCAACGCCCCGGCGGGCATAAAGGTGCAGGTCGCGCCATGATGCGCCATTTCGCGAGTGGTTTGCCTCGCGACACTCCGATTTACCTAAAGGTTGCCCGGGGGATTCGAATTTCCGGCTCGGCCTCACTTCGTGCGCCGCGCCATTCTAGGCGGCATGGCCCCGCAGGATGCTTATCTGAAACATGGGAGTTTTGATGCCGAAAGACACGCGCCTCTTACTGCTTTCCCCCGGGGACTCAGTCTATATCCTGTGCGATCACATCACCATGGGCGAGGTGGTGATGGTGGACGGACTGGCCGTATTTTTTCCCCATTCGCTGGGTCTGGGCCACAAGATCGCCCGCCTGCCGATGGCTGCGGGCGACCGCGTGATCAAATACGGTGCCCCGATTGGCCGCGCCAGCTGGGCGATTGCGCCGGGCGATCATGTGCATCTGCACAACCTCAAGTCGGATTACACCCCGACTTATGCGCTGGATCGGGGCGAATGATGCGTGGTTGGCTGCGATCTGACGGACGCAAGGGCATCCGCAATGTGGTGGCGGTGGCCTACCTTGTGGAATGCGCCCACCATGTTGCGCGCGAAGTGGCGGGTGTTGACCGCGACCACGCCCATGTCATCGGGTTTCCCGGCTGCTTTCCCAACCCCTATGCGCAAAAGATGATGGAGCGGCTGTGTACCCATCCCAATGTCGGCGCGGTGCTGCTGGTCAGTCTGGGGTGCGAAAGCTTTGACCGCCATCAGGTTGCGGCGGTGGTCGCGGCCACGGGCCGTCCGGTCAAGGTGCTGGTGATCCAGAATTCGGGCGGCACCCGCAGCACCATTGCGGCGGGGCGGGCGTGGGTGGCCGAACATGTGGCTTTGCTGGCCGCTGCGCCCACGGTGCCGATGGCGGTGTCAGAGCTGATTGTCGGCACGGTGTGCGGCGGGTCTGATGGCACCTCGGGCATCACCGGCAACCCGGCGGCGGGCATCGCCTTTGACAAGCTGGTCGCCGCCGGGGCCGCCTGCATATTCGAGGAAACCGGCGAGCTGATCGGCTGCGAGGCCATCATGGAGGCCCGCGCCGCCACCCCGGCCTTGGCCGCAGAATTGCGCGCCTCGGTTGAAAAGGCGGCGCGTTATTACGCCACGCTGGGCTATGGCAGTTTTGCCAGCGGCAATGCCGATGGCGGCCTGACCACGATCGAGGAGAAATCGCTGGGCGCCTATATGAAATCGGGCCAATCGACGATTGTGGGCCTGATCAAACCGGGTGACATCCCGCCCAAGAGCGGGCTCTATCTGATGGATGTGGTGCCCGACGGCGAGGTGCGTTTTGGTTTTCCCAATATCAGCGACAATGCCGAGATCGTCGAGATGATGGCATCGGGCGCGCATTGCTCCCTGTTTGTCACCGGGCGCGGGTCGGTGGTGGGATCGGCGCTGGCCCCGGTGATCAAGATCGCAGCCAACCCGCATATGTACGCCCGTCTGTCCGAAGATATGGACGTGAACGCGGGCCGGGTGCTGGACGGTTCCGCCACGCTGGAGGAGGTCGGCCAGGAAATTTTCGATCTGGTGATCAGCCTTGCCTCGGGCAGCCGCAGCAAATCTGAAGATCTAGGCCATCAGGAGTTTATCCTGACCTACAAAAGTTTCGAACCGATTGGCCCGGCCTGTTTGCCGGTCTGACAGTCAATACACCGATGGAAGTGAGATGAGTATGGGACGACTGAGCGGAAAACGCGCCCTTGTCACCGCCGCAGGCCAAGGCATTGGCCGCGCCTCGGCGTTGGCCATGGCGCGTGAAGGGGCAGAGGTGCTGGCGACCGATGTGAACGAGGCGGC
>JANNAF010000114.1:0-2921 GCA_031384005.1 Rhodobacterales bacterium | reverse complement strand
CTCGGACGCCGGATTGGTGGCGACCAGTTTTTCCAGCACATGCAAAGACATGTCCGCCCCCATCATTCCGCCGCCAGCGCCGCAGGTTCCAGATGCAGCGCACGGCGGATCGCCGCCTTGATGGCGGGTTTCTGCGGCACGCTGGCCTGTTCCAGCGCAAGGTTGAACGGGATCGGTATATCGAGGCCCGCCACGATCTCGACCGGCGCATCGAGATGCCAGAACCCTTCCTCCATGATGATCGAGGAAATGTCCGAGGCCACGCCGCCGCGCCGGTTCGCCTCTTGCACGATCACGCAACGGCGAGTCTTGGCGACCGAATTCAGGATCATCGCGCGGTCCAGCGGCACCAGGGTGCGCGGGTCGATGACTTCGACCGAAATCCCTTCGGCGGCCAGTTCTTCTGCCACCTCCAGCGCGCGCAGGACCATGTTCGACCACGCCACGACGGTCACATCGCTGCCCGCCCGTTTGATGTCGCCCTTGCCGAATTCGACGATATGCTCGCCATCCGGAACCATGCCCTTGGTCATGTACAGATGCTTGTGTTCCAGGAACATCACCGGATCGTCCTGCCTCAAGGCGTATTTCAGCAAACCCTTGGCGTCCGCAGGGGTCGAAGGCATGACGACGCGCAGGCCGGGAATGTGGTAGAACAGCGCCTCGAGCGACTGCGAGTGCTGCGCCGCAACGCCACCTCCGGTGCCGCCTTGCGTGCGCATGATGAACGGCACGCGCCCCTCGCCACCCGTCATCAGACGGAACTTGGCGGCCTGGTTCACAATCATGTCCATGCCCAGCATGGCGAAATCGACATACAGGATCTCGACGACCGGGCGCGCTCCGGCGATGGCGGCCCCGACGCCCACGCCGATCATCCCTGCTTCGGCAATCGGGGTGTCGCGGACACGACCAGCCCCGTATTTGGCCAGCAACCCCTCTGTTACCTTGTAGGACCCGCCCCGCTCGGCGATACCCTCGCCGATAATGAACACGGTCGGATCGCGGTCCATTTCTTCGTCAAGCGCCTCGCGCAGCGCCTCGCGGTACATCAGTTCGCGCATGGGTTCTCCCCCCCTCCGGCAGAATGTCAGTAGTTTGCGGCAAAGGCCGCGAACGATTCCGCCGAAACTTCGGGGCTCGCCACGGAAAACTCGACCGCGGCCGCGAATTCGGCGGCGATTTCAGTTTCCATTGCCGAGATTTCGGAATCGGTGATACCCGTCATCTCTTTCAGGTCGGCGCGGGCCCGGTCCACCGGATCGCGCGACTTGTAGTGCGCCAGCTTCTCCTCGGGCATGTATTTACCCGGGTCGTTCACATGGTGGCCCATGTGGCGGAACGTGACGGCTTCGATCAGGACCGGCCCCTTGCCTTTGCGGCAGGTTTCGGCGGCTGCTTGCGTCATGCGGTAGACGGCAAGGGGATCGTTGCCATCGACCTGATGGCTTTCGACCCCGATGGCCAGACCGCGCTTGTACAAGTCTGTTTCGCGCGTCGATTCTTCGATCTTGGTGGACACCGCATACTGGTTGTTCTCCACGACGAGGATGAATTTAAGATCCCAGATCGCGGCGAGGTTCAGGCTTTCCATGAAGGTGCCGTTGTTCGACGCCCCGTCGGATGTAAAGGTGACCGTGACAGCATCGGACCCGCGGACCTGGTTCGCCAGCGCAGCACCCACACCCAACGGAATGCCCGCGCCGACGATCCCGTTCGCCCCGAGGTTTCCTGTCTTGATGTCGGCGATGTGCATCGAGCCGCCATAGCCCTTGCAGTAGCCGGTTTCCTTTTGCAGCAGTTCGGCCACCATTTTCTTGATGTCCGCGCCCCACGCAATGCAGTGCCCGTGACCCCGGTGCGTCGAGGCGATGTAGTCGCCTTCTTTCAACGCGGCGCACACGCCGGTCGCGATGCCCTCTTGGCCCAGGTAGGGGTGGAAGTAACCGCGAATCAGGCCCTGACGGTACAGCTTGATCCCTTCGGTCTCGAAGACTCGGATTTTGTAAGCCGTGCGGAAAATTTTCTCCAGAATCTCGCGAGATGGCGCGTTTGCAACTGCAATCGGTTCGCCCATGATCTGTGCTTCCCTTCATTTTTCCGAGCAAGTACGGGTGTTCTTGATGATTTCTTTTATGCAGTTGCGGCAGGCCTGTCGAGAAAATTATTTACAGGAGCGTGAATATTTGCACCAAATTGGCTGCGGACAGTGTTCTTTACGATGCGCAGCACGGGCTTGCAGACCGGAAACTCTACTCATTTTTCTGCCATGAAAATTACTTCACGCTTTGCGATGGAAGGGTTACACTGAAGAACCAAAGTAGAGACAACAGAATGAATGATACATTTGCCGTTCCCTTAGGTGGCCTTCTGCAGCGGATTCAGGACAGGTACGCCAATCTGCGGCCGTCGGAACAGATTGTGGCCGACTATCTGCGCAACAGCGCAGACAGACGGATGAACCATTCGATCACCGAGCTTGCGCAGATCCTTGGGGTCAGCGAGGCCACGGTCAGCCGGTTCAGCCGCGCCTTGGGCTATTCCGGTTTTTCAGACCTGAAACTGTCGATGGCCGAGGGTGCGGTGCGCCGATCTGGTATCGTCAACATTCCGACCGAACTTGACCCGGAAGACCCGCTAATCACGACCAGCGCAAAGCTGGCGGGTCTGCTGTCCGCGGCGATCTACTCGACACAGGCGAACCTTGATACCGATCGTTTGGACCGGTGCCTTGCGATGATCCGATCTGCGCGCAAGATCGTGCTGGCGGGATGCGGCGGGGCAGCCGCGATCTGCGACGAGGCGGCGCATCTGTTCATGAAGGCTGGCCTCGATGCGGCATCTTACAGCGATGGTTACACGCAGATCGTCGCGGCGGCGAACCTGCGGTCCGATTGCCTGATGATCGGCATATCCCACAC
>JANNAF010000057.1:0-1750 GCA_031384005.1 Rhodobacterales bacterium | reverse complement strand
CTTGTCGCCTTGGCACAGCTGGACCCGGCGTGGAGCATTGCCGCCTCGGTCATCTTTGTGACGGCGGTGCAGGGCGTGTCGGGGGTGGCCAAGGACATGGCCAAGATGTCCTCCAAATCCGCGGTCAAGGTGCTGGCCCCTGCGGGTGAGGGGGTTTTGTTCCGCTGGGTGGCCGTGCTGACCGGGTCCAAGAACGCGGTCAAGGGGTTGGGGTTCCTGCTGGGGGCCGCGCTGTTGGCGTGGTTTGGGTTTCAAACGGCGATCTGGGGCATGGCGGCGGTGTTGGCGGTGATATTGCTGGCCATCGTCGCATTCCTGCCGCCCGGTCTGCCCATGGGCAAGAAAGAGGCCAAGGTGACCCAGGTCTGGTCACACAACCTGCGCATCAACCGCCTGTCACTGGCGCGGATGTTCCTGTTTGGGGCCCGCGATGTGTGGTTCGTGGTCGGCATCCCAGTCTATTTCCAATCCGTCCTGTCCGATGGCAGCCCCGACAGCCGCCGCGCCGCGTTCTTTCTGATCGGCGGGTTCATGGCGGTCTGGACCATCGCCTACGGTGTGGTGCAGGCGGGCGCGCCCCGCCTGCTGGGGGCCAAGGGCCTGCCCGAGGCCGCGATCATCGCCAAGGCGGTATTCTGGGCGGGCCTGCTGGTGCCGATCCCGCTGGCGCTGGCAGCCCTTGCAATGCTGCCCCCCGCACCATGGTTTACCGCTGTGCTGGTGGCGGGGCTGCTGCTGTTCGGCTTTGTCTTTGCGATCAATTCATCGGTCCATTCCTATCTGATCCTGGCCTTTACCAGTGCGGAACGGGTGACGATGGATGTGGGGTTTTATTATATGGCCAATGCGGTGGGGCGGCTGGTCGGAACGGCGCTGTCGGGGATCAGCTATCAGGTGGGCGGGTTGCCGCTGTGCCTTGCCACCGCCGGGGTGATGGCGGGGGCAAGCTGGTGGGCGGTCAGTCGGTTGCCGCGTCACGCCACCGGGTAACGAACATAGGCCAGACGGCGCGAATCTGGCGCCCAGGACGGCACATTGATCGTGCCTTGCCCGCCGTTGAAGGCGTCCAGATCGCGGACATTGCGGCCATCGGGGTCAGCCAATCGCAGGATCACCGCCCTGTCCGCCGGGTGCCCCAACGTCCCCTCGGGAAACGAGATATAGCACATCATCGACCCATCGGGCGAGATATGCGGAAACCAGTTCACCCTGTCGTCATGGGTCAGCTGTTCAACCCCGGTGCCATCGGGACGCATCCGGAAAATCTGGGCATGACCCGGCCTGCGCGCCGCCCCTTCGCCGTTATAATACAGCCACAGGCCATCCGGCGAAAACTCGGGGCCATCAACCGGACAGGTGCCGTCGGTCAAATAGACCTCGGCCCCGCCTGCCGCCGGAATAACCGCCAGCCGCATCATCGCACTGCCATCGCTGCGGTTTTCATAGGCGACATAGGTCAGCGTGGCCCCATCGGGCGAAATGCCGTGCAGGTAATGGCGATAACGCCGCGCCGCGTCCTGATCATTCGACACCTTGACCGGCACGCCCCCGGCCAAGGGCACGGCATACAGATGCCCGTCATTGGCGCTGATGAACACGGTCACCCCACCCGGTGCCAGCACATGGTCATTGTTCAAATTCTCGACCGGGGCGGAGTTGATGCGGTCCGGCCCCTGCGTCCCATCGGGCGAAATGCGGAACAGACGGCCATCGGCGTTATAGATCAACCACGCCCCGTCCAGCGTCCAAT
>JANNAF010000406.1:0-3010 GCA_031384005.1 Rhodobacterales bacterium | reverse complement strand
CCGAAATGGTGATGCCGGGTGACAACCTCAAGTTCAACGTCACCCTGATCGCCCCGATCGCGATGGAAGACAACCTGCGCTTCGCCATCCGCGAAGGCGGCCGCACCGTCGGCGCAGGCGTCGTCGCAAAAATCCTGTTGTAAGGCTTGTAGGATGGGCAGTTCGTCGCTTTCAGCCTGCTGAAAGGGGCGGTTTGCCCATCTGACCCGCCGGATCCGGACGGCCGCGCCGCGAGGGGGGCCATTTCGGTGTCGCGGGCCAGGACGGTTCAGCGCCTGGCAGAACCGCACCCCTCGCAGCACCCCCCTCGCAGCACCGGGTCAAGTGTCAGCGCCCGCCGTGGTTTGCCGTTCCGTTCGGGCCCGAACCGGGTTAGCCTGCCGCGATGCAGCCCCTTGCCCTGATCCTGACCGTTGTCGCCCTTGCTCTGCCCAGTCTTGCCCTGCCCAGACTTGCCCTGCCCAGTCCTGCCCTGCCCAGTATTGGCGCGGCCCAGAGTTTGCCGCCCGACCCCTATCCGTTGTACTATGCTGAGGTGGTCCGCATCATCGACGGCGACACCCTGGATGTTCGGGTCGATCTGTGGCCCGGGCTTCAGGCGATTTATGCGGTGCGGGTGCGCGGCATAGATGCCCCCGAACTGCGCCGCAGCGCCTGCGAGGCCGAGCGGTTGTGGGCAGAGGACGCCCGCGCGCAGGTGGCACGGCTTTATGATATCGGCACCAGGGTCCGGCTGGAGGATGTCGAATATGATGCCTTTGCCGGGCGTGTGGTCGCGGATGTGCGGCGCTGGCGATCAGATCGCTGGATCTATCTGGCGGACGAGTTGGTCGAACGGGACTTGGCCGAGGCTTGGACACCCGATATGCCGGATATCGACTGGTGCCTGTTGTCCAGCCAGCGGTAGCCGTGAAAGGCAACCCATGACAATCTGTGTGCTTTGCGCGGTCGAAGCCATGTCGCCTGCCGCGCTGCCGCGTGACGACGGCGCCAATCCTTGTGCCATCTGGGCTGCGGCACTGGCAGGCGATATCACCCCCGGGACCGCGCTGGCGCTGTCTGGGTGATGCTGTCTGGCCAGCACAGGCTCTGCTACAAATCGCCGCGTACCGCCTGTTGCAGGCCATGCTGGCATAGGTCTGGGCGGCATAGGTGCTGGCGCGGGCCACAGCCACAGGCCGCGCCGCATCGCGACAGCAATGGTGCCATGCTGGTGGCGGGCGATACCGTGGTGCGGATCAAGGATCTGCCGGTCCGGGGCAGATTTATGGTGGCCAAACGCGGCACGGCGGTGCGGTCGATCCGGTTGGTGCGCGACAATCCCGACCAGATCGCGGGGCGGGTGAACGATCAGCAGATCGTCATCCTGTGCCAGTTCGTGCGCAAATCCGTTTGACAGGTTCGGACCACGGCGACAGGTCAGGTCGGCCAAAACCCCCCAGAGGACACGACGCCAAAGCCCGGTCACCAAAGCTGCGATTGCAGTTTGAGCCGCAAGGCGCATAATGTGATAGCGCTTCGCAAGCCAGAGCAGTCTCGTCTGTCCAATGACGCGCGGCAAGCGGCCACGATCCGCCCCAACGACAACTGCATTTGCACCCGCTGTGGCCTGCGGCTGTAGCCCAAGGGGGATGTCGCGGAACCGGGCGGTGCCTTTGTGACTGTGGCCACTACGGTGTTGGACGATGCCACACCCAGCCGTTGACGGTCGCCCCGCATCTGGGGCGACGGGCTGCACGACAATTGCCCCCTCCCCCCCCGCACCGACCAAACACTCAACCTGTAGCGCAGGGCCGCGATGGCCTTTGGCCGACGCTAGGCGGGGACGGTTGACGGCCGCGTTACGTCCGCGGCCATCTGACGACCATTGTCGGCAACCGGTGTCATCCCGGTCCGGTGACAAAGCCGCCGTGCCCGTCAAAGATCGCGTCAAGGGACGTTTTCACGGATCGCCCCTTGATTTCCCTGCAACGCTGCCGTAAGTCCCCGCTAGGCCTTAGGAGTTTAGCTCAGTTGGTAGAGCATCGGTCTCCAAAACCGAGGGTCGTGGGTTCGAGTCCCCCAACTCCTGCCAAGCCTTTTCAATAGCTTAGACGATGTTCCTGGTGGAACGGTTCAGGGCAGTTGGGGGCCTAGTTGGGAGTTTTTGTTCCCGCTTCGTGCGCTTCTCTTTTTTGCAGGGCTGATTCTGCCATTCGAGAGTCCCGGCTCAGATAGTGGGCGTCAAGGAGGCACTGTCAGAGAAAAATCACTGTGTGGGGATTTCGATCGCCTAACCTCGCGAAATGAGTAAACCCAGTCCCTTTCGGTACTTCAAGACCAGCCCAGAAATCATCCGTCTGGCGGTCATGATGTATGTCCGTTTCCCGCTGTCGCTGCGCAACGTGGAGGATCTGCTACATGAACGCGGCATCGAGATCAGCCATGAAACCGTGCGGTTCTGGTGGAACCGGTTCGGCCCGTTATTCGCGGCGGAAATCCGGAAACGGCGGGATTCGGCGATGCGATCAAGCCACTGGCGTTGGCATTTGGATGAGGTCTTCGTATATTTCAACGGAGAGCGGCACTATCTTTGGCGGGCCGTTGACCACGAGGGCGAGGTTCTTGAAAGCTTTGTGACGAAGCGGCGCGACAAGAAGGCCGCTTTGAAATTCTTGAAGAATACGCTCAAGCGGCACGGTCACGCCAAGGAAAGTGTAACGGATCGCCTCCGTTCATATGGTGCGGCCTTCAACGACCTCGGCATCCGCGATCTTCAGGAAACCGGCCGCTGGGAGAACAATCGTGCGGAGAATTCGCACCAGCCGTTTCGAAGGCGGGAGAGAGCAATGCTCAGCTTTCGCAGGATGCGAACATTGCAGAAATTCGCCGCAGTTCACGCCTCGGTCCAAAACCATTTCAATCAGGAGCGCAGCCTCTCGTCACGCGCCGTCTTCAAGCAGACCCGCGCCGCCGCTCTCGCTGAGTGGCGCGGCCTTCTTGCAGCCTAACATAATGCCTGGGATGAGAA
>JANNAF010000034.1:0-4609 GCA_031384005.1 Rhodobacterales bacterium | reverse complement strand
ATGACGCGGTTGATATCGACGCCGGGTGCGGCCTGATCGGCAAGGATCAGGGCATAAAGCGTCAAATGCCACGAATGTTCGCCCGAGTTTTCAAGCCGCGAGCCATCGACCAAAGTCGTCGCGCGCAACACTGATTTCAGGCGGTCCGCCTCGTTCAGAAAGGCGAACTGGGCGGTCAGGCGGTTGTCATGGTCCGGCGCGGTCAATGGCCGCCGTCAGCGTTGAAGGGGGCCTTGGGGGCGGCACCACCCTCACGCTTGGCCTTGATGGTCGCCTCCAGATAGGCGCGGCCCTTGCGTTCGGCCAAAAGCGCGCGCATCGCGGTCATGAACGCCTCTTGGGTCGTGGGCGACATGTCCAAAAGCACCTTGGACACCCGTTCATGCAGGCGTTCGTCGCCAAACTCATCCATGGCGGCGATGGTATCTTTGGCCAGCGCCTCGGTCAGATCTTGCAAGATGCCCATGGTGTTACCGTGTAACCTCGGACAGGCGGCGTTTGACATAGGTCGAAACCGTGTCGATCATCGGTTTCATATGCGCCTCGTCGTCCTTGAAGAAGTGGTCGGCCCCCTCGATCAGGGTATGGGTGATGGTGATACCCTTTTGTTCGTGCAGTTTGTTGACCAGCGCGGTCGTGTCCTTGGGCGGGGCGACCTTGTCTGCCGTGCCGTTGATGATCAGGCCCGAGGCGGGGCAGGGCGCCAGAAAGCTGAAATCATACAGGTTGGCCGGCGGCGCGACCGACACAAACCCGGTGATTTCCGGACGGCGCATCAGCAATTGCATCCCGATCCACGCACCAAAGGAAAAGCCCGCGACCCAGCAATGCTTGGCGTTCTGGTTCATCGATTGCAGGTAATCCAGCGCGCTTGCCGCATCGGACAATTCGCCAATCCCCAGATCATATTCACCCTGCGACCGACCAACACCGCGAAAGTTGAACCGCATGACGGTGAAGCCAAGGTTGTAGAACGCATAATGCAGGTTGTAGACAACCTTGTTGTTCATCGTGCCGCCGTAGTTCGGATGCGGATGCAGCACGATGGCAATAGGCGCATCGCGGTCCTTTTGCGGATGGTAGCGGCCTTCGAGGCGGCCTTCGGGGCCGGCGAAAATGACTTCGGGCATGTTTCCTGCCTGCTGGTTAGAGCGATTGTTGACGAAATCGCTCAGATAACTTAGAACCATTCCAATGGGGCGATTGCCCTTCTTGGGTCCGTGGTTCAGGTAATGGCCGGGGCGCGTGACGTCAATGGAAATGGCAGGGCTGACATGAAACTCTCGACCAAAGGGCGTTATGCGATGGTGGCTTTGGCCGATCTGGCCTTGTCCGAGGCCGCGCCGGGCCATTCGGATGACCTGATGTCGCTGGCGGCGGTGGCCAAACGGCAGGATATCTCCTTGCCCTATCTGGAGCAGTTGTTCGTCAAACTGCGCCGGGCCGGGCTGGTCGAGGCGGTGCGCGGGCCGGGGGGCGGGTATCGGCTGGCCAAGAGCCCCGACGCGATCCGGATATCCGAGGTGATGCAGGCGGTCGAGGAGACGGTCGACGCCATGCACACCGGGGCAGGGGCATCGGGCGGCGTGTCGGGCAGCCGTGCGCAAAGCCTGACCAACCGGCTGTGGGAGGGGTTGTCGGCCTCGGTTTATGTGTTCTTGCACCAGACCCGGTTGTCGGATGTGATCCGCAACGAAATGCAGCCCTGCCCGGCGGTGCCCGCGCTGTTTCGCGTGGTGGACGAGGAGTGAGGGCCTACCTCGACCATAACGCCACGACGCCGCTGCGGCCCGAGGTGCGGGCGGCGATGGTGGCGGCGATGGATATTGTCGGCAACCCGTCCTCGGTTCATGCCGAGGGGCGGGCGGCCAAACGGCTGATCGAGCATGCACGTGGGCAAGTGGCGCAGGCGTTGGGGGCCGAGGGGGCGGACATCGTCTTTACCTCGGGCGCGACCGAGGCGGCGGCATTGGCCTGTGCCGGGCGCGGGTTGGTCTGTGCGGCGGTTGAACATGATGCGGTGGCGGCGTGGTGTGACGCTGTGTTGCCGGTATCGGCGCAGGGCGTGGTTGCCGTGGCTGATCCGGCCCGCAGCGCGCTGCAACTGGCCAATTCCGAGACAGGCGTGGTGCAGGCGCTGCCCGAGGGTCTGGCCGTGTCGGACTTGACGCAGGCCTTTGGCAAGTTGCCCATCGCGTTCAACTGGCTGGGCATCGATATGGGTTTGGTGTCGGCCCACAAGCTGGGTGGACCCAAGGGGATTGGCGCGCTGGTTTTGCGGCGGGGGATTGATTTCGAACCGCGCCTGCGCGGCGGCGGGCAGGAAATGGGCCGCCGGGCGGGCACCGAAAACCTGATCAGCATCGCCGGATTTGGCGCGGCAGCCGAGGTTGCCGCGCGGGATTTGGCCGACGGCGTGTGGGACCGGGTGGCGGAACTTAGAAATACTCTAAATCAGGCATTGTCCGCCCACGGCTTTAATACTATTTCTGTCGGGAATAGCGCGCGTCGTTTGCCGAACACCCTGTGCATGATATCGCCCGGCTGGAAGGGCGAGACTCAGGTGATGGTCATGGATCTGGCAGGCTTTGCCGTTTCGGCCGGGTCGGCCTGTTCGTCGGGCAAGGTGCGGGCCAGCCGGGTCTTGCAGGCGATGGGGTTTGACGACGGGTTGGCGGCGCAGGCAATACGCGTGTCGCTGGGGCCTGAAACGACCGAGGACGAGGTTTTGCGCTTTGCCGAGGCGTGGGGCCGGGATTACAAGCGGATCTTGGCGCGGGTTGCATGAATTGGGTGCCGCAAGGCACTGATACAAAAGGAAGATGGTTATGGGTGCTGTAGATATGGACGTGCGCGACGGGGTCGATCGGGAAACCATCGACACGGTCAACGCGATGTCGGGCGCCTATAAATACGGCTGGGCGACCGATATTGAAACCGACTATGCGCCCAAGGGTCTGTCCGAAGACATCGTGCGGCTGATCTCTGAGAAGAACGGCGAGCCGGAATGGATGCTGGAATGGCGGCTGGAGGCCTATGCCCGCTGGTTGAAGATGACCGAACCGACCTGGGCGATGGTGAATTACCCCAAGATCGACTATCAAGACCAGTATTACTATGCCAAGCCCAAATCGATGGAGGGCAAACCCAAGAGCCTGGACGAGGTCGACCCCAAACTGCTGGCGACCTATGCCAAGCTGGGGATCCCGCTGAAAGAGCAGGCGCTGCTGGCCGGGGTGGAAATGCCCGAGGGTGAGCGGCGTGTGGCGGTGGATGCGGTGTTTGATTCTGTGTCGGTCGGCACGACGTTCAAGGCGGAATTGGCCAAGGCGGGGGTAATTTTCTGCTCGATTTCCGAAGCGGTGCGCGAACATCCCGAACTGGTGCGCAAATATCTGGGCACGGTGGTGCCGCAGTCCGACAACTATTTCGCCACGCTGAACAGCGCCGTGTTTTCGGATGGGTCATTCGTTTATATCCCGCCCGGCACGCGCTGCCCGATGGAGTTGTCGACCTATTTCCGGATCAATGCGGAAAACACCGGGCAGTTTGAACGGACCCTGATCATTGCGGACAAAGGGTCCTATGTCAGCTACCTGGAGGGCTGCACCGCGCCCAAGCGCGACATCCCGCAACTGCACGCGGCGGTGGTGGAACTGGTGCTGCTGGAGGATGCGGAAATCAAGTATTCCACCGTCCAGAACTGGTATCCGGGCGACGAAAATGGCAAGGGCGGCATCTATAACTTTGTCACCAAGCGCGCTGATTGCCGGGGCGACCGGTCCAAGGTGATGTGGACCCAAGTTGAAACCGGGTCGGCGATCACGTGGAAATACCCGTCCTGCATCCTGCGCGGCGACGACAGTCAGGGCGAGTTCTATTCCATCGCCATCGCCAATAACGCGCAGCAGGCCGACACCGGCACCAAGATGATCCATCTGGGCAAGCGCACCAAGTCGCGCATCGTGTCCAAGGGCATTTCGGCTGGCCGGGCGCAAAACACCTATCGCGGGCTGGTCAGCATGCACGCCAAGGCGACCGACAGCCGCAACTATACCCAGTGCGACAGCCTGTTGATCGGCGACAAGTGCGGGGCGCACACCGTGCCCTATATCGAGGTCAAGAACAACTCGAGCCGGGTCGAACATGAGGCGACCACCTCCAAGGTCGACGACGATCAGTTGTTTTACTGCCGGTCGCGCGGCATGGATGAGGAAGAGGCGGTGGCGCTGGTCGTCAACGGGTTCTGCCGCGAGGTGTTGCAGGCCCTGCCGATGGAATTCGCGATGGAGGCGCAAAGCCTTGTCGCGATCAGCCTTGAAGGATCGGTCGGATGATCACTGGGACAACCCCACAAGTTACCATTTCGCAAACCGGGCAGGTTGTGCGCAGCGTGATCTGGGGCCAGCCTGTGTATTTTACCATCACAAATCCGCGGGATTCCATCCAAAAGATTCACCGCCAAGGTGGGTTTTATGAACCCGAGGAGCTGGAGATCATCCGCAGGCATTTCGTCCCCGGATCGGTTTTTTGTGATATCGGCGCGAACATTGGCAACCACAGCTTGTTTGCCCTGAAATTTCTGTACGCGTCACGTGTAATCCTGTTC
>JANNAF010000031.1:0-1866 GCA_031384005.1 Rhodobacterales bacterium | reverse complement strand
ACTCAACCCGCTGGAAAACCGCGCCGACCGTGCCGTGGGCAGCACATGGTTCGGCCCACCCACGTAATCGCCAATCGCCTCGGGTGTCCACGCCCCCATGAAAATCGCCCCGGCATGTTTGATCTTTTGCGCCAACGCCTGCGGATCTGCGACACACAGTTCCAGATGCTCGGGGGCCATGCGGTTTGACAGATCCGCCGCCTGATCCAGACTGCCCACCACGATCACCGCGCCATTTTGTGCCCAAGATTCCCCGGCAATCGAGCGCCGTTCCAGCGTTTCCAGCCGCTTTTCCACAGCCGCCGCCACCGCCGCGCCAAAGGCCGCATCATCGGTGA
Source organism: Rhodobacterales bacterium (assembly GCA_031384005.1). Classification (GTDB taxonomy): domain Bacteria; phylum Pseudomonadota; class Alphaproteobacteria; order Rhodobacterales; family Rhodobacteraceae; genus Stagnihabitans. Next base: position 1,528 of record JANNAF010000031.1, on the reverse strand, counting down.
TCAAAATGGCCTGCGCACTGACGTCATGTTCGGCTTGGCTTAGCAGGTCCAGCGCAATCCAGTCGGGGTTGTTGTCGCGGTCGGCAATCACCAGAATCTCGGACGGTCCGGCAATCATATCAATGCCCACCCGGCCAAAAACCCGGCGCTTGGCCGCCGCCACATAGGCATTTCCCGGCCCGGTGATCTTGTCGACCGGGACGATGCTCTCGGTGCCGTAGGCCAGCGCCGCAATCGCCTGCGCCCCACCGATGCGCAACACCTCATCAACCCCCGCCAACCGCGCCGCCAGCAAAACCAACGGGTTGGCCACACCGTCCGGGGTCGGGCAGACAATCACCAACCGCTCGACCCCCGCCACCCGCGCCGGAATGGCGTTCATCAAAACCGAGGACGGATAAGACGCCAGCCCCCCCGGCACATACAGCCCCGCCGCCGAAACCGGGGTCCAGCGCCAGCCCAGCGTGGCCCCCGCCGCATCAACCCATTCCGCATCTTCGGGACGCTGGCGTTCGTGATAGGCGCGGATACGCTCTGCCGCCAGTTCCAACGCCGCCCGGTCGGCGTCAGACACCTTGGCACATTCGGCGTCAATCTCCTCGGCGGTAAAAGCCAGCGGCAGATCATGCCGGTCATATTGCGCCGTCAGTTCAACCAATGCCGCATCCCCGCGCAAACGGACCTCTGCGATGATCGCGGCGACAGCCAGATCAACGTCCTCGGCCTCCTCACGTTTCATGCCCAGCAAGGCGGCGAAACGGTCGTCAAAATCGGCGTCGGTGTGGAACAGGAACTGTGGCATGGGGCATCTCCGGGCTTGGCCCCTTCCATACCCCCGGTCCCCCCGTCCCGCAACTGTCCGCACTGTCACGGGCCAAAGATGAAGCCATGGTTAATTTTGAAAAACCAAGGTATTGAAAACACTAGGTTTCAGATTCTGTCCAGATCTGGACGCCCATTCATCTGTCTCCAAATATCCCCGCCGGAGGCTCTTTCTTCACCCAGCCCCCCTACGCCGCCCCGCCGAAATGCGAAAACCGATAAGGCGACACGCCGTATTTCTTGCGGAACGATTTGGAAAAATGCGACGCGCTGGCAAATCCCGACGCAACTGCCACATCCGTCACCTTCATATCGGTTTCCGCCAGCAAGGCCCGCCCCCGTGCCAGCCGCAGGTCATTCATGTATCGGACCGGGGTCACCCCCAGATGGGTGGCAAACAACCGCTCGATCTGACGGCGCGACAGGTTCAGATGGGCGGCGCAGGCATCCAGATCGAAACCCTCCTCGATCCGCGCCTCCAGATACATCGCGGCCTGCAACAGCTTGTCATGCCGCGTGCCCAGACGCGCGGCCAGCGATCCGGTCTGCTGGTCCGCCTCATCCCGGCGCTGGGTCAGCAGGCACATGTTCATGACCTGCTGCGCCAGTTCGGCGCCACAGCGGTCGGCAATCAGCTTCAACATCAGATCCGCCGCCGCCACCCCGCCCGCACAGGTCATCACCCGCTCGTCAATGCAAAACACCT
>JANNAF010000010.1:0-4537 GCA_031384005.1 Rhodobacterales bacterium | reverse complement strand
ACCAGCAGTTCTGACGTCGACAGGCCCGGGAGTTTCTGGCGTTGGTACAAGAACACACGGTGATGTTGCGACAGGATCAGATCGCCGCCGTTGCCAAGGGTGCCCGAGGAGATCACCACAGGCGCAAAGGCACCCACGGCGCGCAGGCGGGCGTGACCGATCCAGCGGATGGGTTGGCGGCCATGGTCGCGGGTCAGGACATGGTCATCGGGGCGCAGGGTTTCGATGGCGCGCTGCGCCCCGTCGGCCAGAGTGATCATCGTGCCGCGTGCAAAGGACAGGCACAAAAGGTCGGCCAGCATCAGGTCCGTGGGCGCAGGTTCGACGGACAGCAGGGTATAGTCCAACTGCGCGCCGATGGGGGACAATGGCAGAATGAACCGTTCGGCACTGTCCAGTTGCAAGACCAGCAGTTCGACCTTGTCACCGTCCGGGGCCATCAGGGCATAGCGTGCCTCTAGCCGGATGGTCTGCCCCTCGACCCCAACGGCGGACCCGGCGGCGACGCGCTGATCGCTGCCATCGGGCTGACTGACCACAAGGCGCAGGGGGGTGGCATCGGGGTCAAGCCGATAGATGTCGCCCAGATCCACCGCTTCCGGCCCGCCCAGATCATCGCCTTGATTGGAGCCAGAAATGACAAACACATCCGCAGAGCGGAAGATTTGACAGGCATGGCCGGGTTGTGGCGACATCGGATTCCTGTGGGGGCGTGTGCAAAGCTGTTTTCTAGGGCTGGAATTAGCCCAAGGAAAGGTCAACAAAGGGGCCAAGTCACGACAGTTGCAAGGCATTTTGCACGTAATCAGGGGAGTGGCAGATGGATCTGGGGATCAGGGGCAAGCGGGCATTGGTAACGGCGGCGTCCAAGGGGTTGGGGCGCGGCTGTGCCGAGGCATTGGCGGCGGCGGGGGTTGATCTGGTGATCAATGCGCGCGGTGCCGAGGCGCTGGAGGCGACGGCGGTGATGCTGCGCGGGCATGGTGTGGCCGTGACGACGGTTGTAGCGGATGTAACCACGGCCGAGGGCCAGGCGGCAGTGCTGGCGCAGGGCCCCTATGACATTCTGGTGACCAATGCCGGTGGCCCGCCGCCCGGATCATGGGAGACATGGACACGCGACGATTATCTGCGCGCCCTGGATGGCAACATGCTGACGCCGATTGCCCTGATGACGGCGGTGATGCCGGGCATGATTGCCAAGGGCTGGGGCAGGGTGATCAATATCACCAGTCAGTCGGTCAAGGCGCCGATCCCGCAATTGGGCCTGTCCAATGCGGCGCGGGCCGGGTTGACCGGGTTTGTCGGCGGCACTGCACGCCAAGTGGCGCCGCATGGGGTCACGATCAACAATTTGTTGCCCGGCATCCATGACACCGACCGCGCCACGATGTTGGACGGTGGTTCGGCCGAAGTGCGGGCCAAGCGTGAGGCGGGCATCCCGGCGCGGCGTTACGGCACGGCGTCCGAGTTTGGCGCGGCCTGTGCGTTCCTGTGTTCGGTGCATGCCGGGTACATTGTGGGGCAGAACATTCTGTTGGACGGTGGGGCGACCAATTCGACGATGTAGGGCGCAGGGGCGGCAAGGTTGCTTGTGCTGCACCACGGCCACTGATACCCCTGCCCGGTAATCCTTAGGGTTTTGGTGGGGTAGCGTTGCTGGCAAGCGACAAAACAGGGGCGGCGCGGCTGGAGGTGCAGACCTTGAGCCGGTCTTTTGCCGGGCGCCGGGTTGTGTCGGATGTGTCGTTATGCGTTCGGGCCGGGCAGGTGACCTGTTTGCTGGGCCCGTCAGGCTGCGGCAAATCCACCACGCTGCGGATGATCGCCGGGGTCGAGACGCCGGACATCGGGCGCATCGCCATCGACGGGGTGACTGTGTTCGGCGAGGGTGTGAACCTGCCGCCCGAGGCCCGGGGTGTGGGCCTGATGTTTCAGGATTTCGCGCTGTTTCCGCATCTGACCGTGGCGGGCAATGTCGCCTTTGGTCTGACGGGTGACAAAGCGGTGCGTGCCGCCCGGGTGGGCGAGTTGCTGGAACGGGTGAACCTGACCGGATTTGGCCCCAAGCATCCGCATGAGTTGTCCGGCGGTGAGCAGCAGCGCGTGGCGCTTGCCCGGGCACTCGCGCCACGGCCGCGCGTCATGTTGATGGATGAGCCTTTTTCGGGGCTGGACAACCGCCTGCGCGACGGCATCCGCGACACCACGCTGGATGTGTTAAAGGACGAGGGGGCGGCGGTGCTGCTGGTCACGCATGAGCCGGACGAGGCGATGCGCATGGCGGATGAGATTGCGCTGATGCGGGACGGCCAGATCGTGCAGCAGGGTGCACCCTATAACGTGTATAACGCCCCGGTGGACAAGGCAGCGGCAGCATTTTTCAGTGATATCAATGTGATACGCGGTGTATCCCGGGGCGCGTTGACCGAAACGCCCTTTGGCGCCTTTTTGACGCCGGGTCAGGAGGACGGTGCGGCGGTCGATATCGTGATCCGGCCACAGCATCTGAAGATCGACTTTGACCGCGCCGGGCGTGGCCCCAACCCGACGGCGGTTGAGGGCACACCGGCGCGCGGCACGGTGCAGCGGGCCCGCTATCTGGGGGCATCATCGCTGGTCGAGTTTCGCATGGATTTCGACGGATCAACCCTGACCACGTCGGTTCCGGGGGTGTTTTTGCCCAAGGCGGGGACGGTGTTGTGGCTGATGATCCGGCGCGACCGCTGCTTTGTGTTTCCGGCTGTCGGTTAGGGCGCGTCCTCGGCCGCGCGGATGCTGTCCTTGTAGGCGACAAGGTCGCGGCCCGGTTCCAGCGGAAAGGTTTCACCGGTTGGGGTAACCGACAGGATCCGGTCGACGCGAAAGCTGCGAAAGGCCCTGCGCGCCTCGCACCACGCGGCAAGGGTCCAGACCCGGCCCCAAAACTCCAGATGCAACGGGCGGATGTCGCGGTGGCTGTCCAGACCGCCTTCGTTGGCATAGGTGATTGTCAGGCGTTCATGGTCGCGGATTGCGGCGCGCAGCATGGGCATATGCGGGGCCGCACGGGCCGTGTCGCGTTCGGTAAAGGTAAAGAGGTCATCGGCAGCGGCATCTGGCGGGGCTGGGGTGACCGAGCCGATCTTGGCCGCAAGGGACCGGGCGGCGCGGGCCAGGGTGGGGTCGTCCCCCTCGGCCACCAGTCGGATGCCGTGGTGAAAGGCCGCAAGTTCGGCCGAGGTCAGGATCATGGGCGGCAGGGTGATCGGTGCACGCAGGATGTATCCGATGCCGCGTTCGCCCTCGACCGGCATGCCGGAGGCCATCAGGGTGGCCATGTCGCGCCAGATCGTGCGGGATGAGACACCCAGCGCGAGGGCGATTTCGTCTGACCGGTGCAGGCGGCCGTCGCGCAACAGCTGGATCAGGTCGAACAGACGGTCAGCGCGGCGCATGGGGATGCCTGATTTCTATGCGATTCGGGAATGACGCGGGCCTGCGGGTGTCAGCACAACTGACAATAACATGTCAGTTGAGGCGCGAAAACTTGAAGATTTGCCGGTTGGGCGCAAAAATGGTTCTGGGCACTGGGCAGAAGGCGGCCTAATCCTTGGGTCAGATGTGAACTGTCGGCCAGTGGCGCGACCCAAAGGGAGTAAGACCATGCTTAACAATATCGGCCTTCCCGGCCTCTTGTTGATTGCTGTTGTGGTGTTGGTGATGTTTGGCAAGGGCAAGGTGTCCTCGTTGATGGGTGAGGTTGGCAAGGGGATCACGGCGTTCAAGCGCGGTGTCAGCGATGGCACCAAAGAGATCGACGCCGCCGACGCCGCCGCCAAGGACGTGACCCCGGCTGAGGTTGAAAAGGAAAAGGTCTGACAGTAGCGGACCGACACAGGCGGAGGGCCCCATGGATATAGGCATGTCCGAACTGCTGCTCATCGGGATTGTGGCGTTGATCGTCATTGGCCCGCGTGATCTGCCAGAGATGTTTCGCCAACTTGGCCGCATGACGGCCAAGATGCGGTCCATGGCGCGCGAATTCAGTCGTGCGATGGAACAGGCGGCGAATGAAACCGGGGTCAAGGATATTGCAAAGGATCTGCAATCCATCGCCAGCCCCAAGTCGATGGGGCTGAACGCCGTCAAGGATGCGGTGAACAAGTTCGAAAAATGGGACCCGATCAAGAATGCGGCCAAGCCGAGCAGCCCTGCGGCTGTCGGGGCGAAACCGCTGGTGCCGCCGCCGTTGCCGGCAACCCCGGCCACTGTTGTGGCAGATGCTGCCGACGCGGCAGCAGCAGCGTCGTCCGCTGTCGAGGCGGCTGTGGCGGGTCGGCAAGACCCGGCCACCATGTTGGCCGCAGTGGAAAACATTGGGCCGAACACGGCAGCACTGTACGAAAAACAGGCAGCTCGGGCGGCGATCCTGAAGGAAAGTGTTGACAAGTTGAAGGCGTTGAACGCCGAACCCGTGGCCGTGCAACCAGTGGCTGCGGTCAAAGCGCCGCGCAGGAAAAAGGTCGAGGCGTCCGATATCCCGGCTGTAGCAACG
>JANNAF010000003.1:0-2321 GCA_031384005.1 Rhodobacterales bacterium | reverse complement strand
TGATCAGTCTGGCGCTGGTATCGTCGATTGCGCAGGCCTTGGTGGCGGTGGTTTTGGTTCTGGGTGGGGTATTGGTGCTGGGTTGGGGCCGTGACCAGTTGGAATGGGCCAGTGACCGGGTGTTGGCACCGCTGGGCACATGGTTGATCATCGGGTTGGGGGTCTGGATCATGGCGCGGGGGGCCATGCGGGCATGGCGCACGGCGTCGGCGCGCGATGCGGTGCACCATGACCACGGCCATGTGCATGACGAACATTGCGGCCATGCGCATGGGCCGAGTGTGGATCAGGTGGCAGGTTTGAAATCGGGGCGCGAGGCGGCGGCGCTGGTGCTGGCGATTGCCCTACGGCCCTGCACCGGGGCGTTGTTCGTGCTGATCATCACGCAGGGCATGGGGATACCCGTGGCCGGGGTGGTGGGGGCGTTGGCGATGGGCTTTGGCACGGCGGCGGTGACGGTGCTGGTCGCAGTGATGACGGTCTGGGCGCGCGAGGGGGCGCTAGTCAACCTGCCCGGATCGGGGCTGGCGCGGGCGTTGCCGCTGATCGAGGTTCTGGCGGGCGCGGTGATTGTGTTGGCGGCGGCGATGCTGCTGGGCGGGCGCGGCGCCTGATTCATTTCCGCCCGGATTTTGGGCAAACCCTTGTGGCGGCATGGTGCGGGTTGTAGACGGGCGGCATCATGACCCAAAGCTATGCCTCTCATGCCCGCGCCTTGATGGTGTTGGGGCTGCCGATCATCGGTTCACATCTGGCGCAGATGGCGCTGCATGTGTCGGACACCATTTTGCTGGGCCGTTACGGGGTCACCGAATTGGCGGTGGGGGTGATTGGCGGGACCGGGTTTTTCGTCGTTTTCATTCTGGGGTCGGGGTTTGCGCAGGCCGTGATGCCGCTGGTGGCTGCCGCCGTGGGGCGGAATGACGAGGTGCAGGTCCGCCGCTATGCCCGGATGGGGATGTGGTTGTCGCTGGCGTTCGGGCTGATGACCTATCCGCTGTTCTGGGTGTCGGAAAGTTGGTTGCTGGGGCTGGGGCAAAAGCCCGAGGTGGCGCGGCTGGGGCAGGATTTCCTGCGGATTGCCGGGTGGGGCATGGTGCCTGCATTGCTGGTGATGGCGCTGAAAAGCTATCTTGCCGCGTTGGGCCGCACGCAGGTTGTGCTGTGGACGACGATTGGCGCGGTGGGGGTGAACTTTGTCATCGCCTATGCGCTGATCTTTGGGGTTTGGGGCATGCCTGAAATGGGGGTGCGCGGGGCGGCGATTGCGTCGTTGTCGGTGCAGGCGGGGACCTTTGTCGTGCTGGCGGTCTATGCCGGGTGGTTGCCGGAACTGCGGCATTTTCATCTGTTCCAGCGGTTCTGGCGGCCCGATTGGCAGGCGCTGGGGCAGGTGTTCCGTTTGGGCTGGCCGATTGGCGTGACGGGGCTGATGGAGGCGGGGTTGTTTTCCGCCGTGTCGGTGATGATGGGCTGGATCGGGACGGTGGAACTGGCATCGCACGGCATTGCCATGCAGGCGGCGGCGCTGGCGTTCATGGTGCATCTGGGGCTGTCCAATGCCGTGACGGTGCGCACCGGGTTGGCCGAGGGCGCCGGGGATGCGCGGGCGCTGCGCGATGGGGCCAAGGTGGCGATTGCGATGTCGGTCGCGTTCGGGCTGGTGATGGTGGCGCTGTTTTTGGCGTTTCCGGTCGTGATCCTGTCGCTGTTCTTGGACATGGCCAAGCCGGAATCGGCGCAGATCGTGGCCTATGGCACCGTCTTGTTGGCCTTGGCGGCGCTGTTTCAGTTGGGCGATGCGATGCAGGTGATTGCGCTGGGCCTGCTGCGCGGCATCCGCGACACCAGGGTGCCGATGTGGGCGGCGGCGTTCAGCTATTGGGTCGTGGGCATTCCGGTCAGCTATGTGCTGGCGTTTCGGTTCGACCTTGGCGGGGTCGGGTTGTGGCTGGGGTTGGTTGTGGGCTTGGCCGTGGCGGCGGGGATGCTGATGTGGCGGTTTTGGCTGCGGGCACCCCGGGTGGTCTGAGGGGGGGGCGGCGGGATGAACCCCGCCCTACCTAGGCCGGGGCATCTTTGATCAGGCGGTCGGCCTTGCGGCGCACCAGAACCGTGCGCAGGTCGTGCATGGCAAGCAGCAGGGCGTCGGTGACCTGTTCCAGCTGTTCGTCACTGGCCTTGGTTTGAACCCATTGGGTGGTGGTGTTCAGGTAGTCGACGGCACGGTGAATGTCGTCGATGTCACGCCGGGCCAGCAGGGCCACGCGGGCGGCCAGCCAGTCCTTGATTGCCGCCATGTCCGTTGGTGTCAGCGTCAC
>JANNAF010000448.1:0-14803 GCA_031384005.1 Rhodobacterales bacterium | reverse complement strand
GGGGTCGGCCAGTTCGTGGGCGTGGCCGGTCGCCATCAGGGCACCTGACAGGTCGGTGGCCCAGTAATGGCCGGGGTTCAGATAGGGAACGGCCTTGCAGCCCAGTCGCAGCGACCCGGCCCCGATGTCGAGGAGGTGGTGGTGTGGCAGCAGGCCGTGGTCCATCAGCAGCGCCATTTGGGCGCGACCGGTTTCATCCCAGCGCCCGCCGACGATGTCGCGGTGACGGCCCTTGGCCAGCGCCTCGGTGTAAAAGCCGGGTTTGTGATAGGGCGAGATCGGTTTCATGGGGTTGGCGGTGTCAGGGGGTTTCACACCCCCTGGCCCGAATTCCAAGGGGAATTCTGTCCCGCCCCCGTGGGATATTTCCGGACAGATGAAGGGGGCGAGGCAGAGGTCAAGGTGTTGCAGCCGATGTGGTGATTTGCAGGGCAAGTTCGGTCGCCTTGGCCATGTCCTGCACCGAGATCCATTCCAGCGGGCCATGGATATCCTGCATGCCGGTGAACAGGTTGGGGCAGGGCAGGCCCAGTTCGGTCAGGCGCGAGCCGTCGGTGCCGCCCCGGATTGGCACCGAAACCGGGTCAAGGCCGATGGCGCGGGCTGCATCCTGGGCCAGGGTGACGGGGGTCATGTCCTGGGCCAGCCAATAGCGCATGTTGCGGTATTGTTTGGTGATCTGGACCGACAGGGTGGCGCGGGGGTCGGTGGCCTGCAACATGGCGCAGGCCTGCGTCAGCAAGGCGCCTTTGGCGGCCAGTCCGTCGAGTTCGAAATCGCGGAGGATAAAGCGCAAGGTGCAGGCGGCGGCGCTGCCGGACATATCGGTCAGGTGGAGGAAGCCGTCACGGCCATCGGTTTGTTCGGGGGTTTGCGCGGCGGGCAGCAGGGCAATCAGTTTGGCGGCAAGGGTCAGGGCATTGACCATCTTGCCCTTGGCATAGCCCGGATGGGCGGAGACGCCGGTGATGGTGACGGTGGCGCCATCGGCGGAAAAGCTTTCATATTCCACCTCGCCCACGGCGCCGCCGTCAAAGGTATAGGCACAGGTTGCGTTCAGGTCGGCGGGCAGGCGGGGGTTGACGCCATGGCCAATTTCCTCGTCCGGGGTGATGGCGAGGCGGAGGGTTGGATGTTTGAGGTCGGGGTTTTGGAGGAGGTGGCGGGCGGTGGTCATCAAGATCGCCACGCCAGCCTTGTCGTCGCCGCCCAGCAGTGTCAGGCCTGAGGCCACGATGATGTCATGGCCGACTTTGGTGGCGAGATAGGGGTTGTGGTCGGGGGTCAGGGTCAGCGTTGGGTGGTCGGGATAGCTGATCGCGCCGCCGTTATAACCACGGATCACACGGGGTTTCACGCCGGTGGCGTTGAACTGCGGGGCGGTATCGACATGGGCAAGGAAGGCGAGGGTCGGTCCGGGTGCGGTGCCGGGGATGGTGGCCAGAACGGTGCCGTAGTCGGTCAGTTGCACGTCCGAGGCCCCCATCTGTTCCAGTTCGGATTTCAGCAGGTTCAGGATCGTGAACTGAACCGCCGTCGAGGGAGAGGTTGCACTGTCCGGGTCGGATTGGCTGTCGATGGCGGCATAGCGGAGCAGGCGAGATTCAAGTTCGGCGTCAAAGTCGGGCATGGGACCTCCGGTCGGTTGGCGAGATTTGGCGGGTTGGTCGGGGGGAAGTCAAGGTGTCCACATGTGGACAGTTTGGGAAAGGCATTGAGATCAGGTGTTTGGCAATTTCTGTTAACTGGGTGGAAAGGGTTGGGCAGGCGGGTTAGGGTTGGTGCATGCGGGTCTTGGACAATATCATCAGCGACCGGGGGTCAAGATACGCCGTGTCGGGCGGGCCGTGTGGATCGGATGCCGAGGCGCGGGCGCTGGTGGCGGAACTGTGCCGTGTCAAGAAATTCGCCAAGGCGACGCATCATACTTGGGGGCTTTTGTGCGCTGAGGGGGCGGTGAAGGCCGATGATGGCGAGGCGGGCGCGGGGGCGGTGATTTTGCGGATGCTGGAGCGGGCGGGGCTGCGCGACCATGTCGTGATCGTGACGCGGTGGTATGGCGGCAAGCATCTGGGCGGTGACCGCTTTCGCCATGTGCAAGAGGCGGTACGGGTGTATCTGGCGGGGATGTGAGGGGGCGCGATGGACAAACGGATGCCGGAAAGTATGGTTTTGGAACTGGGTGCGTGGAACAACGGCACCGGGATTGACCTTGAATCTTGGACCGGGTGCAAAGGCAATTTCCGGTTGGCGGTTGGCTATAGCACTGTATTCTGGCCGCAGTTTGAGGGCATGGGACGGTATATTCTGCGCAAAGGCGGACCGTCGGAGAGCTTGATTTCATTTGAACGCCAGCAGGGTGCGACGACGCAGTCTGTGGAGGCAGTTTTGAACCACCTGCACATCGCAGATAGTCAGCACGCGTTTTGCGCGGACATCAGCCGCGACAGCTGATTTGGCTGGGAGAGCGGCTGAAGGAAATTTACGCGGCCATGTTGGCGTGGCAGTTTCCAGACACGCCGTGCGTCGTGGAGTTTTACCGACCCGACGATCCGGATGATTTGACCGGGTAACAGATCAGTTTTTGGCAGGGGGCACCGGGCGCTTTGTCGTAAGGGCGGGGCTGCTGATGATCCCTACTTCTTTGCCTCGGCCGCCGCCTTCATGCGGGCCAGAAGGGTGGCCTTGTCGGGCGTTTGGCCGTGTTTGTCCTTGGGCGCGCCGCGCGGGTTTTGCGCGTCAAAGCGCGGGTTGCCTTTGGGGTTGGCGGCGTTGCCGGATTTGGAATAGTCCATCTTGGGTGCTTTCGGTTGGGCGGAGGGCATGATTTTTCGGCGAAAAATCGGGGTTGCAGGAATCGGGGTTGCAGGAATGGAAAACGCGCGCCGTTGTCGGGCGCGCGTTCTTTAGCATGGACCAGCGGATCAGGCCAGCGAGGGGTCGATGACCTTGCAGGCGGCGACCAGACCTTTGACCGCGTCGACGGATTTGTCGAACATTGCCTGTTCGTCCGGCGTCATCTGAATCTGGACCAGACGCTCGACGCCCCCTGCGCCAAGGATCACCGGAACGCCAACATACATGCCGTCAAGGCCAAAGGCGTCTTTGACATAAGCGGCGACCGGCAGCAGGCGTTTTTGGTCCTTGATATAGGCTTCGGCCATTTCGATGGCGCTGGCGGCCGGGGCATAAAAGGCCGAGCCGGTTTTCAAAAGGCCGACGATTTCGGCGCCGCCGTCGCGGGTGCGCTGGATGATGCTGTCCAGTTTGTCCTGGGTCGTCCAGCCCATCTTGACCAGATCGGGCAGCGGGATGCCTGCAACGGTGGAATAGCGGGCCAGGGGCACCATGGTATCGCCGTGGCCGCCCAGAACGAAGGCGGTGACGTCCTTCATCGAGACGTTGAATTCGGTGGCCAGAAAGTGGCGGAAGCGCCCGGCGTCCAGCACGCCTGCCATGCCGACAACCTTGTGGTGCGGCAGGTCGGAAAACTCGCGCAGCGCCCAGACCATGGCATCCAGCGGGTTGGTGATGCAGATGACAAAGGCGTTCGGCGCGTGGGCTTTCAGGCCCTCGCCCACGGCTTTCATCACTTTGAGGTTGATGCCCAGGAGGTCATCCCGGCTCATCCCCGGTTTGCGCGGCACACCGGCGGTGACGATGCAGACGTCGGCACCGGCGATATCGGCATAGGAATTGGCACCTTTGAGCGCGGCGTCAAACCCCTCGATCGGGCCGGATTGCGCGATGTCGAGCGCCTTGCCCTGCGGCGTACCCTCGGCGATGTCAAACAGGATGATGTCGCCCAATTCCTTGATGGCGGCGAGATGGGCAAGCGTGCCCCCGATTTGCCCGGCACCAATCAGCGCGATCTTCGGTCTGGCCATGATATCCCTCTTGAGTATGGTTAATTGGTTGCCGGATGGCTAAGCGCAAAAACCACCGCAACGCAAGCCCGCTGCGTTGCGGCAAAGGGGATCATGATGGTGGAACCCTGATGATTGCGTTAACAAGGCAAAAAATGCACGGGGACCGGGATGAACGGCTGGGAATTTTGGGTTGTGGCCGTGTTTGCCGCCGTGTTGACGGGTATCGGCAAGGGTGGCGTGCCGATTGTGGGTGCGCTGACGGTGCCGGTGTTGTCGCTGGTGATCAACCCTTTGGTGGCGGCGGGGTTGATGCTGCCGGTTTATGTGATTTCGGATTGGTTCGGCCTGTATGCGTACCGCCGCGAATTTGACAAACGGGTGTTGCTGATCGCCTGTGTGTCGATGACGCTGGGGGTGGCGATGGGTTGGGCCACGGCGCGGTTGATCCCGGAATCTGCGGTGACCGTGTTGGTGGGCGTGATTTCGGTGGCGTTTGCGCTGAACCAGTTGCTGCGCCGGCAGGTCGTGGCTGCGGCCAGGCGGGCGGAGTGGGGTTCGGGGTTGTTCTGGTGCAGCATCGCGGGGTTCACCAGTTTTGTCAGCCACACTGGCGGGCCGCCCTATCAGGTGTGGACGCTGCCCTTGGGCATGAAGAAGGCGGTGTTTGCCGGCACGTCGACCATCGCATTCGCCTATGTCAATGCGATCAAGCTGGTGCCCTATTTCTATCTGGGGCAGATCAATCTGGACAGTCTGGAAGTGGCCGCGATCCTGATGCCTTTTGCGGCGGCAGCGGTGTTTTTCGGGGTTTGGGTGGTCAAACGGCTGCCGGAAAAGGCGTTTTTCACGATCGTCACGTGGTCGTTGCTGCTGATCGGGTTGCAGTTGATCTGGAAGGGTTTGCAGGGCTAGGCCAAGACCTAGGCTGGATTGCCCTTGGCGGGCAGCGGGGCGATGACGGTTTCAAAATGGCTGCCGGCAGCGACAAGGCAGGTCATGCCGGTGGGCAGGGTCACGGTCAGCGTCCATGTCCCGGTTTCCGAGGCGTAAAGTTCCATCACCGTGTTGTCCTGGGCAAGGCCAATGCTGCGCCGCGCCTCGCCAAAGCTGGTGGCGAGGTTGGTGGCGACAGTGTCATGCGGGGCGCATTGCATCGCCGCATGCAGCGGCAGGGGCAGCAGGATCAGCCCGGCCAGGCCGAGCGAGAGGGCAAAAAGCGTGCGGTCCATGATCAACCTTTCAAGGTCTGGGGTGGCGGTAAGGGCAAGGCTGCGCCGCGAAGGCCAAGAAAAGGTTAAGGCATCGATTCGGCGTTCGGGATGGCAAAGCCCGGCGAAATCTGCGAGTGCTGTGCCAAACGGGGATAGCGGGAGTTTGGGCATGATCTGGCTGGTGATTGGTGTGGCGTTGTGGGCCTATTCCCACCTGATGAAGCGGGTGACGCCGGGGTTCCGGGCAAGTCTGGGCGATGGTGCGGGCAAGGGTGTGGCGGCGGTTCTGGCGCTGGTGGCGATTGGCCTGATGATTTACGGGTATCGCAGCGCCGATTATGTCGAGTTGTGGAGCCCGCCCGCGTTTCTGCGCCATGTCAACAATCTGCTGATGTTGGTTGCGGTCATCCTGATCAATCTGAAGGCGTCGCGCGGGGTCATGCGGACCAAGCTGCGCCATCCGATGCTGGCATCGGTCAAGGTTTGGGCGCTGGCGCATTTGCTGGTGAACGGCGATCTGGCGTCGCAGGTGTTGTTCGGCGGGCTGCTGGCGTGGGCGGTGCTGGATATGATCTTGATCAACCGGATGGAGCCTGTCTGGGTGCGGCCTGCGCCGGGGCCGGTGGTCAACGACGTGATCTATCTGGCCATTTCGGTCGTGGTGCTGGGGGTGATCGGCTATATCCACGCATGGTTTGGCTATCCGGTATTCGGGTGACGGCGTGCGGCTGTACCGGTTTTTGAGCGATGATGACACGCCGGCCTTTTGTCACAAGGTGTCGCAGGCGCTGGCCAAGGGCTGGGCGCTGCACGGCGACCCCAGCTATGCCTTTGACGCCGCGCGGGGCGTGATGCGCTGTGGGCAGGCGGTGACCAAGGAGGTGCCGGGCACCTATGCGCCGGACCTGAAACTGGGCGAACAATAGCCGCATTGGGCGGTTGGGCGCAAACCACCGCTTGTGGCAGGCGTGTGGGGTGATACCATGGGCGGAAGGTGGCATGTCGCCATGACCGCAGTGAGGTATCCCATGCGTTCTGCTTTGGTTTTGGCCCTGTCGGGTCTGAGTTTGGTTCCGGTGGCCGCTGCCGCGCAGGTTGTGGTGAACGGCGGTGTCACGCTGGGCTTTGCCTTGGGCAATGAAAACGGCAAGCGCAGCGATTTCAACCCGCATGTCGAGGCCGAGTTCGGTGGCATTTATGGCGGGGTCGAGGCGCATATCTATAACGGCAGCGCCAACACCGAAATCGCGCCCTATCTGGGGTATCGCAGCGTGCTGGGCGCGCTGAGTTATGATCTGTCTTATCGCCACAGTTTCCTGCCAAATGCCGGCGGTGAGTGTTGCGGGCGGTTGGGTGCGGCGTTGGCCCTGCCTTTGGGCAACCGGGTCATGACGACGCTGGACATGGGGCTGGACCCCGAAAGCGGCGACACAGAAGTGATGCTGGGGGCGGATGTCACGGCCTTTGACCGGGTGACGCTGTCGGGCGGTTATGGTGTGTCCGGGGCCGAGAACAACTGGGAACTGGCGGCAGGCTATGCCCTGAGCGATACGACCGAGGTTGTGGGGCATTACTATGACGGGTCCGCCATCAAACCCTATGTCGGGTTGGACCTGACATGGCGTTTCAACCTGATGGGCAACTGAGCCCCTGCTGTGATCACATATTTTTAGCGTGTGATCACAGGACGGAAAAATCCGTGCCCAATCGTCGCGCCCCCGCGCAGGAAACGCCGGAAACGCGTGACAGCGCCGAAAATCACGCTATTCAGTGAGAGATGGCAACGCGGGCCCGGACCAGTGGCGCGCAGGTTGAAGGAATATGACATGGCCGATGCAAAACGGGTGGAACGCCCGCTGTCGCCGCACTTGCAGATTTACCGCGTGCAAATCACCAGTGTGTCGTCGATCCTGACGCGGATCACTGGGAATGGCATCATCGTGGGGGTCGTGCTGGCGGTGTGGTGGCTGCTGGCTGCTGCGGTGTCGGACGACTACTTTGCCGTGGCCAATGCGGTGGTGACGTCGTGGTTCGGGGTATTGGTGTTCACGCTGTCCTTGGTAGGGGTGTGGTATCACTATCTGGCGGGGCTGCGGCATCTGTACTTTGACGCGGGCCACGGGTTGGAGATCAAGACGGCCGAAATGCTGGGCTGGGTCTGCATCGCAGGGTCTGTGGTGCTGACCGTTTTGACCATCATTGTGATCTGAGGGGGCGAATATGCGTTATCTGACAGACCGCAAGCGGGCCGTGGGCTTGGGTGCGTCGCACACTGGGACGGCGCATCATTGGTCGATGACGGTGTCATCGGTCGCGCTGGCGGTGATGGTGCCGACGTGGCTGTACATCTTTGGCAGCGCCTTGGGCGCCAGCCGGGCCGAGGTTCTGGCCACCTTTGCGCGGCCCTTTCCGGCCATATTGACCGCCTTGGTTCTGGTGGTGTCGATGCGCCACTTTGCCAAGGGGGCCACCATGATGATCGAGGATTATGCCCATGGCACCGCCCGCAAGATTGCGGTGATGGTGGCGATGATGCTGTCTGGGGTGATTGCCGCGACGGGGCTGTTTGCCCTGATCAAGATCGCGCTTTGAGGAATGAAAATGACTGCTTATCCGTATGAAGTGCACGAATATGACGTGGTTGTGGTGGGGGCGGGCGGTGCAGGTCTGCGCGCCACGCTGGGTATGGCGGAACAGGGGCTGCGCACCGCCTGTGTGACCAAGGTGTTCCCGACCCGCAGCCATACGGTGGCCGCACAGGGCGGCATTGCCGCCAGTCTGGGCAATATGGGGCCGGATTCGTGGCAGTGGCACATGTATGACACCGTCAAGGGCAGCGACTGGTTGGGCGATACCGATGCGATGGAGTATCTGGCGCGTGAGGCCCCCAAGGCGGTGTACGAGCTGGAGCATTACGGGGTTCCGTTCAGCCGCACCGAGGAGGGCAAGATTTATCAGCGGCCCTTTGGCGGGCATACCACCGAATATGGCGAGGGGCCGCCGGTGCAGCGCACCTGTGCCGCCGCAGACCGCACGGGACATGCGATTTTGCACACGCTGTATGGGCAAAGTCTGAAGAACAATGCCGAGTTTTTCATCGAGTATTTCGCGATTGACCTGATCATGACCGATGGCCGATGCACCGGGGTTGTGGCGTGGAAGCTGGACGATGGCACGATCCATGTGTTCAACGCCAAGATGACGGTTCTGGCGACGGGCGGGTACGGGCGGGCGTATTTCTCGGCCACATCAGCGCATACTTGTACGGGTGACGGCGGCGGCATGGTGGCCCGTGCGGGTCTGCCGTTGCAGGATATGGAGTTTGTGCAGTTTCACCCGACCGGGATTTACGGAAGCGGCTGTTTGATCACCGAGGGCGCGCGGGGTGAGGGCGGCTATCTGACCAACAGCACTGGTGAGCGGTTCATGGAACGCTATGCGCCGCATTACAAAGACTTGGCGCCTCGGGATTATGTGTCGCGCTGCATGACGCTGGAGATTCGCGAAGGGCGCGGCGTGGGGCCGAACAAGGACCATATCCACCTGAACCTGAGCCATCTGCCCAAGGCGACGCTGGACCTGCGGCTGCCTGGCATTTCGGAATCGGCGCGGATCTTTGCGGGCGTCGATCTGCAAAAGGAACCGATCCCGGTGTTGCCGACGGTGCATTACAACATGGGCGGGATTCCGACCAACTATCTGGGTGAGGTGTTGAACCCGACCGCTGACAGCCCGGATGCCGTGTATCCCGGCCTGATGGCGGTGGGCGAGGCGGGCTGTGCGTCGGTGCATGGCGCGAACCGGCTGGGGTCAAACAGTCTGATCGACCTTGTGGTGTTTGGCCGGGCCGCAGCGATTCGCGCAGGCGAGATTGTGAACCCCAAAGAGCGCGTGGCCCCGGTCAACACCGCCGAGGTCGACCGCGCCCTGTCGCGGTTTGACGGTTTGCGCCATGCCAATGGCGCGGTGCCGACGGCGGCGTTGCGGCTGGAAATGCAGATGACGATGCAGAGCGATGCGGCCGTCTTTCGCGCCGACAAGACGCTGGCGGATGGTGTGGTCAAGATGCAGGCCGTGGCGCGCAAGATGCATGACATCAAGGTCACCGACCGCAGCATGGTATGGAACAGCGACCTGATGGAGACGCTGGAACTGACCAACCTGATGCCCAACGCATTGGCCACCATCGCCGCCGCCGAGGCGCGCAAGGAATCGCGCGGTGCCCATGCCCATGAGGATTATCCGACGCGCAATGACGCGGCGTGGCGCAAACATTCCCTGGCCTATGTCGAGGACGCGGCGGTGCGGATGGCGTACCGGGCGGTGCACACAGCCCCCCTGACCACCGAAGCCGAGGGCGGCATCAGCCTGAAGAAGATCGCCCCGGCAGAGCGTAAATTCTGATGGAACCGGCGGGGTACTCTGGCACCCCGCTGGTGCGGAAACTGGGGTTGAAGGATGGGCAGGCGGTTGCTTTTGTCGGGCTGCCCGACAGCCTGACCCATCTGACCCGGGCGGCGGCCTTTCGCCGGATGGACCTGATGGCCGATTGGCGCGGCTTGGCCGCAGGGGCATGGGATGTGATCCATCTGTTCACCAAATCTGCCGCCGAAGTGGACGAAGCGCTGCCCGGATTGCGTGCCATGATCCAACCCGATGGCATGATCTGGGTGTCGTGGCCCAAAAAGGCATCCAAGGTGCCAACCGATGTGACCGAGGATATCATTCGCAACCGGGCGCTGGCCGATGTATTGGTGGACGTCAAGGTTTGCGCGGTGGACGAGGTTTGGTCGGGTCTGAAACTGGTCATACGGCGCGCAGCACGAAAGGGTATGTGATGAGGGTTTGGGTTTTGGCGGCGGCAGGGCTGGTCACGGTGCTGGTGGCGGGATGTGATCCGCAATCGGTGGTGGACAAGGCCGTGGCGCGGACAGCGGAATCGGTGATCGCACCTGTGGTCGGCCCCGGTGCGGCGCGCTGCATCGTGGAAAACGGCAGCCCCGACGAGTTGCGCGCGATTGCGGTGGATATCGGGGTCGAGGCAGGCACATCGACGGTGGCCAATATCATGCAGATTGCTGGGCGGCCCGCGACGCTGGCCTGTTTTGCCCAGTCGGGCGTTGTACCGTTCAGGGGGTAACACGATGAAACGGCTGGGTATTTTGGGGTTGATGCTGATGGCGGCCTGTGGGCCCATTCCGGTGCAATTGGCCGAACAGCAGTGCATCGAGCCTGCGCAACTGGCGCAGCGGCCACGCGGGTCGGTAGGTTTTGTCGCTGACAGCAACGGCAATGTCGGCACGACGTTGTCGATCGGGATATCGACGGATTATCTGGCGGGGCGTGACCCGGATCAGGTTTATGCGTCTTGTGTGCAGGGGCGGTCGGGGATGCCGCCGACGCGGCCATTCTCGTCCTTGCCCCAGTCGCGGATGTAGCGGATGACTGCCCCGCTGGCCGTTTTTACCGAGGTTCCGGTGGTGCCGGTGGTTTCGGTTGGACAGCATGTTCCCAATGGCGGCCCGATCTGGCCAGAGTTTGAACACCGCATCCTGATCCGGCATTGCCGGAACAGCGTGCCGGTCGATACCTGCCCCGCGCTGCCGCCGGAAACGGTTCGGGTCGAGGAGGACTGTGTCTGGGGCGGGTTTTTGGACAGCCATTTTGGCCATTTCGTGGCCGAACACCTGCCGCGCCTGCCTGCTGCGCTGCGCGAAAGGCCGGATGACACCTATCTGTTCACTGTCGATCCGGGCAGGACGCGTGACGGTTTGCCCGCTTGGGTGGGGCAGGTTTTTGACTGGATCGGGCTGCGTTTGGCGCAGGTGCGGCTGGTCACCGAGCCTTTGACCGTGCGCTGTCTGCGGGTGGGTGTTCAGGGCGAGATGTTGCCGCAGGTCGCGCCCAAGCCCGGTTATCTGGATTTGATTGCGCCTTGGGCACGGGCGGTCGAACCAGTGGCGGCGGACCTTTTGTATGTGGCGCGCACCGGGTTGGCCGATCAGGGGGCCGGGGTTCATGCCGGGGAAAGTTATGTCGTTGAACGGTTGCGCCAGCAGGGGGTGGCGGTGCTGGACCCGGCGCGCGCGCCATTGGCTGCGCAAATGGCGGCTTATGCCGGGGCGGTGCGGATCATTTTTGCCGAAGGGTCGGCGTTGCATGGGCGGCAGTTGCTGGGGCCTGTGGCGCAGGATATTGCCGTGATCCGGCGCAGGCCGGGCAAGCGGATGGCCGAGGCGATGTTGACGCCGCGTTGCAGGGCATTGCGGTATCATGACGTGGGCGATCAGACCTTGATGGCCTATTGGAGCAGCGGGGCAGAACGCCCGAACCCGGCGATGCGGCTGTATGACATCAAACGGCTGTTTCGGGTGTTTCAGGGGTTCGGCATCGATTTGGCGCGCGATTGGGACGATGACGCCTATGCCGTGGCCGCCCTTGCGGATGTCGAGGCATGGGTAGGGTGGCACAAGCCCAAGGACAAGCATTGGCCCGCCTATGCCCAAGCCCTGACCAATGCCGGGCTGACGCGGCTGTGAACGGGGTGTCAAAGACATGAAAGTGCAAGACTTTTGCAACTATGCCGCACTTGGAACCGGGCCGGTTCTGGGTTAAGTACGGATCAAGCGATGCAGCCCGCAATTGCGGGCCTTCTGGGATGGAATCATGGTTCAGTTCACGCTGCCGAAAAACTCGAAAATCCGCACGGGCAAGACTTGGCCCCGGCCCGAGGGTCGCAATGTGCGCAAGTTTCTGGTTTATCGCTGGACGCCCGATGACGGCGAAAATCCGCGGGTGGATACCTATTTCGTGGATACCGACACCTGCGGACCCATGGTTCTGGACGCGCTGATCAAGATCAAGAACGAGATTGACCCGACGCTGACCTTTCGGCGGTCCTGCCGCGAGGGGATTTGCGGGTCCTGCGCCATGAACATCGGCGGGATCAACACGCTGGCCTGTATTTACGGGTTGGACGAGGTCAAGGGCGACATCAAGATCTATCCGCTGCCCCATATGCCCGTGGTGCGCGACCTGATCCCCGACCTGACGCATTTTTACGCCCAGCATGCCAGCATCATGCCGTGGCTGGAAACCAAGACCAACCGCCCGGCCAAGGAATGGCGTCAGTCGATTGACGACCGCAGCAAGTTGGACGGGCTGTATGAATGCGTGATGTGCGCCTGTTGTTCGACATCCTGCCCCAGCTATTGGTGGAATGGCGATAAATATCTGGGTCCGGCCGCGCTGTTGCACGCCTATCGCTGGATCATCGACAGCCGGGACGAGGCGACGGGCGAGCGGCTGGACGGGTTGGAAGATCCGTTCAAGCTGTATCGCTGCCACACGATCATGAACTGCACCAAAACCTGCCCCAAGGGATTGAACCCGGCGAAGGCGATTTCGCAAATCAAGAAGATGATGGTCGAACGGGTGGTCTGACCACCTTTTGACGGGGCAAGGTCACATCAGATGGCGCAGACGGTCCTTGAGGTCGATGGGAAACGCCTCGAACCCCTCGGCGATCTCGTGCGCCTCATCGACCAGGGCGGCCATGGCGGCGCGCTCTTGGGGTGAAAACGCCGCACCGGAACGTGGCAGGCCCGCGATGGTGCGCGAGGCGGCGGGCCCGGTAGAATAGGTCCAGCCGTTCATGAGACCGTGCGCCACGGCATCGGCGATCACGCCTTGCGGGTCATGTTCGGTCAGGCTGGACCATTCAATCCAACCCGAGTTGCCAAGACCCCAGCCGACAACCGGATCGGACAGCATATAGCCCTTTTCACTGTAGTGATCCGACCAGTCCCGCTCGTAGGTCTGATACAGCAACGTCGGGCGTGTATAGCGGATATGGATGGCCAATGCGAAACCGCGGTCACAATACGTTCCGAGTTTGCTCAGAATCTGAGCCATGCCGAGGTCTTTTCGCATTTTTTCGGCCATCTTTTCACCTCTAGGATGCTAAGGGTTGCGCAACACACTCAGACCGGGCAATGGTAGGTACCACAAAAGTAAAGTCCCCGCCGCGTTTCGGCAACAGAATTAAGTGAATGACCCTTCTGCAGGCAATGCGCAACCAGATCGATCAAATATCTCCGGCGGGATTCTATGTCGCGATACGCGTCGGATTCTCGTTTCCAGAGGATGAGATGAACACGCTTCCGGACAATTGGGTCGAGTTTTACACCACACATGGGTTGGTCGTGCATGATCCGGCGATGAAGTGGGTCTATGCCAATACTGGCGCGGTGCGGTTTTCCGAAATTACCCTGCCAGATCCGCATCAGGTGCGCGAACGGGCAGCGGTTTATGGCCTGAACCACGGGGCGGCGGTGTCAATGACCACGCCAGCCGACCGGGGGCGGCGCAGTTACGGCCTGTTCTTTCGCGACGACCGCAACTTTGAACCTTCTGATCTGATTGAACTGAAGTTGATTGTGGCCAAACTGCATTCCGGCAATGACACCGAGCCGGTCCTGACCGCGGCCGAAGTGGAGGCCCTGAAAATGCAGGGCGAGGGGATGCGCCTGAAGCAGATCGCCTTTATGATCGGCATTTCGGAAAGCGCGGTCAAGGCAAGGCTGAACAATGCCAAGCGCAAACTGGGGGCGAAAACCCTGTCGCAGGCGGCCTCGATTGCGGTGGCGCGGCGGCTGATCTGACCCTGACCCTGACGTCTGAACGCCAGTCACTGGCCTGACCAATGTGGTCGGATCGGCGTTTCTGCGCGTCAATTTTCCACTCATGGTATCAGAATCATTGAGCAATACAACTTACGGCAGTTTAAGTGGGATTACGGAACTGCCATTCTGCCAAGGAGACAAAAATGGAGAACATACGGTTCGACTTTTCGGACTTTCACCGTCATGGACGGGCATTTTACGAGTTTCTTGCCCTGCGCAAGAAGGTTTTTGTGGACGAGATGAAGTGGGACGTGCCGCACAATGACACGGTCGAAATGGACCAGTATGACACGCCGGTCGCGCATTATTCGTTGGTCTTGCGCGACGGGGTGGTCATCGGCGGGGCGCGGGCAATGGCCACGACAGCGACCTGGGGCCAGCACACCTATATGCTGCGCGATGCCTATTCGGGGAAACTGCCGCATATTCCGCCGCATATCATGTCAGTGGAGATTGCCACGCCCAAGGTTTGGGAGTGTACGCGGCTGGTGATTGCCAGTGACATCGACACCGCCGCCGACCGGACCGAGTGCATGCGCCTGATCGTCGATGGATTGGTCGATCTGGTGCGGGGGCATGGGGCAGAGGAGTTGATCTGCTTGTCATCCCTGCATCTGATGCGGGCGTTGCGCCAGATCGGCTATGACGTCAGCCGGTTGGGCGAGACCTACCGCAATGACGAAGACGGCCGCCAATACGGTGTCTTGCGGATGCCAGCGGTTCATTCGGCCCACAAGCGCGCACAGCTGGTGCGGTTGGCGGTGCCCATGGTCCAGCGTCGGACGCCGGTAGAGCTGTTGCAAGCAGCGCTGCGGCAACCGGGCTTGGCAGAGGCGCTGGCCTGATGGCATGAAGGGGCGCGGGGTTGGGTATCCCGTGACCGTCTGAAAATGGGGTTCGTCTGAAAATGGGGCCCGTCTGAAGTTGGGGCCCGTCTGAAGTTGGGGCCCGTCTGAAAATGGGGGTGGGGATGAAACTGAAATGGCCGGACCATGCAAGGCCTGCACATGCGCAAGCGGCGCTGACAGCGGCGCCGGTG
>JANNAF010000421.1:0-7711 GCA_031384005.1 Rhodobacterales bacterium | reverse complement strand
TCGGCGCGGCCTGCGCGATCCTTCCCTCATGCAGGGTCGCTGCGGGTGCAACGATTGTGCTGATCTCGCTACAGCTGTTGCGGCCCTTTGTGTGACGGCGATCAGTCCGAGGAGATGATCCTTGCCTCACGCCCAAGAAATTGATCCCTTGCGACCGCGCCAGGATCGCGCTAGATATGTAATAGTATAACATAACATATCTAAAGGTTGCTATGCCCCAGTCTTTCGCGCCAACCGATCACCGCCTTCCGGTCACCGTCCTGTCTGGCTTTCTTGGCGCGGGCAAAACGACCCTGTTGAACCACGTTCTGAACAACCGCGAAGGGCGGCGCGTGGCGGTCATCGTGAACGACATGTCCGAGGTGAACATCGACGCAGACCTGATCCGGGCCGGAACGGAAATGTCGCGGGCCGAAGAAAAGCTGGTCGAGATGACAAATGGCTGTATCTGCTGCACGCTGCGCGATGATCTGCTGATCGAGGTGCGCAGGTTGGCTGCGGAAGGGCGGTTCGACTATCTGTTGATCGAATCCACCGGCATTGCTGAACCGCTGCCCGTCGCCGCCACCTTTGATTTCCGCGATGAGAACGGGGCCAGCCTTGCCGATGTCTCGCGGCTGGATACCATGGTCACGGTGGTGGACGCGGTAAACCTGCTGAATGACTTTTCCAGCCATGATTTCTTGTCGGATCGCGGGACCAGCCTTGGCGAGGATGACACCCGGTCACTGGTCAACCTGCTGACCGAACAGATCGAATTTGCCGATGTGGTGATCCTGAACAAGGCAACCGCCGCCGGGCCCGACCGCATGGACGCCGCCCGCAAGATCATCCGTGCCCTGAACCCGGATGCCCGCCTGATCGAGACCGATTTTTCGGCTGTGCCCGCAGCGCAGATTTTTGACACCGGCCTCTTTGATTTTGACCGGGCACATGAACATCCGCTCTGGGCCAAAGAACTGTACGGCTTTGCACATCACACACCCGAAACCGAGGACTACGGGATTTCCTCTTTGGTTTACCGCGCGCGCCGTCCGTTTCACCCGCAAAAGATCCACGATCTGCTGAACGGCGATCTGCCGGGCGTGATCCGCGCCAAAGGCCATTTCTGGATTGCCTCGCGCCCGAATTGGGCGGTTGAGTTCAGCCTTGCGGGGTCAATGAGTTCGGTCAAACCCTTGGGCGGCTGGTGGGTCTCTGTGCCCCGCGACCGCTGGCCCACACATCCCGACGCGCTGGCCGAACTGGCCGACGTGTGGGACGAGCCTTGGGGTGACCGGCGGCAGGAACTGGTGTTCATCGGGGCCGACATGGACAAGGCAGCACTGACGGCGCGGTTGGATGCCTGCCTTGTTCACGCCCAGAACTTTACGCCCGCGGATTGGGCCGATCTGCCCGACCCGTTTCCGGCTTGGAACAAGGCCAAGCCGGCCTAGGCATCAAAGCAATCAGGCCGCAGGAAATACCAATGGCAACGTCTTGGCCATTGCCGGTTCACTGCGCTCTCCCGCTCACATCTGATTTACGGTCCGATTATGCCACGCAACCTTGCCGCCTCGCTGCATCCCCGGAACCGCGGGTGTCCAGTGCCAAGCTACGACCGTTTGCCGGATCTGCTCCGAAAATGGCTGTCCCATGCAGCGTTGCCTTGGAGCCCGCCTTCCGGTCTGGCCCTGTGGAAACGCGCCTTGAAAGATGCACAGGGGCGACCGCAAAGCCGCCCTGAACCGGCTGAACGCCGCTGAGGCAAAGATGCTGGCGCGTGACGCGGTCCGGGTTTGGGCTGCGGTCCATCCAATGCTTGCAGGCAAGCCGTAATGCGGCATTGGAACCGGACGGTGCACCCAAACCCGGGTCGGCTGGTGCAGTCACCTTTGCCTGGCAACTGGCGCGACAACGCCAGCGCGGCCGCAGTGACCTCGTCAGGCCGTCGGCGTGCTTTGGGCTGTGGCTTCGCGTGTCGAATACACGAATGCGACGATAAACACCGCAGTCAGGATCAGGATCACCGTCGGCGCGGGGGCAGAGTCGATGTAAAAGCTGAGATAGACGCTGGCAAACCCGGATATCAGCGTAACCCCAACCGCAACCATCAGCATCCGGTCAAACCGTTTGGTCAGCAGAAACGCAATGGCACCAGGTGCGATCAGCAGGCCGATGGACAGGATGATCCCCACTGCCGTCAGCGTGGCCACGATGGTCAGTGACATCATGGACAGCAACCCGTAATGCAGCCAGCGCACCGGCAGGCCCACGGCTTGCGCCTGGATCGGATCGAACGCGTGCAGCATCAGATCGCGGCGTTTGGCCAGGATGACAATCGTGACAAACACTGCAATCAGCCCCGCCGTCCACAGATCGTCCGGTCCCACACCCAGCATGTTGCCAAACAGGATATGGTCCAGATGCACATCGGTGCTGATCTTGGTATACATCACGATGCCCAGACCAAACATGCCGGAAAACACGATGCCCATGACGGTATCCTGCTTTACCCGGCTGTTTTCCTTGAGGAACCCGGTCGCCAGCGCACAGAACATCCCCGCGCAAAACGCCCCGATGATCAGCGGAATGTTCAACAGATAGGCCGCCACCACCCCCGGCAGCACCGCGTGACTGATGGCATCCCCCATCAGCGACCAGCCCTTCAGCACCAAATAGCATGACAGCAGCGCCATTGGCACCGATATCATTGCCATGATCAGGAACGCGTTGTTCATAAAGGCGAATTGGAACGGTTGGATCAAGGTATCGATCATACTGCGTCCTCCAGCACTTTGGCCGCACGGCGGCGGGCCGACAGATAGCCATGTTTGGGCGCAAAGACGAAAGCCACAAGGAAGATCAGCGTTTGCAGGCACACGATCAGACCGCCCGTCGCGCCATCAAGGAAAAACGACAAATAGGCCCCGGTAAAGCTGGTGATCGACCCGATGGCGACGCTCAGCATCAACAGGCGCGGGAAACGGTCGGTCAAAAGATATGCCGTGGCCCCCGGTGTGACCACCATCGCGATCACCAGAAACGCGCCCACGGTTTGCAGCGCGGCCACGCAACAGGCCGACAGCAGGGCAAAGAACACCACCTTCAAAAGCCCGGTATTTATCCCCATCGACCGTGCATGGTTTTCGTCAAAGAACGTGACCATCAGATCTTTCCACTTGGCCAACAGCACCGCCAGCGACACGAACCCGATGATCGCCAGTTGCAGCGTGTCTTCGGGCGTGATCGCCAGAATATTGCCCATCGTGATGGTCTGCACCGACACCGACATCGGCGAGATCGACACCATGAACAGCCCCAGCCCAAAGAACGAGGTAAAGATCAGCCCGATGATCGCATCCTCTTTCAACCCCGACCGCTGGTTCAAAAACAGCATCGCCCCCGCCGCGAGGCCCCCCGCCACAAACGCCCCCAACGCAAACGGCAGCCCCAGCATATAGGCCCCCGCAACCCCCGGCACGATGGAATGGCTCAGCGCATCGCCGATCAGCGACCAGCCCTTCAGCATCAGATACACCGACAGGAACGCGCAAACCCCGCCCACCAGCGCCGATACCCACATCGCATTGGTCATGTAGCCGTATTGAAACGGCAAAAGCAGCGTTTCGATCATTTCGCCACCTGCTTGGCCACGGATTTGTCGTAAATCACAAACGGTTTTTCGTCATCGGTGAACACCGACACCGTGCGCGCATCATCATCATCATGCAGATCGGCCCCGCCCAAAACGAAATGCCGCAGGACGCCGCCAAAGGCCAGTTCCAGGTTCTCGCGGGTAAAGGTGGTTTCGGTCGGCCCATAGGCCAGCACCGTGCCCTTGACCAGAATAGTGCGGTCGCAAAACTCTGGCACCGACCCCAGATTATGCGTGGACACCAGCATCACACGGCCTTCGTCGCGCATGGCGCGCAGCAGGGCGATGATGGCATCTTCGGTTTGCACATCAACGCCGGTGAACGGCTCATCCAGCAAGATCACCTGCGCGTCTTGCGCCAAGGCGCGGGCCAGAAACACCCGCTTGCGTTGGCCGCCGGACAATTCACCGATCTGGCGCATCCGGTAATCGGTCATATTCACCCGCTCCAGCGCCGAGGTGACTGCGGTACGGTCTGCCGCACTGGGAATACGGAAAAATCCCATATGGCCATAGCGACCCATCATCACCACATCCTCGACCAATACCGGAAAGCTCCAGTCCACTTCCTCGGATTGCGGAACATAGGCCACAAGGTTGGCCTTCAGCGCCGATTTGACAGACTGCCCCAGCACGGTGATCTGCCCTTTGGCCACGGGCACGAAGCCCATGATCGCCTTGAAAATCGTCGATTTTCCCGCCCCGTTCACCCCCACAAGTCCGGTGATCGTGCCTGTCGGAATTTCAAATGTGGTATCTCGCAACGCGGTTTGGCCGTTGCGATACGTGACGTAAACACCCTGCGCGGTGATGCCGGATGGGGCGGATGTGGGCGTGGCGGCCATTTTGTCTGTTCCTGCAAAACGCGGTGAAAAGCCCGCTGGTATTGTAACGATACCCGCGCCCACGATTTGGGCAGGGGCCAGTTTGAAATCGTCAGCGATGTTGACGGGTGCCTATTTGGTCAATCCGTCCACGATGGTTTGCGATGTGACGCGCAAAAGGTCGATATAGGTCGGCACAAGGCCGTCCACTTCGGTCAGGCTGTCCACATACAGCACACCGCCATATTCCACCCCGGTTTCGCGGGCGACCTGTTCGGCCGGGTCCTGGCTGACCGTGCTTTCGCAAAACACCGCCGGAATTTCGTTGGCCCGCACCGCGTCAATCATGCGGCGCACCTGCTGCGGTGTGCCCTGCGCGTCGGCGTTGATCGGCCACAGATACAGCTCTTTCATCTGGAAATCGCGGGTCAGATAGCTGAATGCACCTTCGCAGGACGCCAGCCAGCGCTGTTCCTCTGGCACCGCCAGCACGGCTTGGCGCAACGGCGCAATGGCGGCGGTGATCTCGGCCTTGTAGGCCTCGGCGTTGGCAGCATAGGTCGCGGCATTTTCAGGATCATGTTCCGACATCGCATCGCGGATGTTGTCGACATAGATGATCGCGTTCTCCAGGCTCATCCAGGCATGCGGGTTAGGCTTGCCGGAATATTCGCCCTCACTGATGCTCATCGGCACAATGCCGTCGGTCAGCGTCGCACTGGGAACCTCGGAAAGGTTGCGAAAGAACTGCTCGAACCAACGTTCCAGATTCAGGCCGTTCCACAAGACCAGGTCAGCACCCTGCGCGCGGATGATGTCGCCCGGCGTCGGTTCATAGCCATGAATTTCCGCCCCCGCCTTGGTGATTGATTCGACCACTGCCGCATCACCCGCCACATTGCGCGCCATGTCGGCAAGGATGGTGAAAGTCGTAACTACCTTGAACTTGTCGTCCTGGGCAAAGACAGCTTGCGTCAGCATGACTGCCCCCGCCAAGCCCAATATCAAAGACCGCACACTTGGCCCACTCATACCGCATCTCCAATTGCTGATTTACTTTGATAGTTGAGTATGAGAATGACTTGCAAGTGTAAAGAATAATGATAATCACTCGCAAAGACAGCTGGAAGTTGCGAAAGCCTGTTCGTTGCAGACAGGAAAGGGACAGAATGACAAGCACCAGTCGCCAGGCCGAGAAAATGACCGCCGCACTGCAGGACGCGGGTCTGCGCGTCACAGCGCAGCGCATCGCCTTGCTGCAAGTGATTACCGAGACTGAGGATCACCCAGAGGTCGACGAGCTACATCGGCGCGCGCAGGTGAAAGATCCAAAGATCTCAATCGCGACGGTTTATCGCACGGTCGCCGTTCTGGAACGCGCCGGGATGATCCAACGCCACAGCTTCGAAGGGGCCAGTTCCCGGTACGAGCGCGTGGACAAGGTGCACCACGATCATATCGTTGATCTTGATACCGGTGACATCATGGAGTTTCAGTCAGACCGGATCGAACAGTTGCAATCGGAAATCGCAGCATTGATGGGATATGACGTGGTTCATCATCGGCTTGAACTGTACTGTCGAAAACGACGGCAGGGGGCCTGACTGTAACGACAGCCAGAACCGCATAAACCCAAGCACCCGGTCGCACCGCAGCTATCACGCGTTCCATGAAAATAGTCGATGCAACCGCTCTTGTGCGCCACGATGGGGACACGCGGTTTCGGCGAGCCTGATTTGGGGACCGACGCCATCGAGCTTGGCGGTTTCGATCGGGGTACTGCCCAGTGCGCTGCGACAACCGCAAGTCGCCCCCCCGAACAGCACCGCCAAATGCGCCGGGGTCAGGGCCATCTTGCCGTCCTTGACGGATTGCCGGACGAACCGACCCTTCTCCAGCGGCGTGGCGGACTGCCAGGCAGTCTGGACATTCCACCAGATCATCTTGATCCAATCACCCTGCCGCCCCAGAATGTGTCTGTCCGGGCATAGGGGAAGCCCGGCCATCAGATGATTTGTGCAACAGGGCCATGGCGGCCATCAGGCAGCATCTGCGGTTTGGCGGGTTACGCCGCTTTGGTTCGGGCCATCTGTGTCACCGGCTCCCATGCCAATCCGCCGACATAGCGTCCCTGGACCAGCCCCGCGTCACCCAAGGTAAAGAGGTGCAGCCAGCGGTTGTCAAACAGCTCCCGCACCCCGTGATGCTTGGCCAGAATGTCGTTGATCGCCGATTGCGGTGCCTCGACGATGACCGACAGGCGCAGGGGTTCGTGGGCAAGGTCCGCGCCATCGTGCACCGATTGCCACGGCAGGCCAGCGCGCAACAGCCCGCCGTTGCCTTCGACCACGCCAATGCCGCCGGTGACGTTGTGCAACAGCTTGTTGCCGCCGCCAAAGGCCGCCGGCGATACGGTCGACCCGTAGTATTGCAGGCTGATCCAGCTGGCCACCACGACCGGGGCAGTCAGGATCAGTTCCAGCACGCCAAATCCCTTGTCCTGCCGCCAGTCATAACTGTGCAGGAATGCGCGGCCGCCCAGGTTTTGCGCGGCCGTCCGGCTGCGCGGGGCCGCAACAAAGGCGCGGCATCCGGCAAGACCCCATTCGGGACGCATCTCGGCCCAGTTGCGGGCGCGCTCACCGATGTCACCAGCGCCCCGCGCGCGCGGCAGGCGCAGGGCACGTTCGCCCCGTGCAACAAGGCCAGCGGCGGCAAGCCAGCGTTTGACGTCGGCCAGATCCTTGGTGTGGGCCGCCGTAGGGTGGTCGTCGGCATAGACCAGCACGTCATCGGTCGTAGTGTCATGCAGGCCCGCCAGGAACAGCGTGTCGTCGGGGATGACGATCCCCTTTGCAGGCAGGCCCATGCGCACGTCAGGATCGTTCAACAGGGTGGCCAGCAGGCGCGCGTTGACCTCGCCCGAATACCCACCACAGGCGCCGCAATGCAAGGCGCTGGCATGGGGGTTGTTGGTGACATTGGCGCCATGACCCGCCAACAACACGATGCGCGCGAACCCATCCGTCATCGACATCGCCCGCAGCACCATTTCCGCCGAAGCCAGCTTTTGGCCCGCATCAAGGCCCGGTGACAGTTGCGGTGCCGGGTCATGCGGCAGGTGTGCGGAACCAAGGCCCAGCGCATCACGCACCAGTTTGCCCGCATAAATCGGCCCGGTCGCCTCGACAAAGGCAAAGGACGATACGGCAGCCAGCTTGAACCGGCCCCAGGCGCGCTTGGCGCGGGC
>JANNAF010000383.1:0-2221 GCA_031384005.1 Rhodobacterales bacterium | reverse complement strand
GCCGCCCGCGCCGCATGGGTCGCCGCGCGCCCCGCCTATATGCAGACCGAGGTGTACCGCTTCGGCAATGCCATCGTCGATGATTGGGAGGGCCGGGTGAACGCCTGGCCGCTGGACGAGGGGTTGATCGACTATGTCGCCACCGGGCTGGGCCAGAACGAAGAGAACGCGTTGTCCACCCTGAACGTGATCGCCACGCCGCAGTTTACCTTGTCGGGCGTGGCGATTGATGCCTCTGTGATCACGCCCGACCTGATTTCGGGCACCCTGCAAGAGGCGGGCGGGATCGAGGCGAATGTCGCCTCGGGGTATCACGCGGTCGAGTTTTTGTTATGGGGGCAGGATCTGAACGGCACCGGGCCGGGGGCGGGCATGCGGCCGTTTTCCGATTATATTCAGGGGGATGGCTGCACGGGCGGCAATTGCGACCGCCGGGCGCAGTATTTGCAGGCGGCGGCGGATCTGCTGGTCACGGACCTGACGGAAATGGCGGTGGCTTGGGCGCCGGGCGGGGCTGCCGCGACTGTGATCACAAACGATCCGCAGGCCGCCCTGACCGCAATGCTGACCGGGATGGGCAGCCTGTCTTATGGCGAACTGGCGGGGCAGCGGATTCGTCTGGGTCTGATGCTGAACGACCCCGAGGAGGAGCATGACTGTTTCTCGGACAACACCCATAATAGTCATTACTATGACGCGCTGGGCATCCAGAATGTCTATGTCGGGCAGTATACCCGCACCGATGGCTCTGTGGTGTCGGGTCCGTCGTTGTCGCAACTGGTGGCTGCGGCAGACCCTGCGGCGGACGCCCAGTTGACGGCGGAACTGGCGTCCAGTGTCGCCGCATTGGCCACGCTCAAGGTCGCGGCCGAGGGGGGGATGGCCTATGACCAGATGCTGGCACCGGGCAATGCGCAGGGCGAGGCGTTGATCATGGCGGCGGTGGAGGCATTGGTGACGCAGACGGCATCGGTGGAACGGGCCATGACGGCGCTGGGGTTGACCGGTGCGGGGTTCGCGGGGTCGGACAGTCTGGACAACCCGACGGCGGTGTTTCAGTGACACGCTGGGCGGTCATGCTGGCGTTGTTGGCCGGGCCTGCATGGGCCCAAGGTCTGGACGACCGCCACCTGCCCGCCCTGCCCCGCACCGCAGCCGAGGCGGCGCGGATTGCCGCTGTTCTGGCCCCGGTGCAGGATTTCACCAAGGCCGAACCGTTCGAGGCCAAACCCGCCGGGGCCGCCACGGTGCGGCGCCGCCCAACGCCGGATGCGTTTTCGCAGTTTTCGGGCAATATGCCGTTTGACCGCCAGATGGATTTCAACCTTGGCAACGCGCTGTTTACCAAGACATGGGTGGCCGCGCCGGCCTCGACCGTTGCGTCGGACGGGCTGGGACCGCTGTACAACGCACGGGGCTGTCAGGATTGCCACCTGAAGGATGGGCGCGGGCATGTGCCCGTGGCGCAGGAGGCGGCGGTGTCGCTGTTCTTGCGTCTGTCGGTCCCGGGGGGCGCCAGTCCTGAGGGCATCACCGATTGGCTGGCGACCCAGCCAGACCCGGTTCTGGGCGGCCAATTGCAAAACTTTGCCGCCACCGGCATCGCGGCAGAGGGGCGGATGGTGGTGACCTATGCCGAACAGCCTGTGACGCTGATGGAGGCGGTCGCCAGCCTGCGGGCGCCGACCTATGCCGTCGCCGGGGCCACTCTTGCACCCGGTGCCATGCTGTCGCCGCGCATCGCGCCGCAGATGATTGGGCTGGGCCTGCTGGAGGCGATCCCCGCCGCCGACATTCTGGCGCGGGTGGATGAAACCGACGCGAACGGTGACGGCATTTCGGGCCGGGCCAGCATTGTGCCATCGGCCGAATTCGGCGTACCGATGCTGGGGCGGTTTGGCTGGAAGGGCGGCGCGCCAACGGTGCGCGCCCAGTCGGCAGCGGCGTTTTCGGGCGATATGGGGCTGTCCACCCCGCTGCACCCTGCGGTCAGTGGCGATTGCACGGCGGCGCAAGCGGATTGTCTGGCCGCCCCGAACGGCGCGCAAGACATCCATGGCGGGCATGAGGTATCGGGCGAGGCGCTGGATCTGGTGACCCATTACGCCCGCAATCTGGGCGTGCCAGAACGCCGCAACGTCGATGACCCCGTGGTCCTGCGCGGCAAGGAAATGTTCTATACCCTGAACTGCACGGGCTGCCACACGCCCAAACACGTCAC
>JANNAF010000380.1:0-1658 GCA_031384005.1 Rhodobacterales bacterium | reverse complement strand
GATGCGGGCGCTGGCGGCCGGGGATCGGGTGCTGGGGTTGCGGCCGGTGCTGCGCAACATCGGGTTGCGCGATGACAATGGCCGCGCGATCAAGGACAGCCCGGTCAAGGTGATTGGCAAGAGCGGGACCTTGAACTTTGTCTCGGGGCTGGCCGGGTTCATCGAGCCTGCGTCGGGGCGCGATCTGGTGTTTGCCATCTTTTCGGCGGATGCGGCGCGGCGCGAGGCGGTGCCGATGGCGGACCGCGAGGATCCGCCGGGCGAGGGCGCTTGGGTCAAGCGGGCGCATCTGTTGCAGGCAAGGTTGATCAAGCGCTGGGCAGGGATGGTGTAAGGGGCGTCCAGATCTGGACGTTTTTGGAAAGCGTTTGGAATCAGTGGGTTGGTTTTTGGAAATTAACCTGGTGTTAGGATAGGTCGTCGGAACCACAGTACTGTAGCGTTATAGAGACGGGCCCAAAAAGACGGGCCCAAGCGGGCTAGCCGAACGCGCGCCTTTCGCATGGGGTTGATTGGAGCAAGTGGCCCTGGCATCATCAAGCCATGGCAGAGCGACGCAACTGGACCCCAAAAGAAGTTATGGAGGCGCTTGCGCTGTATCTTGTGACTGATTTTGGCCGGTTTCATTCACGCAATCCCGACATAATTCGTTTGGCCACGCGCCTTGATCGTACAGCCTCGGCGGTTGCGCTGAAGCTGACCAACCTTGCCGCCTTGGACGATAGTTTGTCGCAAAAGGGTATGGCCAATGCCAGTGCCACAGACAGATTGGTCTGGGCCGCGTTCCTGCGCAATTCAAGAGATGTCGAAGTGGCCTACACCCGGCAGAACGGACCACCCGTTACCGAAATGGCCGATAGACCGGAGCAGTTCGATCATCTTGGGGGGCAGACGCCAACCGTCACGCAGGCCCGATCGGGGCAGGCGCTGTTTCGCGACATGGTCCTGACATCCTATCGTTCGCGTTGTGCATTGACCGGGGCAGAGGACCCGCGCATCCTGAACGCAAGTCACATCCTGTCTTGGTCAGATCACCCGGATCATCGGATGTGGCCGACGAATGGGATTTGTCTGAACGCCTTGCACGATCGGGCCTTTGACCGGCATTTGATCAGTTTTGACGAGAATTGGCGTATGTTGATTGCGCCGCATGTGCCCATCGAAACCCGGCGGATATTGGAACGCGGCACGGATGGGGTCTTGCAGATGCCCCGCCGTTTTCAACCCGACAAGGGTTTCATGGCCAGCCACCGGGCGAGGTTTGACGCGGCGGCCTGAACGGTTGCGTGCAAGGGATGTGGCGGGCAGGACTGGGGTAGGGTGGGTGCAACCCACCGCCCGGTGTGGTGGGTTGCACCCACCCTACGCCTCACGGCCGCAGGTGCCGCACCCTTGCACCCCATTCGATGGCCGCGGCGTGCAGCCGGTCGATGTGCAATTCTTCACGCACCTCCTCCAGCATGCGCAGTTCAACCTCACGCAGGGTGCCGTCGGCGGAGGCGACGTCGCAGGCCAGCGCATAGGCGGTTTCGTGCAGGCGTTCGGGCAGGGCATCGCGGATCAGGCCGAACAGGGCGGCAAGGCCGTCCTCCTCTTCGAACAGGTCGAACACGGTTTGGGCGATCATGCGGATGCGGTCCAGGTCATAGCTGGCAAAG
>JANNAF010000367.1:0-4053 GCA_031384005.1 Rhodobacterales bacterium | reverse complement strand
GCCCGCGCCTTCATCGCCCGCGCACCGTTTTTGTGCCTTGGCACCCAAAATGACGCGGGCCGCGCCGATGTCAGCCCGCGTGGCGACCCTGTCGGTTTTGTGCAGGTTCTGGATGACCACACCCTTGCCATCCCCGACCGCCCCGGCAACAACCGTCTGGACACGCTGGCCAACATCGTGGCCAATCCCAATGTCGGCCTGTTGTTCCTGATCCCCGGCTTTGACGATACCCTGCGGGTGAACGGTCAGGCCACGCTCGTCACCGACCCCGACTTGCTGGCGACCATGGCCGTGAACGACCGCGTGCCCAAACTGGCCATTGTCGTGCGGGTGTCCGAGGTGTTCTTGCACTGCGCCAAGGCGCTGCGCCGATCGCATCTGTGGGACCCCGATCACCGACAGGACCGTGCGGCCCTGCCGTCCCTCATGCGCATCCTGAATGATCAGGTCGGCACCGCACCTGCGGATGATGCGGCCTTGCACAAAATGGATGCTGACCTCGAGGCGGACTACAAACAGACAATGTACTGACCGCGCGCCTTGGTAATCCGGCCCGACGGTCGCGCCAGTTCTCAGGTTTGCCCGGACCCCGGACAAACCTTTCCACTTGGTTAATTTTTTTCGCATTATCGTTTTAATTCAGGTGGTTATCAAAGTGTCCAGATCTGGACACGCCGATATCCGCCTAGAATCGGGCGTCCGGCAGCCCGCAAAAGGCGTCAACCGGGCTGTTTTTGTTCCATTCGGCCCGGCCCAGCAAACACTCCAGAACCGCCCGCTGCATCGACGGCATGGTCGCATAGGCGTTCACATAGGTCGGCACCCTCGGGGCATCATACAGATAGTATGGGTAACCGAACGACAGGATCGCTGTCGGAATATCATGCCAATGCCGCGCCATCGCCGCCCCGAAATGCCCGGTGATCTTGGCCCAATCCAGGAAAATGCGCCCCCGCGTCAGCAAGGTTTCCTCGCCCAGCAAATACAGCATCAGATCATAGTCCTGCAGGTCTGGCTGCATGCCGGGTTGATACAGCGTCACCTCAAACCCCTCGGCCCGCAGCATGTCAGGCAGATCGAACGGGACGGGGTCGGGAAAGAACGGCATCACCACCCCGGTCGACACCACCAGAACCCGGCGATGTTTTTGCGGTGACAGCGGGAACAACCCCTGCACATCCTTGACCAGCGTCGGCATCCGCGCTGTCACCGCCTCTGCTGCAACCTTGTTGCCGGGCATTGCCAGGTTTGCGCGGTTCACCTTGCAGGCCCCCTTGTGCAGCCCAGCCCATGCCTTCAAGCCCAGCACCCGCGTCAACGCCTCATCCAGCCTTACCGCTGAAATCCGACCGTCCTTGACCGCTGCCGAAATCAGCGCCACATCCGCCACCGCATCGCGAGAGAACAGGATGATGTCGCAGCCGTTTTCGATCACCTGCGGCAGCATCTCCTCCCGCTTGGCCCATGCGCCGAACCCTGCCATCGGCGTGGCATCCGATACGATTACTCCATTGAACCCCAACTCCCCCCGCAGCAGGTTCAGGTTCAACGCCCTGCTGACCGAGGCAGGGCGGTAGGCCTCGATCGCCGCATCGGGATCACTGGAAAGGATATAGGATGGCAACGCGATATGGGCGGACATCACGGACATCACCCCCGCCCCGATCGCCGCGCGGTAAAGACGGCCAAACGTTGCCTCCCACTCGGCCATCGGCAGGGGGTTGATCGTGGTCACCAGATGCTGGTCGCGGTCGTCAAAGCCTTCGCCCGGCCAATGCTTGACCGTCGCGGCAACGCCTGCTGCCTGAAACTCGGCAATCTGGGCCAGAGCCTGCTGTTCGATTACCGCCACATCCGACCCAAATCCGCGGGTGGCGACGATGGCGCTGCGAAAGGCGGCGTTGATGTCGATGACCGGGGTGAAGGACCAGTTGATCCCGATGGCCCGCGCCTCGTTGGCCATGATGCGGCTGATGGTGCGGCTGGCTTGCAGGTCATTCAGCGCGGCGAGGGCGAGGGGGTTTGGCACCTCGGTCCCCACGGCCAGGCTCATCCGGCTGCCTTCTAGATCGGCGGACACCAACAGGGGCACGGCGGATTGGGCCTGCGCCGCGTCGACGAACTGCGCCTCATATTCCAGATCGGGGGTGAAGTTGCGGGTGATGCCTGCGGGTTGCAGATGGGCGAGGCGGGTGAGTTCGTCCGGGTCCTTGCCCATCGAATGGAACACGAACAGCTGCCCGACTTTCTGCGCCGGGGTCATGCCTGCCTTGACGGTGCGGACCCAATCGATGGCTGCGTCATCAAGAAGAAAGGGGGACTGGCGCAGGATGTCCGTGAAATCGACCATCGAGACACTCATATCTGAGGGGTGGCAGGGGGAAGTGGAGGCGGGTATCGGAATCGAACCGATCTACATGGATTTGCAATCCAGCGCATAGCCTGCCTGCCCACCCGCCGTCCTTGGTGAGTGAGGTCGTAGCGAAAGCGGACGGGAGTTGCAAGGGTGGAGATTGAGGGTTTTTTGGCAGCGTGACGGGCCCGCCCACGAAGTGTCCACGCGCGGACACTTTTGAAAATCGTTTTGTATCAGTGGGTTGACTTTTTTTGTTAACCATTCTGGTAAGGTTTGTCCGCTGCCGTTTTGGCCCCAGGCTTATAGCGGTTTTTGCGCGAACAGATGGGTCGGGCAGTGTTCGCCGCTGTCCAGCACCGGGATCATGCGCGACCAGATCGCGATGTTTTGCGCGACGAAATCGGCCCCGACGATGCGGGCCGCCGCCGCCCCTGCGTCCCCTTGCAAGCGGGCCAGTTCCATGCGGGCCTGTTCGCGGTACCAGGCATTGCGCGACACGGTCTGCACTGCGGCAAACCCGGCCTGAGCCATGGCATCGCGGTAACGGGCAGGGCTGGCCATGCCGAAATCCAGACCCTCGGCGGCGATATAGGCGGCCATTTCGGGGCTGGGGGGGCCGTCGGTTCCGATCAGCCAATCGGAGGCGATGAACCAGCCGCCGGGTCGCAGGACGCGAAACACCTGCCTCATCAGAGCATGCTTGTCGGGGATGTGGATGATGGAATCCTTGGAGAACACCACATCAAAGCACTGGGGCGGAAAGGGCAAGGGGCCGGGGGCGACCTTGACCAGACCGATCCGGCCTGACAGGTCCGCCGCCGCAATCAGGGCGCGGGCATGGGTCAGGACCGCATCCTCGACATCCAGGCCCACGACATAGCCTGCGCCGTGGTTGCGCACCAAGGCAATGTCTATGCCGCCCGCGCCGCAGCCGATGTCGAGCACGGATTTGGCCGTCAGGTCATGGGCACCGACGATGCGCGCGACCTCCTCTGCGCCGCCGGGGGACAGGAAGCCCTGACCCCAGACGGATTCAAGCATGGCGATCAGGCGGGGCGGATAGTGTTCTGCGTCAAGATTGGCGGACATGGAAACCTCAGGCGTCGGGCGACAGGCGCAGCGCCTCGAGCGCGGGCCAGTCGGGTGCGGGGATGACCTGTGCCAAGGGTTGCACATCGCGGGTCCAGCCGAACAGGGCCAGAAAGGGCGTGGGGCCAACCTTGGTCATATGGGGGCGGAAGGCGTCGTTCCAGACCGGGGCATGGGCGGGTTTGATGATCAACGGGTCACCGGGGCCAAAGCGCCAGCCGTGCGGGCCCGTCAGGGGAGCGTAAAGTTCGGGGGCGGCGTGGTTGTGATCGCGGTAAAGGACGTGGGGCGCGATCAGGAAGATGCCAAGGTCATAATCGGTGGCCGGGACCGCGGCACCTTCGCCCATCAGTGTGGCATAGCAATGCCCCTTGGCAAAGGCAGGGCCGATGTCCGCAGGCGGATAGCCGTCATAGGTGATCCAGTTCAGGAAGGGTGCGGCCACGGCGATGGCATGGGCAAGGTCGGGATGGGTCGGGGTCAGTTGCGCCAAGGCTGCGGGCAGATGCTGGT
Organism: Rhodobacterales bacterium; assembly: GCA_031384005.1. Classification (GTDB taxonomy): domain Bacteria; phylum Pseudomonadota; class Alphaproteobacteria; order Rhodobacterales; family Rhodobacteraceae; genus Stagnihabitans. The sequence continues at coordinate 95 of JANNAF010000367.1, read as the reverse complement.
CAAGGACGGGATTGGTGGAGGGGTGGGGCGTTACGGGGCCGCCGCGCCAGTGGTTCAGGCCGTGACGTACCTCGGCCACACCGGGGCCGGGCAGG
>JANNAF010000314.1:0-6615 GCA_031384005.1 Rhodobacterales bacterium | reverse complement strand
GGTAAACCCCCGCGTTCAGGTCGAACACACCGTGACCGAACAGGTCACCGGCATCGACATAGTCCAAGCCCAGATCAAGATCGCCGAGGGTCATACCCTGGCCGAGGCAACCGGCGTCGCAACCCAAGCCGACGTGCGCCTGAACGGCCATGCAGTGCAATGCCGCGTCACGACCGAAGACCCGCACAACAACTTCATCCCCGACTACGGCCGCCTGACCGCCTACCGCTCCGCCACCGGCAACGGCATCCGCCTTGACGGCGGCACCGCCTATGCCGGATCGGTCATCACCCGGTATTACGATAGCCTTCTGGTGAAAGTCACCGCTTGGGCCCAAACCCCCGAAGCCGCCATCACCCGCATGGACCGCGCCCTGCGCGAATTCCGCATCCGGGGCGTCAGCACGAACATCGAATTCGTCATCAACCTGCTGAAACACCCCACCTTCCTGAACGACACCTACACCACCAAATTCATCGACACGACGCCCGAACTGATGCAGTTCACCAAACGGCTGGACCGCGCGACCAAGATCCTGACCTATGTCGCCGACATCACCGTGAACGGTCACCCCGAAACCGCAGGCCGCCCCAAACCCCATGCCGAGGCGCGCCAACCCCGCGCGCCCAAGGCGCTGAGCGATCCACAGATGGGCACCCGCAACCTGTTGGAACAAAAGGGCCCGCAGGCCGTGGCCGACTGGATGCGCGCCCAGAAAAAGGTGCTGATCACCGACACCACCATGCGCGACGGCCACCAATCGCTGCTCGCGACCCGGATGCGGTCAATCGACATGATCCGCGTCGCCCCCGCCTATGCCGCCAATCTGGGCGGGCTGTTCTCGGTCGAATGTTGGGGCGGGGCGACCTTTGATGTCGCCTACCGCTTCTTGCAGGAATGTCCGTGGCAACGCCTGCGCGACCTGCGCGCCGCCATGCCCAACCTGATGACGCAAATGCTGCTGCGCGCCTCTAACGGCGTCGGCTATACCAACTATCCCGACAACGTGGTGCAAAGCTTTGTCAAACAGGCTGCCACCTCTGGCGTCGATGTGTTCCGGGTGTTTGACAGCCTGAACTGGGTTGAAAACATGCGTGTCGCGATGGATGCCGTGCTCGAGGCCAACAAGGTCTGCGAAGGCACGGTCTGCTATACCGGCGACATGCTGGACCCGGCCCGGTCAAAGTACGACCTGAAATACTATGTCGCCCGCGGTCAGGAGCTAAAGGCCGCCGGTGCCCATGTGCTGGGCCTCAAGGATATGGCGGGCCTGATGAAACCCGCCGCCGCCAAACTGTTGGTCAAGACGCTGAAACAGGAACTGGGCCTGCCGATCCATTTCCACACCCATGACACCTCGGGTGCCGCCGCCGCCACCATCCTGGCCGCCTGCGATGCGGGCGTTGACGCCGTCGATGCCGCGATGGACGCCTTTTCGGGCGGCACCTCGCAGCCCTGCCTTGGCTCGATTGTCGAGGCCCTGCGCCACACCGACCGCGATACCGGCCTTGATATCGCCGCCATCCGCCAGATCTCGAATTATTGGGAGGGTGTGCGCGGCCAATATGCCGCCTTCGAATCCGGCCTGCCCGCCCCCGCGTCCGAGGTTTACCTGCACGAAATGCCCGGCGGCCAGTTCACCAATTTGAAGGCGCAGGCGCGTTCCCTGGGGCTGGAGGACCGCTGGCACGAGGTGGCCCAAGCCTATGCCGACGCCAACCAGATGTTTGGCGACATCGTCAAGGTGACCCCCTCGTCCAAGGTGGTCGGTGACATGGCCCTGATGATGGTGGCCCAAGGTCTCAGCCGCGCCCAGGTTGAAAACCCCGCCATCGAGGTGGTTTTCCCTGACTCGGTCGTTGACATGCTGAAAGGCAACCTTGGCCAACCCCATGGCGGCTGGCCCGCCGGCATCCAGAAAAAGGTGCTCAAAGGCGACAAACCCTCGACCATCCGGCCCGGCGCGGGGATGGAGCCTGTCGACCTTGAGGCGACACGCGCCAAGGTGTCCAAGGAATTGGGCGGCCTGACCGTGGATGACGAGGATCTGAACGGCTACCTGATGTATCCCAAAGTGTTCCTTGATTATATGGTGCGCCACAAATCCTATGGCCCGGTCCGGTCCTTGCCGACCAAGGCGTTTTTCTATGGCATGGAACCCGGCGAGGAAATCACCGTCGAACTGGACCCCGGCAAGAACATCGAGGTGCGCTTGCAAGCTGTGGGTGAGACCACCGATGACGGCGAGGTCAAGGTGTTCTTCGAACTCAACGGCCAACCCCGCGTGATCCGCGTGCCCAACCGCGTGATCAAAGCCAAAGTCGCCGCCAAACCCAAGGCGATGGAGGGTAACCCAGCCCATATCGGCGCGCCGATGCCCGGCTCGATTGCGTCCGTGGCTGTTGTGGCGGGGCAAAAGGTCAACGCAGGTGACCTGTTGCTGACCATCGAGGCGATGAAGATGGAAACTGGCATCCACGCCGACCGCGCCGCCGTGGTCAAGGTGCTGCACGTCCATCCCGGCAGCCAGATCGACGCCAAGGATCTGCTGGTGGAACTGGAGTAAGTTGGGCAATTTCGCCCATGTTCCGCCCGATCACGCGCGCTCACAGTCGCGGCATAAGGCGACCGTTTCGGAACCATCGGTGAACGCAGACGTTGTGTCAGCAGCGCCAAGGCATAATGCCAATTGGTGAAGACGTAGGAGTCTGCACAATGTTTACCAAAACAATCCGTGGCTTGATGATTTCAACTTTCATGGTTGCCGCCATCCCCGCCTTTGCAGAAGGACTGCTTCCCGGCGTCAGCGGCTCCACCTCGCTTGGCGCATCCTTGGTCGATAACAACGGCATGACGCTCTATACCTCGTCGGCAGATGTCGATGGCAAGGCCATGTGCAGCGGCGATTGCGCCGAGGGCTGGGTGCCGCTGGCTGTGGCCGCTGACGCGCAAGCATCGGGCGACTGGACCATCGTGACGCGTGACGATGGCAGCCGGATGTGGGCCTACAAAGGCAAGCCGGTCTATACCTCGGTCGCCGACAAGGCAGCAGGCGAGGTTATGGGCGACATCAAGAACGGCTTCAGCATTGCCAACGATATGGTTACAGATGCCATGATCAGCGCCGATATCGCCATGGCCGCCATGATGGGAACCACCGCGAATGGCGCGTCCTGGGTCACGACCAGCGGCATGGCGCTTTACAACTATGAACTGGACGCCGACGGCAAATCGCTGTGCAACAACGATTGCGCCGTGACATGGCCGCCTCTTGCCGCTTCGGCCGACGCCAAGGCATCTGGCGACCTGACCGTCATCACCCGTGATGATGGCAGCAAGATGTGGGCCCTGTTTGGCCGCCCGCTTTATACTTTTGTCGATGACAAGGCCGCTGGCGATGCGACCGGCGACAACGTGAACGGCTTCCACCTCGCCAAGTAACAGCGCGTCACAAAAAACAGCGGGGCAGGTCCACCGACCTGCCCCGCAGAATTTTTTCCCGGCATCTCTGCCTGCGGCGCATTTTTCCCCTTGCACCCCGCCTGCCCCTCCCCTAAATCCGCCATACCGATACGGAGTGCGGGCGTAGCTCAGGGGTAGAGCATAACCTTGCCAAGGTTAGGGTCGAGGGTTCGAATCCCTTCGCCCGCTCCAATCGGATCCAAAAAGGCACCCCGCGGGGTGCCTTTTGTGTTTTTGGGCCATGCCGGGGCGAACGGGCGTCACACCCGCACCGCATGTGTTGACCTGCGGCGCAGGGCCCATTCCACCGCCAGCAAATTGGGCACCCAAGACGCCCATGCCGTCACGTCATAAGTCTCGACCACGGTCCAGCCGCTGGCCACCATCGGCGCCATGTAAATCCGCAGCATGACAGCCGCAAAGGTCAGGGCAACTGACCGCAGCATCCATGCGCGATGGGCCGCAAAATTGCCCTGCCACGCCTGCGCCACCCCCAGTGCGGTGAACACAATCCAAAGGATGGCCAAAAGCAAAAAGCCCGTCATGGCCCAGACTGATCCCAGAAAAACCGGCAACATGGCCAGCGACGACACGGCAGCAATCAAAACCGCCACCCCATAAAGACGCCCCGTCCAGCGGTGCAGCCCAGGCCGTGCCACCCGCAACCCAGTCCAAAATTGCAGCGGCGCCAAGATCAGCGCAAGCGGCGCCAACAGGATGTGACCATATAGCGCCAACGGCAGATCAGGCAGGTAATGCGCCATGTGATCCATGACCACCTCCAATGGCGCCACCAAAACCCTCAGCGACGCCAACGCCACCAAAGCCGACGAAATTGCGAAAAACCAGTAACCGATGCGGGACGATGTCATGAAAACCTCCTTGACAGTGTAAAGTTAGGGCAGATTGGCCAATCATCTTGACACTGTCAAGCATAAATCGCATAAGCCCTCATGGATGTTTCCGACCGCCCCCACCATCACGGCAACCTGCGCCAAGCCCTGATCGACGCAGGCCTTGCACTGTTGGCCGAGGGCGGCCGCTCTGCCCTGACCCTGCGCCAGACAGCCGCCCGTGCCGGTGTGTCGCACGCCGCCCCCGCCCATCATTTCGATGGCCTGCCCGGCCTTTTGACCGCCATCGCAACCGAGGCTTTTGCCCGCTTCACCGCTGCCATGGTTGCGGCCCGTGATGCAGCAGGCGCTGCCCCCTTTGCCCGCCTTGACGGGATCTGCGCAGGCTATCTCACCTTTGCCAAAACCCATGCCGGCCTGTTTGACCTGATGTTCAACGCGCCAGACGTGAACCGCTCCAACCCCCTGCTGCAATCCCATGCCCACGCCGCCTACGCTGTGCTGCGCGACGCCTGCCAGCCCTTTGCCACCCCGTCACGCCCACCCGCCGAGGTGGAAACCGCTGTCTGGTCCCTCGTTCACGGCTTTGCCCTCTTGCGTTTTACCAGCCCGCGGCCAACCAGCCGCCCCTACACCGACATCCCGGATTTTTCGCAACTTCTGCGCAATCTGGTGCGCTGAACGCCAAACCCGCTTGCCCACTCGCCCGACACGCGCTAATACCCCCCACGGAGTGCGGGCGTAGCTCAGGGGTAGAGCATAACCTTGCCAAGGTTAGGGTCGAGGGTTCGAATCCCTTCGCCCGCTCCAATCAAAAAGGCCGTGCCGCAGGGCGCGGCCTTTTTCTTTCTGGACGGCGCTGCATCGTCTGTGCTGGGTTCGTCAAAGACAAAAACACAGACCCACCGCTCTCCTGACCGGCTTTGCCTCGGCAAGACATTCGCGCAATGTCCACAGAAGGCGGCTTTAGGCCCTTTTTTTGCCCAATGCTGCGATTTGCACAAATGACAACTATGCGCAGTTAGTGACCCTTGCAAAGTCGAGAGTTGCCTTAGTGATTCTCAAAGAACTCGCTTCCTTTGACAGGCCCGGCTATTGCTGACTTGCGTGTGTGTCCCTTTAGATCAATTGAACGAGGCGTGACGTCTAATGACTGAGGAGCTAACCTATTACTGCGGCGAACATGTATTTCTGTCTTTCTTGGAAAGCAAACAGCTTTGGCTAACGTCTCTTTCGCAGTCAAATGACGCCGCTGAGGGGCGCTGGATGCGGAATTTCTGGCTGGATCTCTTCAAGGCGGAACAAAGACTAGAGCGACGGGGCGCAGCGATCTGTTTGGACGCTGCCAGCCACGATCGTTTGGCGTTGGGCGTCTGTTTTTCCGAGGAACGCGATCTTCTAAGCCAGTGGCGAGGATACGCTGCGGACGGGGCCGGATTCTCTATCACGTTCTATAGGGAAGCCTTGGAGGCCGTCGCCAATGACCATCCCGCGAGCAAGTTGCAGTTGACCAAGATCGCTTACGGCTACCAAGATTTCGAAGAAATCAATGCCATTATCCGCGTGCTTCACGACGCCTTCGGCGAAGACGCCCGGCTCTATAATGAGTCCAATGGCAAAGGCTCTATTGCACTGGACTTTGGCCCTAATGGCGAAAAGCACGCGAAGTATCAAAATGCTGCCAAATCCCTCTTCACGGCCAAGAACGGCGCGTTTCGTGAGGAAAAGGAATGGCGGCTGTTAACCTATGGAAACCTCTCTTCAATTAGCGGCGTGAAGCTTAGGGGTACGAGCAAGGCAGTCTCTCCTTACATCCCCATAACCATCCCCGCAGGAGCCGTGTCACAGGTTACCCTGGGCCCGACCAATCAGACCCCCCGACACGTTTTGGAATTTGCCTTAAAGCATAATGGGCTTTCCGAGGTTTCAATCAGAGCCAGCAATGCTAGCTATCAGGGACGCTGACAATCGGCGGTTTGAGTTTTCTACGGGATCACTCCGACTTGATTGAGTGTTCGCTTCGGGCTGGGAGCATTCGTTGGGTCAGATTTGGCGAAGGCCCGCTCCGTCCGCATAGCTGCCCTTCAACAGACGACAAATCGCAACCCATTCCCTTTCAGCAGGAGCTAATGTAGGGTTAACAAAAATCTTCAAGTCCCTGACTTTGAACGATAATAAAAAGTGTCCACATGTGGACACCTACCTTGCCGCCAACCACTCCGCCTGCCGCCGCTCCTGAAATGGCCCACCCCCCTCGTGATCGTTATAGGTATAAGAGGCCATCTCCTTCGGCCCGCAA
>JANNAF010000269.1:0-7964 GCA_031384005.1 Rhodobacterales bacterium | reverse complement strand
GAGATTGTCGCCTCGATGGGGGTCAAGATTGCGCTGGTCTATGTGATCGGCCCGGCGGCCATGGCGGTGGTCCTGTTCGAGATCATTCTGAATGGGACCGCGTTGTTCAACCATGCCAACCTGCGATTGCCATTGGCGTTGGACCGCGCCCTGCGGCTGGTACTGGTAACGCCCGATATGCACCGCGTCCATCATTCGGTGCACCGGCACGAGCATGACAGCAATTTCGGCTTTGCCCTGTCGGTTTGGGACCGGATTTTTCGCACCTATCATGCGCAACCTGAGGATGGGCATGAGGCGATGCAGGTGGGGTTGCAATGGCAGGACGACAGACCGGCGAAACTGGGGTGGAGCCTGTGGCTGCCGTTTCGTTAGGCGCGATTGCGGCGCTGGTGGAGGCGGCGCATCTGGACATTCTGGGTGGGTTCGCCTGCACAGATGACCCTGCCCTGCCTGCGGGCACGCGGACGCTGCTGATGCTGGGTCCGCGCGAACCGGGGTTCTGGGATGCGGTCACGGCGTCGCCCGAATGGGGCGGGCCGGACCCGATGGACCGCTGGTCGCGCCGGGTGGTGGGGCGGCTGGCCTGCGATCTGGGGGGCAAGGCGCTGTTCCCTTTTGGCGGGCCGCCGTGGCAGCCGTTTTACAGTTGGGCGCTGCGCACGGGGGCGGTCTGGGAAAGCCCGGTCAAGCTGTTGGTGCATGGGTCGCAGGGGTTGTTTGTCAGCTTTCGCGGGGCGTTGGCGCTAAAGGAGGTGGTGGCGCTGCCTGCGCCGCCCGCCCGCCCCTGTGATACCTGTGCCGCCCCCTGCCTGACGGCCTGCCCGGTTGGCGCGCTGACGGGCACGGGATACGACTTGCCCGCCTGTCACGGCTATCTGGACAGCGCTGCGGGCCAGACTTGCATGACCGGAGGTTGCGTCGTGCGCAGCACTTGCCCCGTGTCCCAAGCATATGCAAGGATGCCCGAACAGTCGGCCTATCACATGAGGCAATTCCACAGATGAAGCGTTTGATCCTGACCCGCCATGCGAAATCCAGCTGGGATGATCCGGCCACCCCAGACCATGACCGCCCGCTGAACGAGCGGGGTCGCGCGGCCGCGGCAGAGCTGGGCGTGTGGCTCGCCTCGCGCGGTTATGTACCGGGCGAGGTGTTGTGTTCGGATGCCGAACGGACGCAGGGCACGTGGTCAGGTCTGGCCCCCGCATTGCCCGGCACGCCGCTGTTGCACCTGAAACCGGCGCTGTACCATGCCGGTCCGGATGTCATGCTGGCCGTGCTGCGCCACGCGACCGAAGATTGCGTGATGATCATTGGCCACAATCCCGGCATCGCCGAGTTTGCCGAACGTCTGGTCGCCCGCGCGCCGATCCACCCGGAATTTTCGCGCTATCCGACTGGCGCCACATTGGTCTGCGACTTTGTCTGCGACACTTGGGCCGAGGTTGGACCCGGCATGGGTGCCACGGTCGATTTCATTGTCCCGCGTGATGTGGTGGTGTAACCGGCGTAGGGCGGGGCTAACCCCGCCCTACCCTTAGTGCCCCAGAATCTGCGACAAGAACAGTTTGGTCCGGTCGGATTTCGGGTTGTTAAAGAATTCGCGCGGTTCGTTCTGTTCGACGATCTGGCCCTGATCCATGAAAATCACCCGGTTCGCCACGGCTTGGGCAAAGCCCATTTCATGGGTGACGCAGATCATGGTCATGCCGTCCTGCGCCAGTTCGATCATGGTATCCAGAACCTCTTTGATCATCTCGGGGTCCAGGGCCGAGGTCGGCTCGTCAAACAGCATGATGCGGGGTTTCATGCACAAGGAGCGGGCGATCGCCACGCGCTGTTGCTGGCCGCCCGACAGTTGCCCAGGGTATTTGTGGGCCTGTTCAGGGATCTTGACCTTGTGCAAATAGTGCATCGCGGTTTCTTCGGCGTCCTTTTTGGGCACCTTGCGCACCCAGATCGGGGCCAGCGTCAGGTTTTCCAGAATGGTCAGATGGGGGAACAGGTTAAAGTGTTGAAACACCATCCCGACCTCGGACCGGACCTTGTCGATATTCTTGATATCGCTGGTCAATTCGGTGCCATCGACGATGATCTGGCCCTGCTGGTGTTCCTCCAGCCGGTTGATGCAGCGGATCAGGGTTGATTTGCCCGACCCTGACGGCCCGCAAATCACGATCCGTTCGCCCCGCGCCACGGTCATGTTGATGTCGCGCAGCACGTGAAAGGTGCCGTACCACTTGTTCATCGCGGTGATCTGGATGGCGATTTCGTCAGAGACTTGCATTTGTGCAGCGGTTGCCATGGCGGCTCCTTAACGGTGGTCGGTCTTGAGTTTACGCTCAAGATACATCGAATAACGGGACATGCTGAAGCAGACGACAAAGAAGATCAGGCCGACAAAGATGAACGGCTCCCAGAAGATGCCCTTCCAGTCGATGTCGGCCAGCACGATCTTGCGGATGCCTTGCAGCGGGTCGGCAAGGCCGACAAGGGCAACCAGTGTGGTGTCCTTGAACAAGCCGATAAAGGACGAAACGATGCCGGGGATCGAGATTTTCAGCGCTTGGGGCATGATGATCAGACGCTGCGATTGCCAATAATCAAGGCCCAGCGCGTCGGCTGCCTCGTACTGCCCGCGCGGCAGGGCGGCAAGACCGCCCCGGACCACCTCGGCGATATAGGCGCTGGCGAACAGGGTCACGAGGATGATGACGCGGAAGACAAGGTCAAAGTTGGTTTGCGGCGGCAAAAAGTACTGCAGCAGCAGGGATGCGGTGAACAGCATGGTGATCAAGGGCACGCCGCGGATGAACTCGATGAACCCGACGCACAGGTATTTGATCAGCGGCATGTCCGACAATCTGCCCAACGCCAGCAGGATCCCCACCGGCAACGAGGCTGATATGGCCGTGACGCCGATCACAAAGGACAACAGGAAACCGCCGAACAGATCGCTGTCGATCGGATCCAGACCGACGGCCCAGACCGCATCCAACAGGCCCGATACCCGGGGCTGCAGCGGCAACACGCCGCCAAGCCCGATCCACGCCAATGGGTCAAGGAACCACACCAGCGCCAGCAACACCGCAAGACCAAGCGTCCAGATCGCGCCCAACAGCGGCAGCATCCACACGATCAGGACACCGATCAGACCCAGACCGATCATCACTGTTACTGGGGCCCAGAATGACCCGCCCCACAGCAGGTAAAACCCCATCGCCGGAAACGCCAGCGTGACATAGACCAGCTTTTTGGGCGCAAACCATGCCAGCGCCGTCAAGGCCGCAAAGATTGCGACAGACAGCGACAAATGCCATGCATCTGTCTTGAGCCCGATGAGTGCGGCCAGCAGCAAAATCCCGACCGTACCGACCAATATCGCGCAATGACGGTTCAAACCATAATACAACACCGGCGCAAGAGCCACGAACAACAGTGCAAACGCCGTCGTTGGGCGCCAGTACAATTCGGTCGGATAAAACCCGTAGATGAACTGATGCCACCGTTCGACCAGAACCGCCCAGCACGCACCGCTGGCCCCGTTCAGGATCGTGCGACACTCGCCCAGGGAACCGGCCACCCAAACGCCGTTGGTGACCCAAGGCAAACTGCCCATGATCAGGAAATACAGCGCCACCACAGCCAGCACCGTCAGGATCGAGTTCAGCCAGCCGGAAAACAGGTTTTCGGCCAGCCATTTCAGCGCCCCGCGCTGCCCCGCCGGGGGGGCGGTGGCGGGCAGCATGGCATTACGGACGAAGGAGATATCGGACATCTAGCGCTCCCTCAGTTTCATGGCGTTGTTATAGACGTTCATCACCGACGAAATCATCAGCGACAGCGTCAGATAAATCAGCATCATCAGCAGCATACATTCCAACTCGCGCCCGGTCTGGTTCAGCGTGATGCCGCCCAGCGTGCCCTTGAGGTCAAGATAGCTGATCGCCATGCCCAGCGTCGTGTTCTTGGTGATGTTCAGATATTGGCTGATCAGCGGCGGAATGATCACGCGCAGGGCCTGTGGCAGCACGATCAGGCTCATCGTGCGGTTGGGGCGCAGGCCCAGGGCATAGGCCGCCTCGGTCTGGCCGCGCGAAATGGCGAGGATACCGGCGCGCACGCCCTCGGCGATATAGGTCGCGGAATACAGCGTCAGCGCAATCAGCAGGGCGGTAAAGCTGTGCGCGATGTTGATACCACCTTGAAAGTTGAAGCCCTTGGACACGCCGGTTTCACTGGCCGGAAAGGCAGGGATTTCGAAATGCAGACCCATGGCAACCAGCAGCGCCACGGTCGGCACCACGATAATGGCGATGGATTTCCACCACGTGACCGGGCGGAGCCCTGTTGCCTCCTGGACCGCCTTGGCGCTGGCGCGGAGGCGGCGATTGATCCACAGCGATCCGCCAAAGACAATCATCACGGCCAGGGTCGAGAAATTGATCGGGATGCCGCCAACCATGACGCCGCCCAAGGGGCGGTGCAGCAGGGGGGCGGGAATGTTGGTGCCGCGGTTGGTGACAGCAACGGTGTCGAACAGGATTTTAGCCGAGGGCGGGTAGATGCGGTCCGCCTCGGGTCCTGACCAGGTGTCCACCATGGCTTGGGTCACCTTGAAATCCTTGGGTTCCTTGGGAACCTCGGAGAACACGGTAAAGCACAGGATGATCCACAACAGCAGGGGGACGTTGCGGAACACCTCGACATAGACAGTCATCAGGCGCGCGACCAGCCAGTTTTTGGACAGGCGCAAAACCCCGGCGATCACGCCAAGGATGGTGGCCCCGATGCAGGCAAAGAACGCCACGACAAGGGTGTTCAAAAGGCCGATCAGCAGCGCACGGAAATGGGTGCTGTCGTTGGTATAGGGGATCAGTTGCTGGTCAATATCGTAACCGGCCCGTGACCACAAAAAGCCAAAGTCGATATCCTTGTCCTTGGCGGCAAGGTTGGCGATGGTGTTGTCCAGCAGCCAGCCTAAAAACAGCACAAACAGCAGCAACACGAAAAACTGGATCGTATAACTGCGATAGCGCGTGTCGTAGATAAGTTGGCTTAACCGAAAGCTGACTTTCGGCACATCGGCGGCTATTGCCATGAATTCCCCCTGTGCAGACCCTGCGCCCTCTGATGGGGCTGCTTATCGGCGGTCGGCGACGATTGGTGCAAAGAGACAGGGCGCAACCTGCGTTGCGCCCTGTCGTGTCAGATCAGCGTACCGGCGGTGCGTACTGCAGGCCGCCTTGGGTCCACAGCGCGTTCAAGCCGCGTGCCAGCCCAATCGGGGTTGCCGAACCGATGTTGGTTTCGAAGATTTCGCCATAGTTGCCGGACACGGCAATGGCGCGCTTGGCCCATTCTTTGTCCAGGCCCATCATCTTGCCCACGTCATTGTCGCCAATGCCGAGCAGACGCTTGACTTCCGGGTCATAGGTTTCGCTGGCAGCGGCGGCAGCGGCCACCTCTTCCAGATTGGCCTTGGTGATACCCTTTTCTTCTGCGATCACGAGCGCAAAATAGGTCCAGCGGATGATGTCGCCCCACTGGTTGTCACCGTGACGCACGACCGGGCCAAGCGGTTCCTTGGAAATGATTTCCGGCAGGATCACGTGGGCAGTCGGGTCAGCCATGGTTGCACGGGTGGCGGCAAGGCCGGACGCGTCGGTGGTGAAGGCGTCGCAGGCGCCGGCTTCGTATTGGCGCTGAGCCTCTGAGTCGTCCGCCACGGTCACCGGGGTATAGGTGATCGAGTTGGTCTTGAAGAAGTCAGCAAGGTTCAGTTCGGTCGTGGTGCCGGTCTGGATACAGACGGTTGCGCCGTCCAGTTCCTTGGCCGACGAAACGCCGAGGTCCTTTTTGACCATGAAGCCCTGACCGTCATAGTAGTTGACGGCGACGAAATCGAACTTGAGGTCGTTGTCGCGCGAGAAAGTCCAGGTCGAGTTGCGGATCAGCAAGTCCACTTCGCCCGAGGCCAGCGCGGTGAAACGGGTTTCGCCGGTGGTGGGAACGAATTTGACCTTGGCCGCGTCGCCCAGAACGGCAGCAGCCACGGCCTTGCACAGATCGACGTCAAAGCCGGTCCAGGTGTTGCTGGCGTCCGGTGCGCCAAAGCCGGTCAGGCCGGTGTTGGAACCGCAGATCAACTCGCCACGGGCTTTCACGTCGTCCAGCGTGCCGGCAGCGGCAGCGCCAGCCAGCAGCGCGGCGGCGGTCATGGTTCCGAACAGTACTGATTTTTTCATGGATACCTCATCCTGTTGATCCACCCCTTTCAAGGGTGGTTTGTGGTGTCGGGCGGACCCGATCTGGTCTTAGGGCTTCCCCAGCAGTGGTGGTAGTTTTGACTTTGCCCAAGTCAACGTCAAGAACCTATTCCCCGCCCAGACCTTTGGTGTGCATAGGGCATGAAATGGGGGAATTCACTGCCGATTTGGGCAGGTTGGGTCAAAAAGTGATCAGTTTGGCGAAAGTGTTGCCCAAAATGATGCAGCTTGATGAAAGGCTAGCCGTTTGGTTTCGGCCAAGGCTTCGGCATCGTCGTCTATGCCCCAAACCTCGGCCTGCCAAATCTCGTCGATTCGGCTCAGCTCCCACGCCTGTTGCGGGGTCAGGCGGCCATGGGTCACGGCAAAGGCAAGGATCAACGACCCCGAAAGACCGACCAGATCGTGAAAGGCGGCAATCTGGAACGGCGACATTTCCGCTGTCATCCGGTGCAGACGGTCCGTCGAGGCGGGGGGCTGCGCGATGTGCATGACGCCTGCAACTGCCGTCAACGGCGCGTTCAACGCAGTGGCGCACCAGTCCAGAATAGGGTCCCAGCCTGCCTGCTGCCGGGCAATCAACTCGACCGGGCCAGTGGCGCGGTAACACAGATGATCGGTCTCGCCATAGGCGGCCAACAGGCCCACAACCTCATCAAACTGGGGGGCCACCTTTTCCAGCGCGGAATTGGCGGCGCGGGTGAATGGCATGGTGTCGGGGCGGACCAGACCCTGCTGCGCGTCCCATTCGGCCGCAATCGCCTGCGCCAGCGCCTGCGTCGGCACCACCAACAGGTTTTTGCCGGGCGTTTTGACCGGACGGGCATCAAGGCGGACGGTAAAGCCGCCTTCAACCGCCTTGACCGTCACGGCCTTCCAGAACCGTTTCGGCTTCCAGCTCACTCCATTCCCCCGAACGGATCGGCGGGAACATCCTTTTCGTGCCAGTCCAGCATCTTCCATGTCCGGGCCATGTGGTCGGGCAAGGGGGCAGTAAAGGTCATCATCTTTTTGGTGATCGGATGTTCAAAGGACAGCATGCGGGCATGCAAATGCATCTTGCGGCTGACGTCGCCGCCAATGTTCGCCCCCCAGCCATCGCCCATGTTGTCGGCACTGCCCCCGCCATATTTGCTGTCCCCAAGGATGGGATGGCCCATTTCGGCCATATGGGCGCGCAATTGGTGGGTGCGGCCGGTCACCGGCTCCAGCGCCATCCAACTCATCCGGGTCGACAGGAACCACAGCACGAAATAGTCGCTTTGCGCCCGTTTGGCATCGGGGAAATCGCCCATCTTGGCGGGATGGACGCAGATCATCCGCTCGCCCTCGCCCCGCCCGCCCGGCGCCTTCATCAGCCCGTATTTGATCGAGCCTTTCTTGGGGTTCGGCACACCGGCGACCAGCGCCCAATAGATCTTGCGCGTGGCGCGGTGGCGCAGCGCCTCGCTCAACCCACGCGCGACGCGGTCGGTGCGGGCCAGCATCAACAGGCCAGAGGTGTCCTTGTCCAGACGGTGCACCAGCTTGGGCCGATCTTTGAACCCGAATTTCAACGCCTCGGTCAGACCGTCGACATGGCGGTCGCCCTGCCCCGAACCACCCTGCGACGGCAGGCCTGCGGGTTTGTTCAGGATGATGATATGTTCATCCTTCCACAAAACGCAGTCTTGAATCATCTTTTCATCGGCA
>JANNAF010000257.1:0-7607 GCA_031384005.1 Rhodobacterales bacterium | reverse complement strand
GGACGAGCCGCTGCCAATGGCCAGCCCGCTGCGCCAGATGGACCGCTGCATTTTCGGCACCCACAACGGGTCGAACACAGTGGACGCCGTCATCCGCGCCAGCCATGAGGCGATTGACCGGCTGGCCGGATTTTTGAACGGCTGAGGCCGCAGCCTGTGACAACCCCGGCACTTTCGTCATAGCGCCGGGTTTTGGTTTGGTATCGAGTGTTTGTGCCCCCTGGAACCCCGCGAAGACGTTTGGAATGAGACAGTCGACATGAACAGCCACACCGATCTGGAAGCCATCTATCACGAATTGCTCAAGAAACTGCCGTCGCGCGCGCCGATCTATCTGCCGACGGACAAGATACCGATGGCGGACCGGATCACGGGAATCGAGCATGTCATTCAGATCTACAAGCAGGATCTGGATGCCGAATATCGCCCGCGCCTGCGGGCGCTGCGTGAACGGTTCAAGGGCAGCAAGCGCTGTTTCCTGATCGGCAATGGTCCCAGTCTGAACGTGACCGATCTGGCCATGTTGAAAAACGAGGTCACCTTTGCCGTGAACGGCTTCTTCCTCAAGGCTGGCGATCTGGATTGGAAGCCGACCTTTTACGTGGTCGAGGATCATCTTGTGGCCGAGGACCGCGCCAAGTGGATCAATGAATTCAAGGGCCCGATCAAGTTTTTCCCAAGCTATCTGGGTTATATGTTCGAAAAGTCGGACGATACGATCTTTTACAACCACCGCCCGCGCAAAAGCTATCCGCATGGCTTTGACTTCAGCCTTGAGGCGGACAAGATCACCTATACCGGTTGCACCGTCACCTTTTCGATGATGCAACTGGCCGCCTATCTGGGGTTCGAGGAGATTTATCTGATTGGCGTCGATGCCAGCTATGAGATCCCCAAGGACGCGCAAGAGGGCAAGGATTATAGTGTCGGCGTGTTGGACATGAAGTCTGACGACACCAACCACTTTGACCCTGACTATTTCGGCAAGGGCTTTCGCTGGCACGACCCGCAAGTCGAAAAGATGGTCGAAGCCTATGCCGAGGCGCGCAAAGTCTTGGAGGAACAGACCAACCAGCGCATCTATAACGCCGGGATCGGTGGCAAACTGGAGGTATTCGAGCGTCGGTCCTTTGCGGCGTTGTTCCCACTGGCGCGCACACCGGATCAGGTAGCCGCCGACAACGAAGCGCACAAGGCGGCCAAAGAGGCGGCGAGTTTTCCCAATCTGCTGATCCTTGACATGACGGCGATGGGCAACGGCTCTGCGACCGGAGAGATCAAATCGACCCTGATGGGCCAATGGGCCAGGTCGCGCATCTTGCAGGTGGCGCGGCATGGCAAGGACGGGCTGGCGTTGGTACGGCCAGATATGGAGGGTGGTTATCAGACCACAATTGTGACCCCCGAAGCAGCCCGCGCCGCCATCGAGGCGTTTGCCCCCGAGGTTGCGATGTACCGTCCGGTGCCCGATGTGCCGTGGCTGCACAAGTTTTCCATGGACGTGATTGCGCAAAAAAATCTGCCGTTGGTCACATGGATCATGGACGATTGGCCCGCCCGGTTGGAAGTGGAAAACCCCGAACAGGCCAAGGCGCTGCTGCCGGACCTGACGACGCTGATCCGGCAATCGGCGGGGCTGTTGTCAATCTGTCAGTCGATGTCGGACGCGTTCAAGCTGCGCTATGGGGCCACATTCACTCATATCGCCAACGGGATCAGCCCCGCTGACTGGCCGCAACCGCGCAAACATGGCGCGGGACCGATGGTCGTGCGCTATTCCGGTGGGCTGGCGGCGGATATGACGCTGGCGTCGGTCAAGCGCGTCGCAGGCATGGTGGAAAAGCTGGCGGCTGGCGGCGTTCCGATCAAGTTCGAGATAAACACCCAAAAGTGGTGGTTGGACAAATCCGGCTCGCAGTTCAAGGATTTCAAGCACACGACAATCAGTTCGGAAGTTCTGCCGACCGAGGCATATCGGGCTTGGTTAAGTGCGGCGGATCTTGTGGTCATCGCCTATAACTTTGACCCCGAAACCCTGCGCTATGTCCGTTACAGCATGGCGAACAAGACGCCGGAATGTCTGGCATCCGGGGCAGCCTTGTTGGCTATCGGCCCGCGTGAGATCGCAACGATCGGTTATCTGGCCGGATCGGGGGCGGCATATGTCGTGGACCGCGACAGTGATGCTGCGGTTGAGGAGGCATTGCGCCATTTGCAGGCACAGCCCGAACATCGCAGCAAATTGGCAGCCACAGCCCATGCGCTGGCCATTTCGCGGCACAATGTCGACACTTTGCGTGATCAATTGCGCAAAGTCCTGATGTCTGCCGCCCGGCCGGAAAAAGCGGAAGCGTCCGTTCCTGTGGCAACGTCGCTTTCCACCTCGGCGGAGTTGGAACAACTGCGCGCCAATTTCAAGGCGTTGAGCGATTTTGCAGCCGATCTGGAAGCGCGGGTTGCGGGCCCGCGGGCCTTGGGGGCCGGTGCCAATTTGCTTGAGCGGTTGAGTGGGGCTGGAGATGTCGAGTCAGCCCGGTTGTTATTGACCACGGTAGGGTCTGGTCTGCTGCTGGACGCAGCCGCCATGAAGGCCCGGCTGGCAACGGAGGACCCTTTGCGCAGCGGAGTCGCGCGCGCCCTGACCACCTTGCCCGAGGAAGACGCCCACCGGGTGCAGTTCTTGCGTGTGCGGCACAGGGCGGGATGATGCGGCAGGCCAATGGGTTGGTCAGGGCACCTGAATGACCGAACCCACCGTGTACTTTGTCACTGACATCGAGGCGGATGGCCTTTCGCCCTATGACAATTCCATGCTGGCCTTTGCCACGGTCGCCCTGACCGAGACGGGCGAGGTGGTGGGTGAGTTTGAGGCGGTCTTGATGCCGCGGGCTGACCGTTGTCCTGACCCTGGCACCAGCGCGTGGTGGCTGACCCAACCGCAGGCCTGGGCTGCCGCGACCACCGGGGCCGAGGATCCGGCCATCGTCATGCCGCGCTTTGCCGCGTGGGTCGCGGGGTTTGCCGGGCGCCGTGTTTTCGCCGCGCGGCCCTTGCTTTTTGACGGGCTGTGGATGGATGCCTATCTGCACCACTATGCCGGGACGCGGGCCTTGGGGACGTTGCGCCATCCGAGGCCGATTTTTGCCGGGCAGGGCCTGTGCATTGTCAGTTACCAGTCGGCGGTGTTGGGCCACACGGCGGTGGGCGAGGCTGCGGATATCATTCCGGACGACTGGCTGGGCCATCATCCGCACACCCACCGCGCCATCGACGACGCGCGCGGCTATGCCAGCCTGCTGGCGCGGTTGCTGCGGATTGTGGCAGAACGGGTGGCCGACTGACCCGGTCTAGTGGGCGGCGGCGACCGTACTGCGGGCAAGCATGGTTTCGAGGCGGGCCAATTCGGTCGCAAAGTGGGAAACAAGGTCAGCCACGGTTTCATTGCCGGTCACCTTGTCGCGCAATTCGATCAGGCGGGCCCATTCGGCCATTTCGGCAAAGCCAAGTGCCAGACAGGCACCCTTGAGGGAATGGGCCTGTGCGCGCATCTCTTTGTCATCGCCGGATTGGTCGGCGCTGATCAGTTTGGCAATGCGCTGGCCGCAATCGGCCACGAATTTGACCGCCAGATCCTGCAACTCTGCAAGCGACAAAATCTCTAGAAGGTTGTCTGCGATGCCGGGCGCGAACATGTCCTTGAGCGGTATGTCTGACGGCGCAGCATCGGTCAGCGGCGCGCCAGGGGGCCAGTTGGCACTGGCCGGTTGCGGTGGGTTCAGGGCAGAGATCAGGGCGAGTTTCAGGTCCTCGAACGGGATGGGCTTGGACAGGATCTGGTCGATGCCGACCGTGCGCGCCTCATCCTCGATGGCGTCGGCCACATGGGCGGTCAGCGCGATGATCGGCGGAACCGAGGCGCGGGGCCATTTTTCGCGGATCCGGCGCGTCGCCTCCAACCCGTCCATTTCGGGCATGGCGATGTCCATAAGGATCAGATCATATTTGCCCGGTGCAAACTTTTCCAAGGCGATGCGGCCGTTTTCGGCCAGATCCGCCGTCAGGTTCATGCGCGCGGTATAGGCCAGCAGCAGGCGCTGGTTGATCACATTATCCTCGGCGATCAGCACGCGTTTGCCGATCAGGCTGTCTGCGGAGGCGGCGGCTTGGCGCGGGGCAGGGGCGCTGCGGGCGGGTTCCATCAGGGAGATGACCTTGACCGCGACCTCGAACCAGAAGGTCGAGCCGGCGCCGGGCGCTGTGGCAACGCCGATGCGGCCACCGATGCCGTCGACAATGCGTTTGCAGATGGCAAGGCCCAGACCGGTCCCTTGGGCGGTTGCGGTCAGCGGATTGGCGATTTGCGAGAAATCCTTGAACAGGTCGCTGATCTTGTCTGCGGCAATGCCGATGCCGCTGTCTTGCACCTCGACCTGCAGCAGGACGCCTTTGGGATGCGGGGCTGCCTTGGCACGAATGATGATCGGGCCGTCCGTCGAATAGCGCAGGGCATTGCTGAGCAGGTTGGAAATAACTTGCCGGATCCGGGTCGCATCGCTGAGGAACAGACGCGGCACTGTGTCGTCGATCTGGCACAGGATGATGCGGTTGACGCCCTTGCCATGGGAATTGTACAGCATCCGCGCGCTGTCGGCCAAGGCGCGGATGTCGACATGTTCCTCTTCAAAGACGAAAACCCCGGCTTCCATCTTGGAAAAATCAAGGACGTCGTTGACGATGCGGCTGAGGCCGCTGCCAGCCGCCTTGGCATAGTTCAACAGTTCCAGCTTGTTGGCGTCGGCCTCGTCCATCGACAAAAGGTCAATCATGCCCAAAAGGCCACCCAGCGGTGTTCTAATCTCGTGGCTCATGGTGGCCACGAACCGGCTGCGGGCGGTCGAGGCCGCCTCGGCCCGCACGACGGCCAGTTCCAGTTCACGGGTGCGGGCGCGTACCGCCTCCTCCAGCCGTTCGGAATGATCGCTGAGCGCCTTGTTGGCGGCAAAAAGCTCGCGGCTTTTGGTTTCCAGCAGGGCCTCGGCCTCGGCGCGGGCGGCGCGTTCACGGTCGTATCTGCCGCGCGAAACGCGGTCGTCCGGTGTGGTGGTCATATGGGTTACCAATATCAGGTCAGGGTAATCGCAAAGTTCGTGGCATTTGATTTGGTCGAATGGTTGGATCGGTCAATGGTGCCTGTTTCATCGAAATGTTCAAGGCAGGCCTCGATCATGCCGTGGCAAAAGGCGCTGAGCGGGCGGGGGGATTCATAGGTCATGGTCATCTGGGTCGGGGTTATCCGTTCGGTGGCAAAGGTCGGCAATTCCGCCTCGGGATAGAGTTTGCGGACCTCGACGTGAATCTCGGCCTCGATCGATTCAAGCATGGCAAAAGCGTCTTGCTTGTCGGTAAAGAATTGGGGGTAAGTCACGACAAAATGCGCCATGATCCAGTGGCCGAACTTTTTTTGCAGCACCTCGGGGCTGAGGCCCGAGTGATCGCTGAACGCCACGACGATCTTGACCAATTCAGAACAAGGATAGTTGCCGACAGTGGTAAAGGCGCCGCCGTTGTCGAGATTAGCCTTGCCCAGAACAAGGTCGACTGTGTCTTCGCCAAAAGCGTCCTCGGCCATCTTGACCAATTCCACGAAAATGATGCCCTTCACCGTCGTCCCCTTTTTGGTTTTGCGCCCTAAGGCGAAGTGTCTGATCATCAACGGACAATCAGTCTATTGCGCCCTCATTTAGCCATTACCCCGGGCTCGGGGCAAGTCGCTTGATGGGGCGCAGTCGGGATTAACTTTGCGGAACGCGGTTATTGCCGGGGCGGATCGGTTGGTTTCAAGGAGGCAGGCCGCCAGATGGCTGGTTTGTGCCGGTTCCTGAGGCGGTACCGAGTGGTATAGGTTGGCTGAATTTGGCGCGGATTTCCCCGTGTTTGCGCAACGATAAATGGGATAGCTTGGCCATTCATGCCATTTTGGCCACAATCTTGACGCAGTGTGGACGGCATTATGGCTCAAGAGACCCAAAATCAGGATGTGCGCGTGCGGCGCACACCGCAGCTGATGGTTGAGCTAAAGTGACGAAGTCATTCAAGGGTTGCGTTCGGATGCCATATGTCGTGGTCAGGTGGCGGGTTCAAGGTCCGGGGTACCGTGGTGGCCCTGCCGCCGTTGCCCGTGACATGGAGGCGCCATGACCACGCCGTTGGACGTCATTCTGGCCGAGGATAACATCGTTCAGCGCACCTATCTGGCGCGGATGATCCAACATCTGGGTTACCGCACATTCGAGGCCGAGGACGGCAATCAGGCGCTGGAACTGGTCCGGTCGACCGGGGCGCAGATCCTGATCAGCGATTACCAGATGCCCAATCTGGACGGCATCGAGCTGACCCGCGCGGTGCGGGAACTGAACCTGGATCACTATGTCCATATCATCATGATCACCGGCAACGAACATTCCGATGTCAGCGCCGAGGCGCTGGAGGCGGGGGCGGATGATTTTCTGCCCAAGGGTCATGATCCGGCCCGGCTGCGCGCCCGGATGGGCACGGCGTCGCGGCTGATCCGCCATGCCCGCGAACTGGCCGAACAACACCGTATTCTGAAAGAAGCGAACGACCGGATCCAAGAGGATCTGCGCGCCGCCGCAACGGCGCAGCGGCAATTGCTGCCTGACATCCACAAGGAAATCCAAGGGGTTCACATCGCCTCGGCTTTTGTGCCGTCGGCGGTTGTTTCGGGGGATATGTTTGGCTGCTTTGCGCTGCCGAACAATCGGTTGGGGGTTTATGCCGTGGATGTGGCCGGACACGGGATCAACGCGTCCTTGCTGTCGGTTGCGATCGGGCATCTGATCACGCCGGAATTCTTTGGCAATATCGCCTTTGACCGCGACGGCAGGCCCGATCCTGCGGCGCTGGTCGGCAATCTGAACAAGCGGTTCTGCACCTTTGAAAGTGACGCCTATTTCACGATGTTCTGCGCGATCATCGACAACCAGACCGGCCAGATGGACCTGTGTCAGGCGGGATATCCGTCGCCGGTCTATCTGTGTCCTGACGGGGGCGCGCATTTCATCGGGGATGGCGGATTCCCGGTCGGCATGTTTGCCAATGCAACCTACGAAAATGGCACGGCGGCCTTTGATCTGGGCGGTTTGCTGGTGATCTGTTCGGATGCCGCGCCAGAGGCCGAGAACGCCCAAGGCAAGGCGCTGGGTGTTTTGGGGTTGCGCGATCTGGTGGCGCGGATCGGGGCCGTACAGCCTGACCGCGTGCCTGACATGGTCATTCAGGCGCTGAATGACTGGCGCGGCGGTTTGGCACTGGAAGACGATTTGACTGTAGTGGCTTTGAAAAGGACGACATCGCATGATCCACATCACCAAACATGACGGCGGCATTGTTGCGGTCCGGCCGGGCGTTGAACGGTTGACGGCGATCAATGCCAAGGCGTTCAAGGACGAGGTTGTGGCCCTGATCGATGACGGTGCGACGCATCTGGTCATTGATTTCAAGGAGGTGTCGTTCCTGGATAGCTCTGGTTTGGGCGCGCTGACGGGTGTGTTGAAAAAGATCGGCCACCGGGGCGATATCGTCGTTTG
>JANNAF010000235.1:0-8767 GCA_031384005.1 Rhodobacterales bacterium | reverse complement strand
CTCGGTCGGGGTGTAGCCGCGGGCGTGGCGTTGGAACAGTTTGGAGCCGAGGCGTTTTTCAAGAGCGTCGATATGGCGGATCACGGTGGCGTGGTGGACGCCCAGAACCTCGGCCGCGCCGGACACGGTGCCAAGGCGGGCAACCTGATAGGCGGTGCGAATCTCATCCCAGGTATCGACGGACATGCTGCGTGCATCCTTGAACAATGGCCCGTAGTTTGGCGCGAAAGGGTGCGTGGGGGCAAGGGGATTGACGGGTGACAGGACCGTAGCCCAGATTGGCGTCATGAAAGTGACATCGATGCATGGCTGGTGCTGAGCGACAAGCCATGGGTGCGGGGGGTGTGGATCACGCTGACGGCGCTGATGGCTTTGGGGTTTGGGCTGTCCTGCCTTGGGGCGGGCGATATCCCTGGGGCGATCATGGCGGCGCTGGTTCCGGTCATGTGTCTGGCGGGCTTTGTTGCCTTTGTGCGCCGGGTGATCGTGTTTATGGACCGGGGGATGGGCCGGGTCGTGGTGCGGGTGGCGCCGGTCTTTGGCACCACCGAAACCGGGGCGGCGCTGGGCGACGTGGCGCGGGCCGAGGTGGAAGCCAAACACGCCACACGCTCCAAGGACAGGGACACCCACCGCGCCAACCTGCGGCTGCGCGCGGGCGGTATGCTGGCGTTTTCGCAGGTGTTCATCTTGGGGCGCGGGGCTGAAAGAGTGGTTGGGCATGTCAACGGGTGGTAGGTGCACGGCCAGAACTGAGCAGCCTGCCACCCCGAAGGTCGCCGCGGTTCCGCGACGTTCGCCCAACAATTGAGACGGAGGGTCATGTCGTGACACCGGCAACCAAATACCACGCGGCGGCCTGCCACTGCGGTGCAGTCCGGTTTCGGGTGCGTTTGACGGATGGGTTCAACACGGCCCGGCGCTGTTCCTGTTCGTTTTGCCGTATGCTTGGGGCCATTGCGGTTTCCGCGCATTTGGAGGATTTGCGGTTTTTTCAGGGTCAGGACCACCTGACGCTGTACCAGTTCAACACCCGCAGCGCGAAACACTATTTCTGCCCGACATGCGGCATCTACACCCATCATCAACGCAGATCCAACCCGCATGAGTTTGGCATCAACGTCGCCTGTCTGGAAGGCGTCAGCCCTTTTGACTTTGTCGAGGTTTTGGTGATGGACGGGGTTTCCCACCCATCTGACACGGGCGAGGCAGCCCGTGTGGCGGGTGTCCTGTGTTTCGTTCCGGCGCCACCGTAACCGCTGTCTGGCTTGACAGGCCCGTCCTGCGGGCGTATGCGCGACGCTAATTCCCCCGGAGGCACACGCTTCCGGTCCCTAGGCCTGTGCCGGGATCGCCACCTGTCAGCGCGTTGCGCCCACAGGTGCCGTTCTGCATTGCCCTTGGGAACCCCCGCCGCCGCCCCCATATTGGGGTTTTGAAACTGGAGAGACGCATGTTTGAAAGCCTGTCAGACCGCCTTGGTGGCGTATTCGACCGCCTGACCAAGCAGGGCGCCCTGTCGGAAGCCGATGTGGATGCCGCGCTGCGCGAGGTGCGGACGGCGCTGCTGGAGGCGGATGTTTCGCTGGCTGTGGCGCGGGATTTTGTGAAGGCTGTCAAGACCAAGGCGACGGGGCAGGCGGTGACCAAATCGGTCACACCGGGCCAGCAGGTCGTCAAGATTGTCCATGACGAACTGGTGCGCGTGCTGGCGGGCGATGATGCGCCCGAGGATCTGAAGATCGACAACCCGCCATCGGCCATTCTGATGGTCGGCTTGCAAGGCTCGGGCAAGACCACCACAACGGCCAAGCTGGCCAAGCGGTTGAAGGAACGCAACGGCAAGCGGGTGCTGCTGGCGTCACTGGACACCAACCGACCAGCCGCGATGGAGCAGTTGGCCATTCTGGCTGCGCAGATCGGCGTGGACAGTCTGCCGATCGTCAAGGGCGAGACGGCGGTGCAGATCGCCAAGCGGGCCAAGGCCCAGGCCACCATGGGTGGCTATGACGTGGTGTTCTTTGACACCGCAGGCCGGATGCACATCGACGAAGTGTTGATGGACGAGGTGCAGGCGGTGCGCGACATCGCCCAGCCGCGCGAAGTGCTGTTGGTGGTCGATGGTCTGACGGGCCAAGATGCCGTCAATGTGGCGTCGGAATTCGACAGCAAGGTCGGCATCACTGGCGTTGTGCTGACCCGGATGGACGGCGACGGGCGCGGCGGTGCCGCCCTGTCGATGCGCGCCGTGACGGGCAAGCCGATCCGCTTTGTCGGCATGGGCGAAAAGATGGACGCGCTGGAGACCTTCGAGGCCGAGCGTGTCGCGGGCCGCATCCTGGGCATGGGCGATATCGTGGCGCTGGTCGAGCGGGCGCGCGAGACGTTCGAGGCCGAACATGCCGAGCGGATGGCCAAGCGGTTCGCCAAGGGTCTGTTCAACATGAACGACCTGCGCAGTCAGTTGGAGCAGATGCAAAAGATGGGCGGCATGCAGTCCATCATGGGCATGCTGCCCGGCATGGGTGGCATGGCCAAGGCCGCCGAAAAGGCCGGTTTTGACGACAAGTTGCTGAAACGCCAGATCGCGCTGATCAATTCCATGACCAAAAAGGAACGCGCCAACCCCGACGTTCTGGCCGCCAGCCGCAAAAAGCGCATCGCCAAGGGTGCCGGGTTGGAAGTGTCTGACCTGAACAAGCTGTTGAAACAGCATCAGCAGATGGCCGAGATGATGAAGAAGATGGGCAAGGGTGGCATGATGAAACAGGCCATCAAGCAGATGATGGGCACCAAGGCTGGAGGGGGTGAAGGTGCCATGCCCGACCTCAAGAACATGGACCCGGCGCAGTTGGAAGCCGCCTCCAGGGCGATGAAACAGGGCATCGGCAGCGCGTTTCCGGGCATGGGCGGCGGCATGGGTTTGCCGCAGGGCCTGTCGGGGATGTTCAAGAAGAAATGACGCCTCCGACGCTGATCTCTGCACGTCTGACGCTGGGCGAGGCTACGGCCGCCCATGCCGAGGCGTTCATCGCGTTCTGCGCGACCGAGGACAGCCGTTTCATCGGCGGTCCGGCGGATCGGCGGGAGGCGTGGGAAGGGGCGGCGATTGGCGCGGGTCTGTGGGCGCTGCGGGGCTATGGGCCGTTCTGGGTGTCGGCGCAGGGTGTGCCTGTGGGGCGGGTCGGGGTTTACTATCCTGACTGGCGGGCCGAGCCGGAACTGGCTTGGGTGATTTACCCGGCGCATCAGGGTCAAGGCTATGCGACCGAAGCGGCGTTGATGGCGCGGGATTGGGCGCGTGAGGCGGCGGGACTGGGGCCGCTGTGCAGCCTGATCGACGTGGCCAATGCGCCGTCGATCCGTGTGGCGCAAAAGTTGGGGGCAGTGCTGGAAGGTCCGCATGAACCCAATGGCGGGCATGAGGTGATGCGCTGGCGGCATCGGGGGGGGGCGGCATGATCCTGCAGACGCCCCGTTTGCGGCTGGTTCCCCTGGCGGAACGGCATATCCCGGCTTACCAGACCTTTCTCGCTTCGCCCCGCGCGGCGGCGTTGGGCTGGGCTGCGATGCCGCACGAGGCGTGGCGCCACTTTGCCGCAATGATGGGGCATGGGCTGCTGCGCGGCTTTGCCCCCTTTGCGATGGAGGCGCGGGACGATGGCCGTGCCGTCGGTCTGTGCGGGCCGTTCTGGCCCGATGGGCAGTTGGAGCGTGAGGTCAAATGGCACATCTGGCCTGATGCGGACGAGGGCAAGGGGTTCGCATTCGAGGCGGCGCAGGCGGCGTTGGGTCATGTGTTTGGCGCGATGGGTTGGCAGACGGCGGTCAGCTATATTGACCATGGCAACGAACGGTCGGCAGGTTTGGCGCGGCGGTTGGGGGCGGTGCAGGACGGCACGTGGGTCACCCCGCGTGGCACCGAGGTCCGGGTGTTCCGTCATGGCCGGGGGGTGGTGGCATGAGGCTGGACACCGCGCGTTTGGCCCTGCGGCCGCATGATCTGACTGACTATCCGATATTCCGCGATTTCTGGATGTCGGACCGCGCCGGCCATATTGGCGGACCACTGCGCCAGGAACACGAGGTTTGGCGTCAGTTTGCGGCCGAGCGTGGACATTGGGCGCTGCGTGGGTTCGGGTTGTGGACCCTGACCCGCAGGGCAACGGGTCAGGTTCTGGGCTGGGTCGGGTTGCAGCAGCCGATGCATTACGACTGTCCGGAACTTGCCTGGCACCTGACCGGGCAGGCCGAGGGGCAGGGCGTGGCGACCGAGGCCGCACAAGCGGCGCTGGCCCATGGGCGTGGCGCGTTGGGAATGGGTCGGGTGATCAGCTATGTCGCCACCGCCAACACGCGGTCAGTGCGGTTGGCCGAGGGTCTGGGGGCCGTTGTGGCCGAGCGTGGCAGTTTTGCGGGCAGCGATTATGTGCTGTTTGACCATCCGCAGGTGGCGGCATGATGGCCCCGACCCTGACCACCGCGCGGCTGGTGCTGCGCCCGCCGATGATGGCGGATTTTGCGGTTTATGCGGCGTTTCTGGCGACGGATCGCAGCCGGTATATGGACGGGCCGCATGATGCGGCGACGGCGTGGAACTGGTTTTGCAATGACACGGCGCAGTGGGCGCTGCTGGACATGGGGGCGTTGATCATCACCGGGCAGGGGCGCGCGCTGGGCCAAGTTGCCTTGTGTGCCGGGCCGGTGTTCCCGGAACCCGAACTGGGCTGGTTCCTGTTTGATGCCGCCGACGAGGGGCAAGGCTTGGCGTCCGAGGCCGCAGTGGCGCTTCGGGACTGGGGATTTGGTCCGCGCGGGTTGGCGACGATGGTCAGCTATATCGACCCTGACAATGCCGCGTCGATCCGGCTGGCGGAAACCCTGGGTGCTCGGCTGGACCCGGCAGCGGCGACGCCGGGCAACGGGCCTACCTTGGTGTACCGCCATCAAAGGCGGGCGGCATGAGTGTTGTGCTGACCACCGACCGGTTGATCCTGCGGCAGCCCAACGAGCGCGACAGTGTGGCCAGCGCGGCATTCTGGGCATCGTCGCGCAGTCACATGATGGGCGGGCCGTGGACGCCCGCCGAACACCGGGTCGAGTTTGATGATCTGGGCGCACAGTGGGCCAAGCATGGTTTCAGCCTGTTTACGATCACGCTGAAGGGGTCGGATGCGGCTGTGGGGTTGATCGGGCCATTTTTTCCGGCAAGCCATCCCGAGCCGGGACTGGGCTGGAGCCTGTGGGACATTGCGCTGGAGGGCCGGGGGATCGCCTTTGAGGCGGCAAGTGCGGCGCGGGATTGGTTCTTTGCCAACACGTCCTATCGTACGGCGATCAGCTATACCAATCCTGAAAACCACCGGTCGCACCGGTTGTGCCAGCGGATGGGCGCGGTGGTGGATGCAGAGGCCGTCTGCCCCTATCCGCCGCCGGTGGTGACCTATCGCCATTTCGCCAAGGGGGGTGCGCTGTGACCGAGGCGTTGAAACTTTCGTCTGGCGAGGCGGCTGCGTTGGCCGACGCGATGGCGGCGCTGGTGCCGGTTATCGAGACAGATCGGCTGCGCCTGCGGGCGCCAAAGCTGCTGGATTATCCGGCTTATGAGGCGGTGTTCCTGTCAGTGCGGGCCGTGCATCTGGGCGGGCCGTTCACGGCGCAGGACGCGTTCAACGACTTTGCCCAGTCCGTTGCGGGCTGGATGTTGCGCGGGGCAGGGGCGTGGACGATTACGGCCAAGGGCGACGATGCGGCGCTGGGCTGGGTATATCTGTGGTATGAATTCGGCGACCCCGAGCCCGAAATCGGCTGGGTTTTGACGCTGGAGGCCGAGGGCCGTGGCTATGCCTCTGAGGCGGCGCGGGCGGTGCACCCGCGGGCCATGGCGCAGTTCGGGTCGGGTCGTGTGGTCAGTTACATCGACGCTGCCAACACGCGGTCGGCCCGCATCGCGCTGGCGCTGGGCGCGCGGCGCGATCCCCTGGCCGAGGCGGCGTCGGGCGAACCCGACCTGCACATCTATCGCCATTTTGCCGCCAAGGAGGGGACATGACCGACGCCATCACCCGCGCCGCCGAGGTGCTGAAAGACCACCGCACCAGTATCGACCGGCTGGATGCCATTCTGGTCTATACCCTGGCCGAGCGGTTCAAGCACACGCAGTCGGTGGGGCAGTTGAAGGCAGAACATGCCCTGCCCGCATCTGACCCGGCACGCGAGGCGCGCCAGATTGCCCGGCTGGAAAGTCTGGCGCTGGACGCCAACCTTGACCCCGAATTTGCCAAGAAATTCCTGACCTTCATCATTTCCGAAGTCATCAGGCATCACGAGACGTTCCAAAAGTAACCCCAACGAAGATGGACAGATTGCCCATCCTACAAGCAACCAAGGAGACTACCCTCATGTCTATGAAAATCCGCCTGGCCCGTGGTGGCAGCAAAAAGCGTCCGCACTATGCGGTCGTGGCCACCGACAGCCGCAACCCGCGCGACGGCCGCTTCCTCGAAAAGCTGGGGACCTATGACCCGATGCTGGCCAAGGACAACGAAGGCCGCATCAAGATGGACCTTGACCGCGTCAAGCATTGGCTGGGTCTGGGTGCCCAACCGACCGACCGCGTGGCCCGCATGCTGGAGGCCGCTGGCGTCCTGCCCAAGAAAGTGCGCAACAACCCCAAGGCAGCCGTCCCCGGCAAGACCATGGCCGAGCGTGCCAAAAAGCGCGCCGAGCGTGCCGAAGCCCCGGCAGCAGCCGAGTAACTGTACGGATATGACCGGCAGTTTTGGTCCGCAGTTCACAGCGGATTTGATGGATCTGATGCGGTGGCGGCGCGACGTGCGCCGTTTCCGCACGGACCCTGTCGAGGCAGCGGTTCTGGACCGCTGCCTTGATGCGTTCAATCTGGCCCCTTCGGTCGGGTTGTCCGAGCCGTGGCGTTTGGTCATGGTTCAAAGCGACGGCGCCCGCGCCCGCGCGCGGACAAATTTCGAGGCGGCAAATGCGCAAGCTTTGGCCGGCTATGGCGACGACAAGGCCCAGTTATACGCGACGTTGAAACTGTCCGGCATGCGTGAGGCACCGGTGCAGATTGCGGTGTTTTGTGACACTGGCGGCAGCAAGGGGTCGGGTTTGGGGGCGGAAACCATGCCCGAAACGCTGGCCTATTCCGTTGTGGGGGCGATCACGCTGTTCTGGCTGGCGCTGCGGTCCGAGGGGTTGGGGTTGGGCTGGGTGTCAATCCTTGACCCCAAGGCGATGACGGCCGATCTGAATGTCCCTGACCAGTGGTTGCTGGTTGGCTATTTGTGTATAGGCTGGCCCGAGAAAAGTGACACAGAGCCAGAATTGCAAAAGGCCGGATGGGAGCGTCGCGCCCGATCCCTGAGTGTCGAGGTGAGATGATGACGGATCGCATCTGCGTTGGGGCCTTTGCCGGGTCGTTTGGCGTTTCGGGCGAGGTGCGCCTGAAAAGTTTTTGTGCTGAACCCGAGGCGATTGCCGGTTATGGTCCGCTGTTCACCGAGGATGGAACCGCCAGCTATACCGTCAAGTTGACCCGCCCGGTGGCCGGTGGTTTGGGCGCGCGGGTCAGCGGGGTTGTGACCAAGGAGCAGGCGGACGCGTTGAAGGGCGTCAGCCTTTATGCCGACCGGGCGCGGCTGCCCAATTTGCCGGATGACGAATATTACCATTCAGACCTGATCGGGATGCAGGTGTTGGACACCGGCGGCGTGGTGCTGGGCCATATTCTGGCGGTTCACAATCATGGCGCCGGGGATCTGTTGGAGATCGAGGGCGGTGGGCGCAGCAATGCCCTGCTGGTGCCATTCACGATGGCTGTGGTGCCGACGGTGGATCTGGCCTCGCGCAGGGTTATTGTCGATATGCCAGAGGGGCTGGACTAAACTGCGGGCCGGCTGCAATCTACTGCCAGTGGCGGAATGGGGGCCGGGATGCACAATCGCTTGCGGTTGCTGAGGCTGTTGACGGGTGTTTTATACTTTGGACCGCTGTTGGCCGGATTGATGGGCCAGGGCTGGGCGATGGTTCCGGTCTTTCTGGGCGTGTTCTTGTTATGGAGCGTTCTGGCTCATCCGCAGATGTGGCCGCAATCGGCTGGGGATGTCGCACGGCAGGAGGCGATGGTGGCGCTTGCCTCACTTGTCGCGACGCAGGCGCTTTTGGTGGTGGTTTTGTTTGCCATGGGGCGTGGGATTGGTGGGGTGTTGGCGTTGAAGCCGGTTCTGCCGGTTTACATGCCTGCCGCGTTGTCATTTCTGGCGGTGTCGTTGGCGCAGTTGATCCGGACCGGGCCTGCCGGGCCCGCGCAGGCCGGGTTCACCCCGCCCCCCGCGGAAAACAGCGTGGCCCGGCCTGTGGATGGCGGCGCAGAGGCCATGCTGGCGCATTTGATGACATTGGGCGACGACGTGGCCGAAGAGGTGGTGCAGCAGCATTTGTCGGCCATTGCGTCCCATGTCGACCCGGTCGTGATCCGGCGGCATCTGAGCGATGCCGTGGCGGGGCGGCGGGCCAGTCGTGTGGCGGCCAAGGCGCTGATCGTGCATGCGACCGACCCTGCGATCAGCGATCTGCTGGCGGGGACCGATTATCCGGGACAGGCCTTTGTTGCGGCCGGGCGCGACGCCGATTTGCTGACGCTGTTTGCCCGGCGCTGCATGATGGTGCTGGAGGACGAGCCCGATCTGGCCAGCGATTGCCCGGACGTGACGGCGCTGTTGCATGTCGCTGGCGAAACCTCTGATGC
>JANNAF010000220.1:0-4059 GCA_031384005.1 Rhodobacterales bacterium | reverse complement strand
GGCGGCGGCGGCGGCGCGGGCGGCGGCGCGGCGGTCAAGGCGGTGGTCGTTCAGCGCCTGCGCCGCAGACAGCGACCCGGTGGCGGTTTTGGACAGCAGCGCGAGGGTGCCAGTATAGGCGACGACAAGGCCAAGCGCCAGAAACTTGCCGATTTGCAGCAGTTCGCGCATGTCAAAGCCGGTGACGAACAGCATCATGGCGACAAAGGCCACGGCGACCACCAGCGAGATGATCTTGAGGCTGACGGCCCCGGTGCCGGGGGCAATATTGATGAGCGAGCCCAGAATGGTATCGCCAAACAGGCCACCCAAGCCAAACGAGTGGGTCCAGGTGGCATCCGGCACGAGGGTGGCGCTGTAGATTGACCCAAAGGCGACGGCGATCACGGCGAACACGACGCGCGACATGGCGCGGTCGGCACCGCGGTGGGTGGCAAAGCGCACGCCCCAGGCGAAGATCACAGCCGGGATGCCCCAGGTGCCCATGCCGCCGATGGTGACCAGCGTGTCGGCGATGGCGGCGCCAAAGCGGCCCAGAGCGTTATGCGCCGGGGCGTCGGTGGCGACCATCCAACCCGGATCATCGGGCGAATAGGACATCAAGATCAGCGCAAAGACCGCCGCAAGGCCGATCAGGACCAGACCGAACAATTCCCGTGCCCGCCGTTCCAGAAGGGCCTGAACCGATTGGTCCAAGAGGGGTTCGCGTTGCCTCATCTGATAAGATGCCATTTGCTTGTCCTCACCGATATAGACAGTCACGAAGCTGGGTCAGCCCGTGCTGCATTTCTTCAAATTGGGCCACAAGGGCGACCCGCACATATGCCTTGCCGGGGTTTTGGCCCGATTTTCCGTCAGAACCGCTGACGTCACGCGAAAGATAGGTGCCGGGCAGGACCCGCACACCGGTTTGTTGCCAAAGTTTGAGGGCGGCTTGTTCGCCATCGCCCATAGTATCGGGGACGGGCAGCCACAGGAAAAAGCCGCCTTCGGGGACGGAAAAGCCCTGTAGCCCGGCAAAGATCTGTTCGGCGGCCACGAATTTCTGTTGGTAAAGGGCGCGGCTGGCTATGACATGGGCCTCATCCTGCCAGGCGGCTTGCGACACCATTTGCAAGGGCAGCGGCAGGGGGGCACCGGCAAAGGCGCGCAGTTTGCGAATTTCCGTGATGCCCTTGAGCCCGCCCGCCACAAAGCCCGAGCGCAGGCCGGGCAGGTTGGAGCGTTTGGACAGCGAGTGAAAGGCAAAGACGCGTTCGGGGTCGGCACCTGTTTCGGCGGCGACCTGCAAGATGCCGGGGGGTGGGCTGTTGCGCCAGATGTCGGAATAACATTCATCGGCAAAGATCACGAAGTCATGCTTTTCTGCCAGGGCCAGCAGGGTGGTCCAATAGTCCCGGCTGGCCACCGCGCCTTGGGGGTTGGCGGGCGAGCACAGATAGGCAATCGTCACACGGTCCAGCAGGGCGGGTGGCAATCCGGCGTAATCGGGTAAAAAGCCATTTTGGGCGGTTGCCGGGACATAGACCGGTTCGGCCCCTGTGGTCACGGCGGCCAGAGTATAGACCTGATAAAACGGGTTCGGCATCAAGACCACCGGGGTCTGGCCATTTTTCTGTTCGGGGGCCACGGCGAGGGCGGCGTTGAACAACCCCTCACGCGTGCCGTTCAGGGCCATCAGGCGGTCTGTCCCGACATCGGCGCCGTAGCGCCGTTTGATCCATGCGGAAATCGCCGCGAGAAGTTCGGGCGTGCCGTCGTTGGGCGGGTAGCTGGCAAAGCCTGCGATGTTGGCGGCAAGGATGGGGGCCACGAAATCGGGCATCGGGTGGCGCGGCTCTCCGATGGTCATGTGGATGGGGGCGCCGCCCGGCGCATGCACGTCCAACAGCTTCCGCAGGCGCGGAAACGCATAATCCGGCAGGTTCGAGAACCGCTTGGGAAACGCCATATACTGCCTCAGTCCCCGGAGTCGTATCGCCCCGTTTTATGGCAGAGTAACGGGGTGAGGGGGGTTGGTCCAGAAATGTGTTGTGCGGGTTGAGGTTGCGCGGCGTAGCTGTGACTTTTTGGCATGGGTTTTCGCCGGGGTCTGGCGGCAGAAGCGGGGGGTTTCACACCCCCCAAGACTCATTGGTTTGAAAAAACCAATGAGTCTCACCCCCTGTGGGATATTTAGGGACGAATGAAACGACGTTTCAGGCGGATTTCAGGCAAGCGCGCGTTCGGCGGCAAGGCCGATGCGGAGCAGGCGTTCCTCGGTCCCGGGCGGGCACATCAGCGACAGCCCGCAGGAGGGTTGGCTGGTGGGCAGGGTCAGCACACATTGGTTCAGCATGTTGCCGATGCGGGTGTTGCGCAGGGCCAGCAGGTTTTCGGTGACGTAATAATCGGCGTCGGTCATCAGGCGGTTGGCATTGGGGGGCAGGATGGGCGAGGTTGGCAGCAAGATCGCGTCATAGGTCGCGGTGGCGGCGGCGAAACTGGCGCGCAGTTGGTGCAGGTGGCGCCAGCCGGCGATGTAATCGGTGGCCTTGACGCTGGCGCCGGTGCGGAAACGTTCAAGGATAAGGGGGAACATCTTGTCGGGTGCCGCCTCGATCGTGGGGGCCCAGGTGGCATAGGCCTCGGCCGTGAAGAGCACGCCGGCGAGGGCCATGGCCTGCGGCACCTGCGGCGCGGCGAGGCGGGTGATCGTTGCCCCGGCACGGGAGAGGCGGGCGACCGCGCCGTCAAAGCCGCGGGCCGGGCGGTCGCGCAGATCGTCCAGCGCCAAGGTTTCCAGCACGGCAAGGCGCAGGCCCGTCAAGGGCAGCGGGGTCAGGTCGAAGGGTTTGGTGCCTGCCAGCAGGGAAAACAGCAAGGCGCAATCCTCGACCGTGTGGGCAAGTGGGCCGATGGTGTCAAAGGTTTCGCACAGGGGCACGACGCCGGTGGTGGGCAGGCGGCCATGGGTGGTTTTCAGGCCGACAAGGTCGTTCCATGCGGCCGGGATACGGACGGAGCCGCCGGTGTCGGACCCGATGGCGGCGGGGGCGAGGCCCTGAGCAACCGAGGCGGCAGCACCGGACGACGAGCCGCCTGCAACCGATTTGTCGTCATTTATGCTGGGTGGGGTGGCGGTGACGGGGTTGAGGCCAAGGCCGGAAAACGCCAGTTCGGACATATGGGTTTTGCCCAGACAGACCGCGCCTGCAAGGGTGGCGTTGTGCAGGACCTGCGCATCTTTGGCGGGGGTGCGGTGTTTGAGCAGGGCGGAGCCTGCCTCGGTCGGGGTGCCTGCCGTGTCAAACAAGTCCTTCCAGGACAGGGGGACACCGTCCAGCGGGCCGCGGCGCAGGCCGGTTTTGGCGCGACCGGCGGCGCCCATTGCTTCGCCCCGGGCGCGGACCTCGGTTGTGCGGACGTAGATGCGGGGGGCGAGGGGGTGGGTTGCGATGGCGTCCAGAAAGAACTCGGTCAGTTCGACAGGGTTGATGCGGCCACGGTCGATGGCGCGGCCAAGGTCGGCGGCTGTCATGTTGGACCAGATGTTCATATTGCCCCTCGGTTTTGGTGCAGGCTAGCGGCCCCGGGCCGCATGGACAATCCCTGTGGCTGCGCCATATTGGGTGCCATGGAACAGGATGTCATCATTGTGGGCGGCGGGCTGAACGGGCCTGCCTTGGCGTTGGCGCTGGCACAGGGGGGGCTGCGCGTTACGGTTGTCGATGCGCGGCCTGCCGTGGTGCGGGCTGAGGTTGGTTTTGACGGGCGGGCCTATGCGCTGGCCATCGCGTCGCGGCGGTTGTTGCTGGCGTTTGGGGTTTGGGGGTTGGTGGGGGAGAAGGCGCAGCCGATTGTCAAGATTGTGGCCAGCGATGGCCATGCCGGGCAGGGGGCGTCACCGTGGTTTTTGGCGTTTGACAGTGCCGAGATGGAAGAGGGCCCGATGGGGTTTTTGCTGGAGGACCGCTATTTGTTCGCCGGGTTTCAGGCGGCGATGGCGGCGGCGGGGATTACGGTTTTGCACGGGGAAACCGTGGTTTCGCAAGGGGTTGGCGAGGTTCGGCTGGCCTC
>JANNAF010000218.1:0-5927 GCA_031384005.1 Rhodobacterales bacterium | reverse complement strand
CCGTTCGTGTCGATGCAGAACCAGATCAGCCTGCTTTACCGCGAGGAAGACCGCGAAATGGTGCCGCTGTGCCTTGATCAAGGCGTCGGCCTGATCCCGTGGAGCCCGATTGCGCGCGGCCGTCTGGCCCGCCCCGCCGGGGCCGAAACTGACCGGACGGCACAGGATACCTATGGCAAGTTCCTGTTCGGCAACACCGCTGACGCAGATGCCCGCGTGATCGAGGCGGTGCAGACCCTTGCCGCCGCTTTGGGCCGCCCGATGGCGCAGGTTGCCATGGCATGGGTCCGCCAAAAGGCCGGGGTCACCGCGCCGATCATCGGCATCACCAAGGCCAGCCAGTTGAACGAGGCGGTGGCGGGTCTGACCCTGACCCTGACGCCCGCGCAGATCGCCACGCTGGAGGCGCCCTATATCCCGCATCCGCCCTTGGGGCAGGCCTGATGGCACGGCCGCAGTCACCTGCGGTTCACACAGGCCGCCTGCCGGTGCTGACAGCCCGCCATCGGGACCAAGGGTCAGCGCGGCCCGGCGGATCCGGCTGACACATCGGCAGACCAGTGCACTGTGGCAGCCCCTTGGTGCAACCAAGGCGCGAATCGCGGGGTCGACTGCCGGATTTTACATGAGCTGTGGCCGCTAAACGGTTAATACACTTGGGATGTTGCCGATTTGCAATAGGCAGCGGACTCAAGTGTTGTTAACGTTTGGCCATAAGAAAAACAAAACGAGCAGGCGAAAACAGGCATGAAAACGGGCTCTCAGGGCACGTTCGTCATATCCTGGACCCAGACAGAAACAGACGGCCTCAAGGCCGCGCCATTGGATATCCTGACCGTCGGCGCCTCGTGGCGCTGGTCGGGCGCACCTGTGCGGGTCGATGGCCCGCAAGGCGTCTTGATTCTGAATGAGGCCGAGGGTGGGGCGGACCTACGCAAACGGGCTGCACGCATGGTGCGGCGGTTGATCGGCGCAGTTGTGACCGATGACAAGGCGGACAAGGATCCCGATCTGGAACCTGATCTGCCTGACCAATCCTTTACCGTGACGGATGGCCACCAGACCTATCCCGTCACACTGATCACGGTGCAGGGCACCGGGGCGCTGTTGGTCATGTTCATTGGCGATCTGCCGCCAGCGGAACAGGATCTGTGGGTGGTGCGCACCGCCATTGACCGCACACCCGTTGCTGCTGGCGCTCGGGTGGCGGGCGGGGTGATCTGTTTCACACCTGACACCCGAATCCTGACGCCACAGGGGCCACGTCTTATCCAGACCCTGCAACAGGGTGAACGCATCCTGACCCGCGACAACGGCGCGCAAGAGGTTTTGTGGACCGGGCATCGCCGCATGACCGGCGCGCGTCTGCACGCCATGCCGCATCTGCGGCCCATCCGGTTTCGCGCAGGCGCAATGGGACAGGACCGCCCCGACGTTGACCTGCTGGTCAGCCCGCAGCACCGCATGCTGGTGCTGGGCGCCGCCGCCCGCGCGCTGTTCAACGCGCCCGAGGTTCTGGTGGCGGCTGAACACCTGATCAACGACACCACGATCACGGTTGACCATACCCTGCGCGAGGTCACTTATATTCACATCCTGCTGCGCCAGCACAACGTGATCTGGGCCAACGGTCTGGAAACCGAAAGTTTCCACCCTGCCAATGCCGCGCTGGATACGATCGAGGCCAGCCAGCGCAACGGTTTGCTGGACCTGTTTCCCGGGCTTGACGTCAACCCCCACACCTATGGCGACTATGCCCGCCGCAACTTGTCCGCCTCTGAGGCGGCGATCCTGCGGCATGACATGGCGGTCCGATCTGGCAGCCATTTGGTGCGTTGACTCGGCCCGTCTGCCCTGTATAAGCCGCGATCTGTCCCGGACATCTGCTCCGGGGCTTTTCATTGGTGTTGGTGGGCCCCGCAAGGGGAAGCCTGTCGCCGGTTCGCCGGAAAAGGACAACGCCCTTTTGTAAGTCAGAAGGAGATCAGCCGTGACAAAACGCACGTCTGCCAAGTACAAGATCGACCGCCGCATGGGCGAAAACATCTGGGGCCGTCCCAAGTCCCCGGTGAACAAGCGTGAATACGGCCCCGGCCAGCACGGCCAGCGTCGCAAGAACAAACTGTCCGATTTCGGCACCCAGCTGCGCGCCAAGCAAAAGCTGAAGGGTTACTACGGCGACCTGACCGAAAAGCAGTTCCGCAAGATCTATGCCGATGCCGAGCGCCAGCGTGGCGATACCGGTGAGGCGCTGGTTGGCCTGCTGGAGCGTCGTCTGGACGCCGTCGTGTACCGCGCCAAGCTGGTGCCGACCGTGTTTGCCGCCCGTCAGTTCGTGAACCACGGCCACGTCACCGTGAATGGTGCACGCGTCAACATCGCCTCCTACCGCGTCAAGGAAGGCGACATCATCGAGGTCCGTCAAAAGTCCAAGCAGATGGCCGCCATTCTGGAAGCCACCCAATTGGCCGAACGTGACGTCCCCGATTACATCGAGGCAGACCATTCCAAGCTGGTGGTGAAATTCGTGCGCACCCCCGGTCTGGCGGACGTGCCCTATCCGGTTCAGATGGAACCGAACCTGGTCGTCGAATATTACGCCAAGAACTGATTACTGCCCCCAAAGGCAGCTGGGGGCCCGCCGTTTTGGCGGGCCTTTTCATTTCAAAATCACGGGTTTGATCATGACCGAACACAACAAAATCGAACACAATCTGGAAAGGGTTTTGTTCGCATCGCGCTGGTTGATGGCTCCGATGTATCTGGGGCTGGTCGTGGCGTTGGGCATCCTTGCCGTGATTTTCATGCGCGAGTTGTTCTATTACCTGCCCCAGGTCATGACGATGAAAAGCGAGGATGCCATTCTGGTGGTCCTGACGCTGATCGACCTGACGCTGGCGGGCAATCTGTTGTTGATCGTGCTGTTTTCGGGCTATGAAAACTTTGTCTCCAAGTTCGACTTTGACGCGGGCGCTGACCGCCCCGACTGGATGGGCAAGGTCGACTTTTCGGGCCTGAAGATGAAGCTGATTGCCTCGATCGTGGCGATTTCCGCGATTGATCTGCTAAAATGGTTCATGAGCATCGAAGAGATGACCGATGCCCAGATGGATCGGCGGTTGTTTTGGCTGGTGATCATCCATCTGACTTTCGTCGCATCGGGTGTGCTTATGGCGCTGATGGACTATCTGACGTCCAAGGCCGACAAGTACTGACTGCGGTCCAAAAGCTGCTGGCCAACATCCGGTGGCCCCGCTAAAACCTTGGCAACGAAAGGCCATCTGATGAACGACGCGATCCGCCCCCAGCCCGGT
This sequence comes from Rhodobacterales bacterium, assembly GCA_031384005.1. Lineage (GTDB taxonomy): Bacteria > Pseudomonadota > Alphaproteobacteria > Rhodobacterales > Rhodobacteraceae > Stagnihabitans. The sequence continues at coordinate 2,613 of JANNAF010000218.1, read as the reverse complement.
ATTATGGACATCGCCCTTTATGAGGGCGGCAAGGCTGCGGTGGCGGGCGTGGCGAATGTGGTCAAACTTTCATCGAACGAGAACCCGTTTGGCCCCTCGGGCAAGGCGAAAGAGGCGTTTCAGCGGTCGGTGCATCAGATCCACCGCTACCCCTCGACCGACCATCTGCCGCTGCGCACCGCGATTGCCGAGGTGCATGGGCTGGACGCTGCCCGGGTGATCTGTGGTGTGGGTTCGGATGAGATCATCACCTTTCTATGCCAAGCCTATGCTGGCCCCAAGGATGAGGTGGTGTTCACCGAACATGGGTTCTTGATGTACCGCATCTCGACCCTTGCCGTGGGGGCCACCCCGGTCGAGGTGGCAGAACGCGACCGCACCACCGATGTCGATGCCATTTTGCGCGCCTGCAACCGGCGCACCAAGTTGGTGTTCATCGCCAATCCCAACAACCCGACCGGCACGATGATTTCGGCCGCCGAGGTGGCAAGGCTGGCCGACGGCATGCCGCCACAGGCCATTTTGGTGCTGGACGGTGCCTATGCCGAATATGTCGACGCCTTTGACGGCGGTCTGGCGATGATCGAGGCGCGCAGCAACATCGTGATGACGCGGACCTTTTCCAAGATTTATGGCCTTGGCGGGTTGCGGGTCGGCTGGGGTTATGGCCCCAAGGACATCATCGATGTGCTGAACCGCCTGCGTGGGCCGTTCAACCTGTCCAACACCGCGCTGGACGTGGCCGAGGCTGCGGTCCGCGATCAGGACCACGTGGCGCGCTGCCGGGCCGACAATTCGCGGATGCGGCACTGGCTGGCGCTGGCGCTGGCGGAACTGGGCATCCCGTCTGACACTTCGATGACCAATTTCATCCTTGCCCGCTTCTCCTCCAAAGAGGAGGCCGAGGACTGTGACACCTTTTTGCAAAATCAGGGTCTGATCGTGCGGCGGGTGGCCGGCTACAAACTGCCGCATTGCCTGCGCATCACGATTGGTGACGAATCGTCCTGCCGTCGGGTGGCCCATGCCATCGCCCAGTTCAAAGGCGTGAAATGACCCAGGTCTATGCCCGCGTTGCCCTGATCGGGCTTGGCCTGATCGCCTCGTCCATGGCCCATGCCATGCGGGCCCAAGGGTTGGCAGGCGAGATTGTCGGCCATGCCAAATCCGCAGAAACCCGGGCCGTGGCCCTGCAGATCGGCCTGTGTGACCGGGTTTGCGCCACGGCAGCCGAGGCTGTGCAGGGCGCTGATCTGGTGGTTCTGGCGGTGCCGGTCGGGGCCATGGCCGCGATTGCCGCCGAAATTGCGCCGCATCTGGCACCGGGGGCTACGGTCACCGATGTGGGGTCGGTCAAACAGGCCGTCATTGCCGCCGTCGCCCCCTGCCTGCCTGCAGGCGTCACATTTATCCCCGGACACCCGATGGCGGGCACCGAATATTCGGGCCCAAGGTCCGGTTTCGCCACGCTGTTTCAAAACCGCTGGTGGCTGTTGACCCCGCTGCCCGACACGGATGCAGACCAGATCGCCCGGTTGCGCACCTTGTTGGAGGCGATGGGCGCCCGCGTCGATACAATGGACGCCGAACACCATGATCTGGTTTTGGCCGTGGTCAGCCACACGCCGCACCTCATCGCCTATACCATGGTGGGTGTGGCCGACCATCTGGCGCAGGTGTCCAACTCCGAGGTCATTCAGTATTCCGCCACCGGATTTCGCGATTTCACCCGGATCGCGGCGTCGGACCCGACCATGTGGCGCGACGTGTTTTTGACCAACAAGGATGCGGTTCTGGACGTTCTGGGCCGCTTTACCGAAGAGCTGTTTGTGCTGCAACGCGCCATCCGCATGGGGGACGGCGATTTGCTGCACGACTATTTCACCCGCACCCGCGCCATTCGCCGCGGCATCATCGAGGCGGGTCAGGACACGTCGGCCCCCGATTTTGGCCGGGTGGCCGCAGCCAAGACGGACCAATGAAGGCGCGGCTTGCGGCCTTGGTGCTGCTTGCCATGACCGCTGGCCCCATCGCCGCCGAGGCGCCGACCCTGTCGGTCCGCCCGCTGCCGCGCCCATCCCAGACCGAAACGGTCAACCCGCTCGCAAATCCCCCCGCTATCCGCCCACCGGCGGTCCGTCCAATGGCGCGACCTGACCAAACCGCCGAACCCACCCAGCCTGCCCAGCCGGCCCAACCCAAGGCCAGCCGCAAAGGGTCGGTTTGCCGCAACAACGCAATCAAGGGCACCGAACTGGCCGCGATCACCGCGCGGACCAAGGGGTGCGGCATCAAGGATCCGGTGCAGGTCACCTCGGTGAATGGGGTGCGGCTGAACCCGCCTGCCACGATCAACTGTGACGCCGCCGCCGCACTGGCCACATGGATTGATGACGGTTTGCAGCCTGCCTTTGGCAATCAGGTCGTGCAACTGAACGTGGCGGCCAGCTATGTCTGCCGCACCCGCAACAATGTGCGGGGCGCGCGGGTCAGTGAACATGGCTTGGGCAATGCGATTGACATATCCGCCGTTGTTCTGAGCTCGGGCAAGGTTGTCACGGTCGCCGCCAATTTTGGCAAACAGATGCGCCGCGCGCACAAGGCGGCCTGCGG
>JANNAF010000211.1:0-5038 GCA_031384005.1 Rhodobacterales bacterium | reverse complement strand
CCCTGTGTCAATGTCGGCCGCCGACTGGTCCAGTACCCCGCGCACCGCCAACACATCGGCCGCCGAGGCCTGGCGCAGCGTCATGCCCTGCGCCATCGCCGCCTCCTCGACCACCGACAGGGCGGCCAGCACGGCGTTCAGGGCTGCGGGGTTGACGCGCACCCCCTCGACCCCATCCGACAACCCGTCACGCGCCACCTTCAGCGACAGCGACACATTTCCGCGCTGCAAGGCCCGCGTCAGGTCGCCGCGCAGCGCCAGTTCCAGCCCGTCGATCCAATCCGGCACCCGCAGGCGCAGATCCAGCCCCTTGCCATTGACCGACCGCATATCCCAGGCCCAGGAATGGCCCGCCCCCTGCCCCTTGCGTGCCGCAAAGCCGGTCATCGATATCGTCATTCGCCCTCCCGCTGCACAACCCTGACGTGCAGATGTTTACCATTTGTCAAGATTGTCCGCCAAATCCCAACCAAATACGCTATGTTAAGACATCGGTAATACATCTTGCGACAGTGTTAACCGAGAACTTGGGACAGGCTATCAGAGGCCCGGGCCCGCAACAACGCGTTCGTGACGGGCCACGCTGCCCTGACATAAGGAGTGATGGTATGGCTTATTTTGGCAAAGGCGGACGCGGCGGGTCGTTTGATGACGGGGCCGAGGTGAACCGCTTTGCGATGCTGGCCGAAGTGCGCGCCTATTGGGAGGGGTTGCGTCAGGGGTCAGAACTGCCGCGCCGCGATGCGATTGATCCGCGCGGCATTGCTGGCGCGTTGGAAAATACCTTCATGCTGGAACGTGTCGCCCCCGGAATTGCCCGGTTCCGGCTGGCGGGGATGCAGTTGCACGATCTGATGGGCATGGATGTGCGGGGCATGCCGGTGTCGTCGCTGATCGAACCGCAGGCCCGCATCCGTATGGCCGAGGCGCTGGAATCGGTCTTTGCCGGCCCTGGTACGCTGGAAATCTGGCTCGAGGGCGAACGCGGCATTGGCCGGCCTGCGCTTGAGGCGCGGATGCTGTTGCTGCCGCTGACGGCGAACCGGGGTGACACGGATCTGGCGCTGGGGTGTCTGGCGATCCATGGCGCGCTGGGTCGCGCCCCGCGCCGTTTTGCGATCGCCGGCATACTGGGCGAAAAGATCGAACGCGGGACCGGACCGCGCCGCGAACAGGTTCGCACCGCCGAGGATCGCCGCGTGGCCGATGCCCCCGGCATGGCCGAGGGCACAACCGCCTTTTTGCACGGCGTCCCGCGCCCGCCGCGCGGCAAGCCGAACCTGCGGCTGGTTCATTCGCGCGACTGACACCTTGTTGGATGGGCAGTTCGCCTTTCCCCGTGGGGAAAGGCGGTTTGCCCATCTTTACCGCCGGGAATTACAGGGCGATGCGGCGGTTTTCGATGCGGCGCGCGGTCAGTTCTTCGGCGACCAGAAACGCCAGCTCCAACGACTGCGACGCGTTCAGACGCGGGTCGCAGGCGGTGTGATAGCGGTCTGACAGATCTTCATCCGACACGGCGCGCAGGCCACCGGTACATTCGGTCACATCCTTGCCAGTCATCTCGAAATGCACCCCGCCCGGGATGGTGCCCTCGGCCTTGTGGATGCCAAAGAACTCACGCACCTCACGCAGCACCGATTCGAAGGGCCGGGTTTTATAGCCCGAGGCCGCCTTGATCGTGTTGCCATGCATGGCGTCACAAGACCACAGCACCGATGCCCCCTCGGCCTGCACGGCCTGGATCAGGCGCGGCAGGTGGTCACCGACCTTGCCCGCACCAAAGCGCGCGATCAGGGTCAGGCGGCCCGGTTCGTTTTGCGGGTTCAGCTTGGCCATCAGCACCTTCAGATCCTCGGCCGTCGTGGTCGGCCCGCATTTCAGGCCGATCGGGTTCAGCACGCCACGGCAGAACTCGACATGCGCGCCGTCGGGCTGACGGGTGCGGTCGCCGATCCAGATCATGTGACCCGACCCTGCGACGGGCTGGCCGGTCAGGCTGTCAATCCGGCACAGCGCCTCTTCGTATTCCAACAACAGCGCCTCGTGGCTGGTGTAGAACTCAACCGTGGACAGGGTGTGGGCAGTGTCGCGGTTGACCCCGGCGGCCGTCATGAAATCCAGCGCATCCGCGATGCGGTTGGACAGTTCGCGGTAGCGTTCGGCCTTGTCATGTTCGGCAAAGCCCAGCGTCCACGAATGGACGCGGTGAATGTCGGCAAAACCACCCGTTGAGAACGCGCGCAGCAGGTTCAGGCTGGCCGCGGCCTGGGTATAGGCCTGCAGCATCCGCGACGGGTCGGGAATACGGTCAGCGGCGGTAAAGTCGAAACCGTTGATGATGTCGCCGCGGTAGGACGGCAGTTCGACGCCACCGATCACCTCGGTCCCGGTGGAACGCGGCTTGGCGAACTGGCCTGCCATGCGGCCAATCTTGACCACCGGCACCTTGGCGCCATAGGTCAGCACGACCGCCATTTGCAGCATGACACGGAAGGTGTCGCGGATGTTGTCGGCCGAAAACTCGGCAAAGCTTTCGGCGCAGTCGCCGCCTTGCAGGACAAATGCCTTACCCTCAGCGGCCAAAGCCAGCTGCTTTTTCAGCGTCCGCGCCTCACCGGCAAAGACCAGGGGCGGATATTTGGCCAATTGCGCCTCGACCGCGTTCAGGGCGGTTTGGTCGGGATAATCGGGCATCTGCACGCGGGGTTTGGCGCGCCAATCCGATTTGGTCCAAGCCTCAGTCAGGGCCTTAGTCATGGCAATATCCTTGCGTCTTCACAGTGTCGCAGGCCGTATAAGGAAATCCATCTGCCTTGCAAAGAGCGAAAGCCGCCGATTGGCCTTGCGGCCCCGCCACAATCACCCTATCCAAGCGCCAATACCGACATTGCAGGTCGCAACATGGCAACTACCCTTCAAAAAGCCACGCAAACCGCCCAAGCCGAGGCGCCGCGCCGTTTCATCTTTTTGCTACTGGACCGCTTTACCATGCTGTCCTTTGCCTCTGCGGTCGAACCGCTGCGCATCGCCAACCGGGTGGTGGGGCAACCGATCTACTCTTGGGCGCTGGCGGGCGAGGGGGGGCAATATGCCACCTGTTCCAACGGCGCCTCGTTCAAACTGGACATGGGGCTGGACGAGATTGACCGTGATGACACGCTCTTGGTCTGCGGCGGTATCGATGTGCAAAAGTCCACCACCAAGCCCGTGCTGAACTGGCTGCGGCGCGAGTCGCGGCGCGGGGTGACCATTGCGGGCCTGTGCACCGGGTCCTATGCGCTGGCCAAGGCGGGCCTGCTGGACGGCAAAAAGGCGACGATTCACTGGGAAAATCAGGACGGATTCCTGGAGGAGTTTGACGATGTCGATCTGACCAAGTCGGTTTTTGTCATGGATGGCAACCGCTGGTCGACGGCGGGCGGCACGTCGTCGCTGGATTTGATGCTCAAGGTCATAGCAGCGGGCCACGGTGAGGATGTCGCCAACACGGTGGCCGATCAGTTGATCTAGTCCACTCCGCGCACCGATCAAGACACCCAGCGCCTGTCGATCCCGACCCGGATTGGCGTGCGTCACCCCAAGCTCAGCCAAGTGATCCAGATGATGGAGGGCAATATCGAGGACCCGATGTCGCCCGCGGAACTGGCCGAAGAGGTCGGCATGTCGACCCGCCAACTGGAACGGTTGTTTCGGCGTTACCTGAACCGCAGCCCCAAGCGGTATTACATGGAACTGCGTCTGCAAAAGGCGCGCAACCTCTTGATGCAGACCGATATGTCAGTGATCAACGTGGCCCTGGCCTGCGGATTTGCCAGCCCGTCGCATTTTTCGAAATGCTACCGCAGCCATTACAACACCACCCCATACCGCGAGCGGGGCACCCAAGGCGCCCCTGCCCCGATTCCGATGGCGCGACTGTCGATCTGACCTGTCGGACCGCGGTCACTCGTCGTTGCAGACCGAAGCCGACACGATGCAGTTGGTGGTGAATTCGTCGCATTTGGCCAAGGCGGCCACTTCGGCGTCACCGACGGATTTTGCTTTGGAAAACCCCATGCCGTAACCGTCGCCCACCGACATGGCGGCGCAGTTCGGGAATGTCACCACGGCTTCGCAGTCATCAACGCCACAGCCTGACACCGCCTCGATCGAAGCGCCATCTTGGGCGGATTGGTTCTTGGCCCAGCCATACTGGCCAGTCGACGGCGAGAAGGCGATGGCACCAAACAGCCCCTCGGCCATAGCCGGGGCAGCAAACATCGTCACAGACAGGGCGCAAGCCAACACAGAGCCAGCACGGATACGCATTTTGGTTCCTCATAGGACCGTTTCGTTAGCACAGACGTGGCGATTGGCGGGGGCAACGTCAAGTCCTTGGCCCAAATATCCGCCGCGGTGCAGCATCGATGCCATGACGTTACGGGGCCAGATCGGATCAAGATTGGGGTCAATTCGGGGGCAATTCCGGCGAAACGTGACGATATCGCCTGACCACGGGTCGCCAAACCGCTTTTCTTTTGGCGAAACTCCCTCTAGGTTCGCGACAGGATTAAGGTCCGTTATGGGAGATAACAATGAAAAAACTATTGCTTGCAACCGCTGCAACCGCCCTGATGGCCGGTGCTGCCACTGCAGAAGACGTCAAACTGGGGATTCTGATCGGCTTCACCGGCCCGATTGAATCGCTGACCGGCCATATGGCCAATGCCGCCGAAGCTGCAATGGCCGAAGTGAACGCATCGGGCAAGGCGCTGAACGGCTGGAACTTTGTGCCGGTGCGCGGCGACTCGACTTGCGTCGATTCGGCTGCGGCCACCACGGCTGCCGAAAAGATGGTGACGTCGGATGGCGTCAAGGGCATCATCGGCGGCGACTGCTCGGGTGTGACCGGCGCTGTGCTGCAAAACGTGGCGCGTCCGAATGGCATGGTTATGGTGTCGCCGTCGGCCACCTCGCCCGCGCTGTCGACCGCTGAGGACGACGGCCTGTTCTTCCGCACCGCACCTTCTGATGCGCGCGAAGGCGAAGTCATGGC
>JANNAF010000178.1:0-23284 GCA_031384005.1 Rhodobacterales bacterium | reverse complement strand
TGGCCCGCCCTGAGGGGTCAGGCGTGGGTCAGGCGTTGCAGGGCGTTCAGTTTGGCGGCGGCGGCCCCGCTATCAATTGCCTCGCGCGCCAATTCGGCCCCCTCTTGCAGCGTCTGGGCGCGGTCGGCGACCATCAGGGCCGCGGCGGCGTTCAACAGGACGGCGTCGCGGTAAGCCCCGGTTTCGCCCTCCAGCAGCGCACGAAAGGCGGCGGCATTATGGGCCGGGGTGCCGCCAAGGATCGCCTCGAACGGGTGGACGGGCAGGCCTGCATCCTCGGGGTGGACAGTAAACTCGTAGATGTCGCCGTTTTCCAGCGCGGCCACGGCAGAGGTGCCGGCAATCGACAGCTCGTCCGTGCCGTCGCTGCCATGGACCAGCCAAGCCTTGTCCGACCCCAGCGCGCGCAGGGTTTCGGCCATGGGGCGGATCAGATGTTGCGAAAACGCCCCGGTCAGCTGACGTTTGACGCCTGCGGGGTTGGTCAGCGGGCCAAGGATGTTGAAAATGGTCCGCGTGCCCAGTTCTGCCCGCACGGGGCCGACATGGCGCATGGCGGGGTGGTGCATGGGCGCCATCATGAAGCCGATGCCAGCCTGCTGGATGCAGCGTTCCACAACCTCGGGGCCGATCATGACGTTCAGGCCCAGTTCGGTCAGCGCATCGGCAGCGCCCGATTTGGACGACAGGTTGCGATTGCCGTGTTTGGCCACGGTCACCCCGGCCCCCGCCACGACAAAGGCTGTCGCGGTCGAGATGTTCAGCGTGCCTTTGCCGTCGCCGCCGGTGCCGACGATGTCCATGGCCCCCACGGGCGCGGCCACGGCATGGCATTTGGCGCGCATCACGGTGGCGGCGGCGGCAAATTCGTCCACCGTTTCGCCGCGTGTGCGCAGCGCCATCAACAGGCCGCCCATCTGGGCCGGGGTCGCCGCCCCTTCGAACAGGGTTTCAAAGGCGCTTTCCGCCTCGGCCCGCGTCAGGGGGCGGTCGCAGGCAAGGCCGATCAGGGCGCGCAGGGTATCGCTCATGCCGGCACCGAGGCGAGGGTGAGGAAGTTTTGCAGCAGTTGGTGGCCATGTTCGGAGGCGATGGATTCGGGGTGGAACTGGACGCCCTCGATGGGTTTGGTTTTGTGGCGCAGGCCCATGATGGTGCCATCGGCCAGCCATGCCGTCACCTCCAACTCGGGCGGCAGGGTCGCGCGTTCGACGATCAGCGAGTGATAGCGGGTGGCGGCAAAGGGCGAGGGCAGGCCGTGGAACACACCTTGGCCGGCATGGTGCATCTGGCCCATCTTGCCGTGGACAATCTCGTGGCAGCGTACGACGCGGCCACCAAAGGCCTGACCGATGGTCTGATGGCCAAGGCAGACGCCCAGCAGGGGGATGTTCGCCTGCGCGGCCGCAAGGGTCAGGGGCAGGCAGATGCCCGCCTGATCCGGGTCGCAGGGCCCCGGTGACAGCACGATGGCCGAGGGGTTCAGCGCCATGGCGGCCTGCACATCCAACGCGTCATTGCGCAGGACCCGCACATCGGCGCCAAGTTCGCCAAGGTAATGCACAAGGTTGTAGGTAAAGCTGTCGTAGTTGTCGATCAGAAGCAGCATATTCTGGCCTTTGGGGCAGTGCCGTTAAGGAAGGGGGGTGAAGCGGGTTCAAGTCCGGGTTATACATGGGCAGGAAGGCCTTGGGGCGTCAAGTAAAATGGGCGCGCAGCAAAGGGTCGCATGGGGCAGAATTTGGAACGGGGGCAGCAATGGCGCGTGGATTTGTGACCGGAGCGCTGTGGGGCGTGGTTGTGGCAGGCGGTGGGTTGGTTGTGGCATCGCAACTGGCCGCCCCGGTGGCGGGGCCAGAGCAGGTGCCGGTCGAGGTTGCGACCGCGTTGCCCGCCAGTGACAGCGCGGCGGATCAGGCCGCAGCCGACAAGGTGGCGGCGGATCAGGTGGCGGCTGACAAGGTGGCGGCCGACAAGGCGGCGGCTGACAGGGTGGCGGCTGACAAGGTGGCGGCTGACAAGTTGGCGGCTGACAAGGCTGCGGCTGATAAAGCTGCGGCTGATAAGGGCGCGGCGGACGAGGCTGCTGCCGAACGCAGCAAACAAGAGGCGGCATTGGCCGCCGATCAGGCCGCGACGCCGCCTGTGGCCGAGGTTGAGGCGCCGCAACTGCCTGGGCAGGTCGAGGTCGTGCAGCCCGACCAATCCGCCCCGGGTCTGGCCGAGGCGGCGCCGTCGTTGACCGGCCTTGATCAGGCGCTGACCGTGCCCGCGGCGGATGCGGCGCCTGCCCTGGTTGAGGCGGCACCGCTGGCGCCCGATGCGCCCAAGGATGCGCTGCTGGTGCCGGGCCAGCCGCAGGGGCAGGCCGAACCGTCGCGCCTGCCGCAGATTGCCCCAGTGGCCGACCCCGAGGTTGCGGCCGTGGGGCCCGGTCCCTTGCCCGAACCTGCGCCCGAATCTGCGCCAGCCCCCAGCAAACTCGCCACCTTGCCCGCCGTCAAACCGCTGCAAGACAAGCTGCCCACCACGGTCGAGGGCAAGGCAGTGCCGGGCGTGACCACGGGCAAGCTGCCGCAGGTTGGTGCCGATACCGCCCCAAAGATGACGGCCGAGGTGGCCCGCGCTGCGCCGCCAATCGTGCAGTTCGCCCGTGACTTTACCCCCGAGGGCAAGCCGCTGTTCGTCATTCTGCTGCATGATGTCGGATCAGCCGGGATGGCGCGCGCCGATCTGGCCAAGCTGCCCTTTGCGGTCAGCTTTGTGGTGGATCCCTTGGCAACCGATGCCAAGGCGGCGTCCGAGGTCTTTCGTGCAGCCGGGCAAGAGGTGCTGACGCTGGCCAATGGCATCCCGCCCGGGGCGCAGGCCAGCGATCTGGAGACGACCTTTGCCACCCTGTCCAGCATCCTGCCGCAAAGCGTGGCCGTGATGGATCAGGATGTCGGCGGGTTTCAGGACCAGCGCCCGCTGGCGACACTGGTGCTGCCGGTGATCAAGGGTGAGGGGCGCGGATTGGTCACCTATGACCGCGGGCTGAACGCGGCGGATCAGATCGCACGGCGCGAGGGTGTGCCTGCGGCGGTCGTCTTTCGCCGTCTGGACGCAGAGGGCGAAAGCAAGCAGACCATTCGCCGCTATCTGGACCGTGCCGCCTTCAAGGCGGCCCAAGAGGGCGCGGTGGTGGTGATCGGCGACACGCGGGCCGACACGGTGGCCGCCATTCTGGAATGGACGGTCGAGGGGCGTGCAGCGACAGTGTCGCTGGCCCCGGTGACGGCGGTAATGGGGCGTTAAACGTCCCGGCCTGTCATCAGCGCAGGGTGTCCGCCTTGTAGGATGGGCAGTTCGCCTTCCCCCTGGTGGGGAAGGCGGTTTGCCCATCTGGGTCAGAAATTGCCGCGCCGGGCAAAGGTGCCTGCATCCTCGGCTGCACGGCGCAGCGCCTTGGATTTGTTGACGGTTTCCTGGTATTCGGCCTCGGGGTCGCTGTCATAGACCACGCCGCCACCGGCCTGAATATACAGCGTCTCATCCTTCAACACCGCAGTGCGCAGGGCGATGCAAAAATCCATCTCGCCATTGCAGGCGAAATAGCCGACACCGCCGCCATAAACGCCGCGCTTTTCGGGTTCCAGCTCGTCGATGATTTCCATGGCGCGGACCTTGGGCGCACCGGACACCGTGCCTGCGGGCATACCGGCCAGCAGGGCCGACAGGGCGTCCTGCCCGTCGGCAATTTCGCCCACCACGTTCGACACGATATGCATGACATGCGAATAGCGTTCGACGATGAACTGTTCGGTCGGGTGGACCGTTCCCAGTTTCGCCACGCGGCCCACGTCGTTGCGGCCAAGGTCCAGCAGCATCAGATGTTCGGCCAGTTCTTTCTGGTCGGCCAGCAGGTCCGCCTCCAGCGCGCGGTCCTCCTCGGGTGTAGCGCCGCGTTTGCGGGTGCCGGCGATGGGGCGGACGGTGACCTGACCATCACGCAGGCGGACCAAAATCTCGGGGGAGGCGCCGATCACCTGAAACGGGCCAAAGTTGAAAAAGAACATGAAGGGCGACGGGTTGGTGCGCCGCAGGCTGCGGTAAAACGCAAAGGGCGGCAGGGTAAAGGACTGCTGCCAGCGTTGCGAGGGGACAACCTGAAAGATGTCACCGGCGCGGATGTAGTCTTTGGCTTTGTTGACAGCAGCCTTGTAGCCGTCATGCGAAAAATTCGACGTGGCCTGACCTACCGGGGCGGCGTCGCCCAGATCACGTTGGGCGGGGGGCGAGCGGTCAAGGTCGCGCAGCGCATCCATCACCCGTTCGGCAGCTTGGGCATAGGCGGCGCGGGCCGACAGGCCCGAGGTGGCCCATGCCGGGGCCACCAATGTCACCTCGCCCTTGACCCCGTCCAGCACCGCCACGACCGACGGGCGCAGCAGCACCGCATCGGGCAGCCCCAGGGGATCGGGGTTCACATCGGGCAGGTTTTCGACAAGGCGGATCATGTCATAACCCAGATAGCCGAACAGACCGGCGGCCACAGCGGGCAGCCCCTCGGGCAGGTCGATCCGACATTCCGCGATCAGGGCGCGCAGGTTGTCCAGCGGCGCACCGGGCTGGTCGGCAAAGGCGGTCGCGTCAAAGCGGGCTTGACGGTTGATCCGGCTGGTGGTGCCGTGGCATTGCCAGACCAGATCGGGTTTCATGCCAACGATGGAATAGCGGCCCCGCACCTCGCCGCCGGTCACCGATTCCAGCATGAATGTATCGGTCCGCGCCTCGCCCAGTTTGGCCATCAGGGAGACGGGCGTATCCAGATCGGCGGCAAGGCGGGCAAAGACAAGGGCATTGCGGCCCGCGTCAAAATCCTTGGCGAAATCTTCGAACGTGGGGGTGATCGTCATCAGTTCATCTGGGCCTGAACCGAGGCGATGACCGACTGGTCAATCGTCAGGCCGCCTTGGGTGGTCATGGCGGCGGTGAAAAGATCATAGCTGTCTTGCGCCACGGACTGTTTGGCCTGCGCCACAATCGCCTCGCGCGCCGCCTTGGCCGCGTCAGAGGCGGGATCGACGGGCAGGATGCTGTCCAGTTGCACCAGACCGGTGAAACCGGGGGTGTCGATCAGGCGCACCTCGCCCACGGCCATGGTAAAGGCGGCGGACAGGACGTCTGGGGTGGTCCCCTCGGGGGTGCCGTCGCGGGTCGTGGCGGTCACGATGATCGCAGGGCCCTGTTGGGCCAAGGTGGCACCGGCCGTCACTGCGGTTTGCGCCGCTGTGGCCTGTGCGGTCAGGGCAGCGGCAAGGGTTTCGGCGCGTTGGGCGGCGGCCACCTTGTCGCGCACCTGATCAAAGGGCAGGGGGGTGGGCGGCACCATGCTGTCCAGCCGCAGCGCGGCCAGACCATCATCCGCCAGCATCAGGGCCTGTGCAAAGTCGCCGGTTTGCACGGCATCCGCCGCTGCCGCAAAGGTGGCATCCTGTGCGATGGCGGCGTTGTCGGCGTCACCTGCCACGTAATCAATGGTGGTCAGGGTCATGCCGAAATCCTTGACCAGATCCTCAAGCGTGGCGCCACCGGCGAGGGCGTCGTCAATCGCATTGGCCTGATCGGCAATCGCGTTCACGGCAGCGGTGGTTTGCAGTTCCAGCACCAGATCGGCGCGGACCTGGTCCAGCGTGGTGTTTTGCGCCGCCAGAATGGCGTTCATGCGAAACAGCGCAGGCCCAAGGTCGGAGGGCAGCGGGCCTGTCACAGCCGGGCCTGTCAGGGCAAAGACCGCGTCGCCCGCAGAGCCCAGATCGGCCTTTGACACATCGCCAAGGTCGATATCGGCCAGTTCCAGCCCGCGTTCGGCCACCAGCGCCTCAAACGTCGCGCCGGCGTCAAGGCGGGCCTTTGCGGCTGTGGCATCCGCATCGGACGGATAGACCAGCCGTTCCACCAGTCGCTTTTCCGGCACGACATATTGGTCCAGCCGTTCGGTATAAAGCGCCTGCACGGCGGCATCATCGACGATTTGGGCGGGGGCAAGGGTTTCCGGCAACAGGGCGGCATAGGTGATGCGTTTGGCCTCGGGCCGGGTAAAGGTGGCGATATTGGCGGTGTAATAGGTTTGCAATTCGGCATCGGTCGCGGCGGGCAGCGGGGCGGGCAGGGTGGCTTCGGTCATTTGCAGCACTGAAAAGCCGCGCTGTTCGCCGCTGTAGGCGGCCAGCGTATCGGTCATGGCGTCGGGGGCAGCGATGCCCCCCACAATGGCGGCCTGCAACACGGTGCGGGCGATGTCGGCGCGCAGGCCAGCCTCGTATTCCTTGGTCGATATGTTGGCGAGGTCCAGCGACTGTTTATAGGTGGTGGCACTGAACTTGCCTGTCACATCCTGAAACGCCTGATCATTGGCGACGCGGGTGGCAACGGTAAGGTCACCGACCGACAGGCCAAGGCGGGCTGCCTCGTTGTCCAAGGCGGCATTGGCGATCAGGCCATTCAGAACCTGGGTATCAAGGCCAAAGATTCGCGCCTCGTTCAGCGACAGCTGTTGGCCGAATTGGCGCGACAGGGCATTGATCTGGCTGCGCAGGGCGCGGGCATAGGTGTTGACGTCGATCGGTTTGTCACCGACCGCGCCGATGGAATTGACCGAATTGCCAAAGTTGGTGATGCCAAAGCCGCCCAGACCGGTGATCAGCATGGCCATCAGGACCCAGACCAACATAGAGGTCTGGGTGCGGGAGGCCCGCTTTTTTTTGATCTGGTCGTCGTCGGTCGGTGGATTGGTCATGGGTACGCCTGAGCTTTGGGTCGCGCACTGTCTAGCAGAATGAAGATGCGGGGCAAGGCCTCAGCGGTGGGCGTTACAAGGTCAGGTCGGCGGCCGTGGGGGGCAAAGGGCCGCCTGCCAGATCTATCTGCCAATCGGCAATCCGGTCGCCGTTCAGATCGCCCATCAGGATGCCACGTTTTTCGTCATAGCGGATTTCGCCTGCGACGCGCGAAAAGGCGGCTTGGTCGATGAAGGTTTGACCGGCGGCCAGTTTGGACAGGTCAATGCGGTCGGTGCCCGAGGTGAAATCGGTGATGGTGTCGCGGGTGGTGCCGGTTCCGGCCTCGGCAGCCGAGGCAAAGACAAAGACGTCACGGCCCGCCCCACCGGTCAGGCGGTCACGCCCGGTGCCGCCTTGCAAAAGGTCGTTCATATCGCCGCCCAACAGGGTGTCATCCTCGGTCCCGCCATAGAGCCGGTCATTGCCGGTCCCGCCATAAAGGCTGTCCGAATCGGCCCCGCCGCGCAAGGTATCGGCGCCGATCAAGCCAAGCAGCGCATCCGACCCGTTCAGGCCGGACAGTTGGTTGGCCTGATCGTTGCCAAAGATCAGGTTGGCCGCAGCGTTGCCGGTGCCAAACACCGCCGCCGCAAAGCCATTGAGCAGCGTCAGGTTTTCGACATTCGTCCCAAGGGTGTGGGACAGGGACGATATCACCTGATCGGTGCCGCCACCCGCCAGTTCAAACACCACCGTCCGCGCGTCGGTCACCCAGTAGCGGTCCTGCCCGGTGCCGCCCAGCAGGGCGTCATTGCCGCCGCCGGGCGGTGCGGTCAGGCCGCCGTCGAGCAGGATGTCGTCGCCGGCGCCGCCGTAAAGTTCGTCCAGAAAACGCCCCCCCGTCAGGACATCATTCCCCGCACCGCCCATGAGGCGGCCAAAGGTGGAGGTGGGCAGGGTGACATCATCAAAGCCGGAAAGCGCATCATCGCCCGAGGTGCCGATCAGGTATTCGATGTTGATCAGGGTGTCGGTGACAACGCTGTAACTGTCACCGGTGTAAAGATCCGTCTCGGTGACGGTCACCAGTCCGGTGTCCATGTTGGCGGTGATGGAATAGCTGTAATAGCCGTAATCATCGAAAAAGCCCGAGTAATCGGCCACGTCATTGCCGGCGCCGCCGTCCAGTCTGTTGTTGCCAAAGCCACCAAAGAGCGTGTCGTTGCCGTTGTCGCCCCACAATGAGTCGTCGCCGGGAGCATAATTGCCCTGATCTTTGTCGAAGGGGTCAGTGTCGCCAAAGAGCCTGTCGTGACCCTCGCCACCCAACAGCACATCGGAGCCGCCGATGCCGGCCAGAATGTCATCGCCGCCATTGCCATAGATCCTGTCATTGCCGCCTGCCGCGTCGGTTGCGTCCCCGATCAGGGTGTTGGCAATGTTGTTGCCTTGGATATTGTCGTCCCCGCTGCTGCCCCTGACATTTTCGATCCCGCCGATGAAGTTGATCGAGTAAAAAGTGGAGTCGCTGTTATAGACCCAAACCTTGGCCGCGATGACGGACCCGCCGATGCCCACGGCCAAGCTGATCTGCGGGCCCGTATGGAACGGAACGGCGGGGTAATAGTCGTTCAGGTATATCCAGTCGGTGCCGCCATCGTTGTCGAATACATCGGTGGTTCCGGCGGCGCGCAGGGTTTCAAAGACATAGATGGTGTCGGTCATCGCAATCCTCGTTGATCCTATGGGAGAACCTTGGAGCGGCGGTTCGTTCAGGTCAAGCCGGGATTACAGGGTGAGATGCCCCAGCCTTCGGAACAGCTCGGCGATGCCTTTGGTGTTTACATTGGCGAAGGCGATGCGGATTTGGCTGCCGCCCAGTCCTGCGGGCATGAACATGGTGCCGGGCAGCATCAAAAGGCCCGCCTCGGTCACCAGCCGTTTGCACAAGGTATCCGACGCCATGGCATAGGGATGGGCGACATAGGCGAAATAGGCGCCGCAGCCCATGAGCGTCCAACCGGGCAGGGCGGTGAACCCGGCGGTCATCGCGGCGCGGCGGGTCATGATTTCGGCGCGTTCGCCCGCGACCCATTGGCCAAGGTTCTGCATCCCCCACAGCGCCGCGATCTGGCCCAACTGGCCGGGGCAGATCGCGACGGTGTCCAGAAATTTCTCGATCTGCGCCAGGCGGGGTTCGGAGGCGACGACAGCGCCGACGCGGTGGCCGGTCAGGCGGTAGGTTTTTGAAAACGACTAGAGGTGGATGAAGGTGTCGGGCCAGTCGGGGTCGGTGAACAGGTCATGCGGGCGGCCCGAACGCGAGTCGAAATCGCGGTAGGTCTCATCAACGATCAGGGCGATATTATGGGCGCGGGCGAGGTCGCGAAAGGCTGCCAGCGTAGTGGCGGGGTATTCGACGCCGCCGGGGTTATTGGGCGACACCAGCACGATAGCGCGGGTTTTGGCGGTGATCAGGGCGGCGGCGGCGGCCGCATCGGGCATGAGGTCAGGGCCGGTTTGCAAGGCGACCGTGCGCACGCCTTGCATATCCAGCCACATTTTGTGGTTGAAATACCATGGGGTGGGCAGGATCACCTCGTCCCCCGCGCCGGCAAGGGTCGACATCACGGCGCAGAACGCCTGATTGCAGCCTTGGGTGATGGCGACCTGGGTTGGCGTGATGGTGCCGCCGTAAGCGGCCGACCACTGGGCCGCGATTTCTGCGCGCAGCGCAGGCAGGCCCAGCACCGGGCCATAAAGATGGGCGTCGGGATTGTTCAGCGCCGCATCGGCCAGCGCCTGACGCAGGCCAAGGGTGGGCAGGTCCACCGGGGCGGCCTGACTGACGTTGATCAGCGGGCGGTCCGGCGGAAAGGTGACACCTGTCAGCCAGCGCCGCGCCTCCATCACCGGGGGCATGTCGGTTGCGGCCATGGCGGGGTTCAGGGGCGTCAGCATGGCCGTCAGTCCTGACCGCGGAAGGGTTGGACATATTGCAGGGCCATGTCCCATGGAAAGAAGATCCAGGTGTCCTGGCTGACCTCGGTGATATAGCTGTCGACCATGGGTTTGCCGGAGGGTTTGGCGTAGACCGTGGCGAAATGCGCCTTGGGGTACAGGCGGCGGACCAGTTCCAGCGTCTTGCCGCTGTCGACCAGATCATCCACGATCAACATGCCGGTGCCGTCGCCCATCAGGTCGGCCTGTGGCGATTTGATGACCACGGCATCGGAGCGCTGGTCGGCCTGACCGCCGCCGGAGTGGTAGGATCGGACCGAAATGGTGTCGACCACCCGGATATCCAATTCGCGCGCCACGATCATTGCGGGGACAAGGCCGCCGCGTGTGATGCCGACCACGGCCCGCCAAGCGCCGTCATTCGGGCCTTTGCCGTCCAGACGCCACGCCAGCGCGCGGGCGTCACGGTGGATCTGGTCCCAAGAGACATGGAAGCCTTTTTCATGGGGCAGGCGGTCGGTCATGGGTTGGCTCCTTTTGCGGATGAGCGGGGGCCAGCCCCCGCACCCCCGGGATATTTATGGACAGATGAAAGGCGTCAGGTGGCGGCGATCTTGACCCCCAGCAGGGCGAGGAGGCCACCAAAGCTGCGGTCGATCAGGGTTTTGGCACCAAGATAGGCGGTGCGGGTTTTCGTCAGCGAAAAGATGCGGGCGACAGCGGTGTTCCACAGGGTTTCGGCGGCGAAAAGATAGGTCAAAAGCGCGGCGAGCACCCAGAGCGGGGTGCCGGGCGGAACGGTGCCGATGAAGATGGCTGACATCAGGACCGCCGGTTTGGGGTTGGACAGTTGGGTGAACAGGCCCAGCCGCAGCGCCGACAGGGCCGAGCGCGGTGGTGTGCCGTCCGATTGCGGCAGCGGGTCGGGGGCGTGGCGCCACATGGTCCACCCCATCCAGACGAGGTAGAGGCCACCTGCAATCTTGAACAGCCAAAGCAGGGTCGGGGCGATCTGGAACAGGACGGCGAGGCCTGTCAGGGCCATGACGGCCCAGAACACCGCCCCAAGGCCGATGCCCATGGCCAAAAACAGGCCGGTGCGAAACCCCTCGGTCAGGCCGGTGCGGGCGGACATCAAGACGGCGGGGCCGGGACTGATCGCCCCCATGGTCAACAGCGCGGTGACCGCAAGGAAGGCCGCGAGGGTCATGCTGTGTCAGGCTTGGGCGGGCGGTTCGTCACCACGTCGATATCGGGGGCATCGACGGCCTTCATGCCGACGACGTGATAGCCGGCGTCGACGTGCAAGATTTCACCTGTGGTGCCGGAGCCGAGGTCGGACAGCAGGTAAAGCGCGGCTTTGCCGACCTCCTCTTGGGTCACATTGCGGCGCAGGGGGGAGTTCAGCTCGTTCCACTTCATGATATAGCGGAAATCACCGATGCCGGAGGCCGCAAGGGTTTTGATCGGGCCTGCGGAAATGGCGTTGCAGCGGATGCCGTCTTTGCCCAAATCCTCGGCGATATACTGGACCGAGCTTTCCAGCGCCGCCTTGGCAAGGCCCATGACGTTGTAATGCGGCATGACCTTTTCGGCGCCGTAATAGGTCAGGGTCAGCAAGGAGCCGCCTGTGTTCATCATTGCAGCCGCGCGGCGGGCGACGGCGGTAAAGGAGTAGACCGATATATCCATCGTCATCATGAAATTCGCGCGTCCGGTGTCGATGTAACGGCCGCGCAATTCGTTCTTGTCCGAAAAGCCGATGGCGTGGACCAGAAAGTCGATGCGGCCCCACAGGGCCTGAAGATGGGCAAACAGGGCGTCCATCGACTGTTCGGAGGCCACGTCACATTCCAGCATTTCGGACATGCCAATCGAGGCGATCAGCGGTTCGACCCGCTTTTTCAGCGCATCGCCCTGATAGGAGAACGCCATTTCCGCGCCATGATCGGCCAGCGTCTTGGCGATGCCCCATGCGATTGATTTGTCGTTCGCAAGGCCCATGATCAGCCCGCGTTTTCCTTGCATCAGTCCCGTTGACATTCGCGCTTCCCCGCCCACCTGTTCGTTGAAGTAGACGTGTAGGCGATTGATCGGCCTGCATCAAGGGAGATGGAACCGATGGACCGGACGGGAATATTTGCGGGTGATGATCCGTTTGCCCTGGCGCGCGACTGGTTGGGGCAGGCCGAGGCCAGCGAGGTCAACGATCCGAATGCGATTGCACTGGCGACGGTGGATGCCGATGGGTTGCCCAATGTGCGGATGGTGTTGCTGAAGGAGATCGAGGCGGCGGCGTTCGTCTTTTACACCAACTATGGCAGCGCCAAGGGGCGCGAGTTGGAAGCGTCCGGCAAGGCCGCCTTTGTGATGCATTGGAAAAGCCTGCGCAGGCAGGTGCGGGTGCGGGGGCCGGTGGTGCGCGAAGAGGGGCCGCAGGCCGATGAATACTATGCCAGCCGGTCGTTGCAATCGCGGTTGGGGGCATGGGCGTCACAGCAATCGCAACCCTTGTCGTCGCGCGGCGCGTTGATGGCAGATGTGGCAAAAGTGACGCTATCGCATGGCCCAAGCCCCAAGCGTCCACCGTTCTGGGGTGGGTTCCGATTGACCCCTTTGGAGATCGAATTCTGGGCGGATGGCGCATTCCGGTTGCATGACCGCTTTAAATGGTCGCGCCAAAGTATTGATCAGCCTTGGAAAATCGAGCGGTTGAACCCCTGACATCGGCAGTTTGACATGCGTAGCCTATACCTCGGTATAGGAAAGATCGGTTTGGGTAATGTTACCCCTTGCATCCAGAACGCGCTTTGCCCCATCAATTCGCGGCGAGACCAAGTTTAGAATGATCAATCGATGACAGATGAAGACAAGGCGGCCATCATCATTGAGGGCCGTGTCAAGTGGTTCGATCCCGGCAAGGGATTTGGTTTCATCGTCAGCGATGAGGCCGAGGGCGACATACTGCTGCATGCCAATGTGCTGCGCAACTACGGTCAAAGCTCGGTTGCGGATGGTGCGGGCATCACAGTCAAGGTGCAGCAAACGGCACGGGGCGTTCAAGCGGTTGAAGTGATGCGCATTGCACCACCCGAGGGGGCGCAGCTGGTCCTGGCGGAGGACGACAAGGGCAGTTTGCCCGATGATGTGACCGACTTGCCGTTGGAGCCTGCGCGGGTGAAATGGTTTGACAAGGACAAGGGGTTCGGCTTTGCCAATGTCTTTGGCCGGCCCGAGGATGTGTTCATCCATGTGGAAGTGTTGCGGGTGTCAGGTTTTGCTGATCTGCAAGCCGGTGAGGCCGTTTGTCTGCGGATAACGGAAGGCAAGCGGGGGCGTATGGCGGTGCAGGTGGTGTCATGGGAAAGTTCAGTGCGGCGCTAGGTCTGATCCTGTGGGCCGTCGGTTTAAATGCCACGGCGGTTCAGGCCGAATGCAGTCCGGGCGCGGTCGAGTTGCGCAGCGACAGTGGCAGCATCATGCGGTTCAGCGTTGAGGTGGCCGACAGCGACCCCGAGCGGGCCCAGGGCCTTATGAACCGCGAGCGGTTGCCGAAATCGTCGGGCATGTTGTTTGTCTATCCCACACCGCGGGTGGCAACGTTCTGGATGAAGAACACCTTGATCCCGCTGGACATGATCTTTGCCGATGCGACGGGGCTGGTGACGCATGTTCATGCCAATGCCGTGCCCTTGGATGAGACGACCATCAATGGCGGGCCGGATGTGACCTATGTGCTGGAAATCAACGGTGGCATGGCGGGGGCGCTGGGATTGCGGCCCGGGGCTGTGATGCGGTCTGATGTGCTGGACCAGACGGTTGCCGCATGGGTCTGTGGCGGGGCATGATCGATAATTCCTGTCGGGTGGGCGCGAAAACCGCTTCACATGGGCGGCGATGCGGGGTATCAGCCGCCTAGTCAGCACACTGACCGTCGGAGCGTAGCGCAGTCTGGTAGCGCATCTGGTTTGGGACCAGAGGGTCGGAGGTTCGAATCCTCTCGCTCCGACCATAGTGTGCCGGAATTACCAAATCAGATCGGCTGTTGTAAGCTGCGTGACCCCCAACAGGGTGATGCTGTGTTCGGGCCCAAGGTGCAGGGTCGTGGTCCCGTCCGACTGGTCCAGCGTGATAGCGCGGCGCGTCACATCAAAGGCGGTCACGTCGATGCGGTCGCCGGATGCAGCGTCAAAATCGGTCAGGCGGTCGCGGCCCGTGGTGACAAAGACAAAACGGTCCGCCCCCGCGCCCCCCGTCAGGCGGTCAAAGCCGCGCCCGCCGGTTAGCACATCATCGCCCGCCCCGCCGATCAGCCTGTCACGGCCAGACCGGGCGTCGATCACATCATCCTGACCCGTGCCGCGCAGCAGATCGTTGCCAGCGGTGATGGCATAGGTCGATAACGCATAGTCAAAATCGTTCACGGTCAGCGATCCGTGGCCACGATTGACCTCACACCCGAACTCTATCCCGGTCACATAATCCGACGCGTTTACAATGCCTTGGGCCGCCAAAAACCGCAAAAGCCCGTCCAGATCGATGGTGCCTGCCAATTGGGTTTCGGTCAACACAACGGCAATATAGCGCCATTCGATGTCCAGCGCCGAAAACCCCTCACGCACATAAACATTGGCGGTAAAGCTGCCACCGTCATAGGTGGCGTCGGCGGTGTCTGGCAGGGGAAAGCCGCCCGCATGCACCCAGATCATCAGTTCAGTCGTGATGTTGGTGTAGTCCGTACCGGGCGCATTGGTCAGCCACAGGTCATAAGCCACGTTAAAGTGCTGGGTCTGGCCTGCGATGGCCACATCATAGGACAGATCAAGATTGCGCAGGTCGCTGATGCGGGTTTCCACGGCGTCCGATTGGCCCAAACCCCAAGGCGAATAGCCAAGGACGATCGAGGGATAGGCAAGGATCTTGGTGTCATCGGGGCCATAGGACCAGTCAAACCGCGTGCCGTGGATCAGGTCGGCGCTGTCATAGGTTACGGTTTGGGTAAAGTCGGTGCCGTTGATCAAGTCCCCAACATTCCACGTGTTGTTGACAAGCGAATAGGTGCCGTCGGTGACAGAGGCGTCGTTTTCGGTCAGTTGGTCCCGCATTTTTACCCTGCCCATTCCGGTTGCAGACCCCATATACTGGGCCAAAGGATAGCAAATCATGATCCGTTTCGAAAACTCTTATCTGCGCGACTTGCCCGGAACCTATTTGCGGCAGGATCCGGCGGTGGCCCCGGCGCCGCAGTTGCTGGTGTGGAACGACGCCCTGGCCGATGATCTGGGGGTGCAGATCAGCGCAGAGCAGGCCACGCGGTGGTTTTCGGGGGCCGAGGTGCCGCCGGGGGCGGAGCCTGCGGCACTGGCCTATGCCGGGCATCAGTTTGGTGGGTTTTCGCCGCAGTTGGGCGATGGGCGGGCGCATCTGCTGGGCGAGGTTCTGGCGCCGGACGGGCGGCGCTGGGATTTGCAGTTGAAGGGGTCGGGGCGCACGCCCTTTTCGCGCGGCGGTGATGGCCGTGCGGCGATCGGGCCGATGCTGCGCGAGTATGTGATCTCCGAGGCGATGGCGGCGCTGGGCGTTCCCACCACACGGTCACTGGCCGTGGTGGCGACCGGGGAACATATCTGGCGCGATACGGGCCGTCTGCCCGGCGCGGTGCTGGCGCGGGTCGCGGCAAGTCACATCCGGGTGGGGACGTTCGAATTCTTTTCCGCCCGGGGCGAGATCGAAAAGGTGCGGGCGCTGATGCATTACACCATCGCGCGGCATTATCCGGGGGCGGTCGGCGCGTTGGGGTTGTTTGATGCGGTGGTGGCGGGTCAGGTGCAACTGCTGGCGCAGTGGATGGGGTTGGGCTTTGTTCACGGGGTGATGAACACCGACAACATGGCGTTGTCGGGCGAGACGATTGATTATGGCCCCTGTGCGTTTCTGGACGCCTATGCGCCGGGTGCGGTGTTTTCGTCGATCGACCGGCAGGGGCGCTATGCCTATGACAATCAGCCGGGGATCATGGCGTGGAATCTGTCGCGGTTGGCCGAGGCGCTGTTGCCGTTCATCGACGCGGATCAGGACCGGGCGGTCGACATCGCCAACAAACGGCTGGACGGGATTGCCGGGTTGTTTCGCTCGGCATGGCTGGGGGTGATGCGGGTCAAGCTGGGGTTGGTCGGGGATGCGCCGGGGGATGAGGCGTTGATCGACGATCTGTTGCCCGCCATGGTGGGGCGGGACTGGACACTGACCTTTCGGCGCGGGTTTGACGGGTTGGGCGATTGGCGGGTGCGGTGGCTGGCGCGGGTCGGGCCGGATTGGCAGGCGCGTCTGGTGGCGGCCAATCCGGCGGTCATCCCGCGAAACCACAAGGTCGAGGCGGCGCTGCAGGCGGCTACGGCGGGTAATATGGCACCGTTTCATGCGCTGCTGGCGGCGGTGCGCGATCCCTTTGGTCCCGAGGCGGGACGTGAGGGGTTTGTCCTGCCGCCGCCCGAGGGGTTGGCGCCCTATGTCACGTTTTGTGGCACCTGACGGTTGACGGGGGGGCCGTCGTCGCCTTTAGTGCGGGGCATGAACCCACGCTCGGAAATCCATGATCGGTTGGCCGCATCGCTGCGCGAGGCGCGCAAGGCGCGCGGGCTGTCGCTGGATGCGGTGGCCAAGCTGTCGGGCGTCAGCCGGTCGATGGTCAGCCAGATCGAGCGCGGCGAAAGCTCGCCCACCGTGGCGACGCTGTGGAACCTGACCCAAGCCCTGCAGGTCGATTTTGCCGGATTGCTGGAGGGGCGGCCGCGCGCCGGGATCGAGGTGGTGCGGTCCGAGGCGGCGCCGGTGATTGGCGGGCGTGGCCGCGATCTGGTGATCCGCATCCTGTCACCAGCCGAGGCGGTAGGAGAGCATGAGGTTTATGATCTGGTTTTCGGAAACGCGGGCGAGTTGGTGTCGGACCCTCATTCGCCGGGCTGCCGCGAGAGCCTGACAGTTGTGTCGGGCCATATGCGGGTGGTTTGCGGCGATGAGGAAAGCCGGCTGGGCCCGGGGGATACCGCGCGCTATCCGGCCGACCGGCCGCATGAGATACACGCCCTGGGCGGCGCGGCGCGGGCCATTCTGATCGTGCAGGACAGTTGATGCCGCGGCCGGGGGTTTCACACCCCCGGGGCGACATTGCCCAAGGGGGCAAAGTCACCTGCCCCCGTGGGATATTTGTGGACGGATGAATTCCGGCAGGGCGGATTCTTTCCGCTATATTGACATCAGGGCCGAAGTGACGCCTAATTCCAGCAGAGCGGAAGGAGTTCTGTTATGACGGAAATGTTTCTGGACCATGTGCGCGGTGTTCTGAGCGGGATCGAGGCCGAGGGCCTGATGAAGCGCGAGCGGTTCATTGAAGGGGCGCAGGGTGCGCATGTGACGGTGGGCGGCAGGCCTATGCTGAACCTTTGTGCCAATAACTACATGGGTTTGGCTGGCGATCCGCGATTGGTTGCGGCGGCTGGGGCGGCGATGGCGGGGCATGGTTTCGGCATGGCGTCAGTGCGGTTCATTTGCGGGACACAGGATATTCACGGGCAGCTGGAGGTCCGGTTGGCGCAGTATCTGGATATGGAGGCGGCGATCCTGTTCGGGTCCTGTTTTGACGCCAACGGCGGATTGTTCGAGCCTTTGCTGGGGTCGCAGGATGCCGTGGTGTCGGACAGTTTGAACCATGCGTCGATCATCGATGGGATCAGGCTGAGCAAAGCGCGGCGGTACCGCTATGCCAATTCGGAGATGGGCGATTTGCGGGCGCAACTGGTGGCGGCCCGGGCGGAAGGGGCGCGGTTTATCCTGATTGCGACGGATGGCGTGTTTTCGATGGACGGGTATCTGGCAAATCTGCGTGATATCAGAGCTTTGGCGGACGAGTTCGATGCTTGGGTCATGGTGGATGACTGCCATGCCACGGGGTTCATGGGGGCCAGGGGGGCCGGGACGCCGGCCCATGCCGGGGTCAAGGTGGACATACTGACCGGGACGCTGGGCAAGGCGCTGGGTGGGGCTTTGGGTGGTTATGTGGCGGCAAGCGCCCCGGTCGTTGATTTGTTGCGACAGCGGGCGCGGCCTTACCTCTTTTCCAACGCTTTGCCGCCTGCGGTGGTTGGGGCTGCGTTGGTGGCGCTGGATTTGATCGAGGCGGCGGATGATGCGCGGGCGCAGCTGTTTGACAATGCGCGCTATTGGCGGGCCGGATTGGCGGCGGCGGGGTTCACATTGTTGCCGGGCGAGCATCCGATCATTCCGGTGATGGTCGTGGAGGCCCCGTTGGCGCAGGATCTGGCGCGGGCGCTGGATGCACGTGGCGTGATGGTGTCGGCCTTTTTCTTTCCGGTCGTGCCGCGCGGCGCGGCGCGGATCAGGACGCAGATGAATGCGGCCTTGACCCGGACCGATCTGGATTTCGCCTTGGACGCCTTTGCGGCGGCGGGGCGCGAGGTGGGGGTCTTGGCATGAAAACGCTGGTGAAATCACGGGCCGAGGTTGGGTTGTGGGCCGAGGAGCGGCCGGTGCCGGAGATTGGCCCCGAGGATGTGCTGATCCGGGTCAAAAAGACCGGCATCTGCGGCACCGATATTCACATCTGGAATTGGGATGAGTGGGCAGCCCGGACTGTGCCGGTGGGGTTGGTCACGGGGCATGAGTTTGCGGGCGAGATCGTCGCGATGGGCAGTCAGGTGCAGGGGTTGGCCATAGGGCAGCGCTGTTCGGGCGAGGGGCATCTGATTGGCAAGTTGTCGCGACAAAGTCGTGCCGGCAAGTTTCATCTGGACCCCGCGACGCGGGGGATCGGGGTCAATGAGCCCGGTGCCTTTGCCGAATATCTGCGGTTGCCTGCGTTCAATGTGGTGCCTTTGCCGGATGAGATTGACGACGAGATCGGGGCCATTCTGGACCCCTTGGGCAATGCGGTGCACACGGCGTTGAGTTTTGATCTGGTCGGCGAGGATGTGCTGATCACCGGGGCGGGGCCGATTGGCATCATGGCGGCGGCGGTGGCGCGGCATGTCGGCGCGCGGCATGTCGTGATCACGGACGTCAACGCGGCAAGGTTGGCTTTGGCGACCGAGGTGGCCGATGTGACGCCGGTGAATGTTGGGGTCGAGGATTTGCGGTCCGTCATGGCACGGCTGAAGATGAGCGAGGGTTTTGATGTCGGCATGGAGATGTCGGGCAATCAGGCGGCGCTGGATCAGATGATCGAAGCCATGGTGATGGGCGGCAAGATCGCCATGCTGGGGATTCCGCCGGGCAAAAGCCCGGTGGACTGGAGCCGGATCGTGTTCAAGGCGCTGACGATCAAAGGGGTTTACGGACGCGAGATTTTCGAGACGTGGTACAAGATGATTGCCATGTTGGAAAATGGGCTGAACGTGCGCCGCGTGATCACCCACCGTTTTGGCGTGGGTCAGTTCGCCGAGGCGTTTGAGGTGATGCGGTCTGGGCAGTCGGGCAAGGTGGTGCTGGACTGGTCTGCGGGGTGAACCCCGCCTTACAACCCGACCATGTGGCGGATGTCCTGCGGCGTCGCCCCTTTGGCGCGGTAGGTTGACAGGGCGCGGGCGTCGTCGCGTTTGGCAAGCCGTTTGCCTTGATCATCCAGGATCAGCCGATGGTGGTGATAGGCGGGTGTCGGCAGCCCGAGGAGATGTTGCAAAGTGACCTGCAGCGGGGTTGCAGGCAGCAGGTCAAGGCCGCGTGTCACCTCGGTTATCCCTTGGAATGCGTCATCGACCACGACGGCAAGGTGATAGGCGGTGCCGATATCGCGACGTGACAGGATCACATCGCCCACGGTTTGCGCCAGTTGCCGGGGATTGAAGCGGTGCAGCACCCCGGTTTCGATGAAGCAGAGGTCAGGCAGGGTCGCGGTCGCCTTGACCATGTTCAGGCGCAGGGCGCCGTGGCCGTGGTGACTGTCGCGGCATGTGCCGGGGTAAACCGGGCCATCGGCGCCCTGGGGTGCCGAGAGAGCGGCGCGGATGTCGGTGCGGGTGCAGGTGCAGTGATAGGTCAGGCCCTGTGCGGTCAACTGAGCAAGGGCCCCGGCATAGGCCACCGTGCGGGATGACTGACGCAGGACAGGGGTTTCCCATGTCAGACCCAGCCAATGCAGATCGTCAAACAGTGCATCCTGGTGAACCGGTTTGCAGCGGGCCTGGTCGATATCCTCGATCCGGACCAGGAAACGGTCACCGCGGGACGCGGCGATCAGGGCGGCGAAGGCATGACCAAGGTGCAGGGGGCCGGTGGGTGACGGGGCAAAGCGGGTTATGCGAGCCATTGGGTGAATGCGGTTTTGGCGCGGTCGGTATAGGCCTTGTACCGGGTCAGGCGACCCTTGCGGCCACCTTTGGCGTCGATCGGGGGGAAAAGACCAAAGTTCACATTCATCGGCTGAAAGGTTTTCGCATCAGCCCCGCCGGTGATATGGGTGATCAGGGCACCCATGGCGGTTTCGGGCGGCGGTGGGTTGAGGGTCCGGCCCAAGATTTCGGCGGCGGCCATCCGGCCTGCAACCAGGCCCATGGCGGCGGATTCGACATAGCCCTCGACGCCGGTGATTTGGCCGGCAAAGCGAATGTTGGGGCGGGATTTGAGGCGCATCCGATCGTCCAGCAGCGTGGGCGAGTTGATGAACGTATTGCGGTGGATGCCGCCAAGCCGGGCAAAACTGGCATTCTCTAGGCCAGGTATCGTTTTGAAAACAGCGGTTTGCGCGCCGTACTTCATTTTAGTCTGAAAACCTACCATGTTGTAGAGGGTGCCCAGTTTGTTGTCGCGGCGCAATTGGACCACGGCATAGGGTTTGATCTGGGGGTCATGGCTGTTGGTCAGCCCCACCGGTTTCATCGGGCCATGGCGCAGGGTTTCGGGGCCGCGTTCGGCCATCACCTCGATCGGCAGGCAGCCGTCGAAATAGCCTGCAGTCTCATTTTCGTGAAACTCGGTCTTATCGGCGGCACCCAAGGCGTCGATGAAGGCATAGTATTGGTCGCGGGTCATCGGGCAGTTCATATAGGCGGTTTGTTCCTCGATGGTTTCGCCCTTGTCGTAACGGCTTTGCATCCAGGCGACCGACATATCCACGGTGTCGGCATAAACGATGGGCGCAATCGCATCAAAAAAGGCGAGGGCCTGGGCACCGGTGGCCTGACGGATGCTGTTGGCAAGCGCGGCAGAGGTCAGAGGGCCGGTGGCGACGATCCAGTGGCCGGATGAAGGAAGTTCGGTAACCTCCTCATAACTCGTGGAAATCAGGGGATGGGATTTCAGGCGGGCGGTGACGTGGGCGGCAAACAGGTCGCGGTCCACCGCCAAGGCGCCGCCAGCGGGCAGGCGGTGCGCCTCGGCGGCCTCGAGGATGAGGCCACGGGCTGCGCGCATTTCCCAATGCAGCAGACCGACGGCGTTTTGTTCGCTGTCATCCGAGCGGAAAGAGTTTGAGCACACCATTTCCGCGAAGTCACCGGTGCGGTGGGCAAAGGTGGCGACGGTGGGGCGCATTTCATGCAAGACGACGGGCACGCCCAGTTGAGCGGCCTGCCAAGCGGCCTCGGATCCGGCCATTCCGCCGCCGATGATGTGTAAAGGTTCCATGGCGGTTAGTTAGGGGATGTGGCGGCAAAAGAAAAGGCCGGGGGTTTGGGGCCCCCGGCGCAAAGATGAGTATTTGGAAAGGAGCAAATCAGGCTTTGTCGATTGCTACGGCACCGGCGCCGTGGGCAAAGTACATGAGGAACCCGCCGGCGATGGCGAAGTTTTTCAGGAACATGATCATCTGGATCTGATCGGCAAAGTTGTTGTGGAACATCACGGCAGTAAAGATGCAGAACACCGCCCCGGCGAGGCCGGCGAGGCGAGTCTTGAAGCCGACCAGCATGGCAAGGCCGAGGGCGATTTCAAAAACGATTGCGGGCCAGACGAGCAGGCCGGGCAGGCCGACCGACTGGATGTAGCCAGCGGTTCCGGCGGGATCGGCGACCTTGCCAACACCGGCCAGCAGGAAGAAGAGGCCGAGGAAAATGCGGCCGATGAGGGGGGAGTAGGTGGCGAGTTTGTCCATGGTGCTAATCCTTGATGCGCGGCCCGGCTTGGGCATGGCCGGGTTTTAGCCCGAAAAGATCGGCAAGAAAACGCCGATGGGCGCAGGGTCGGCCTGCATCAGCGCACAGTTAGGGCGGCGCGCTGTGCGGCTGTGAAGGTTGCGGGATCGCTGACATCGTGGCCCAAAGACGCCGCCTTGGCAAAAAATCCCGGCGCAGGCAAGGGTGAGCCACGGGCCGTGACGAGGGCGGCGCGCAGGGGGCGGCCATGGGCGCTGTCGTCTGCCATCAGGTTTTCCAGCGCATGGGTCAGGCGGGCGATGGTGGCGGGGCCGGTCAGGCCAAGGTCACGGGCAAGCGCGCCGTAATGCGTGGTCTGGTTCAGCGCGGCCAGTTCGGCCAGCCGCGCTGCAAGGGCCTGGGTCATTCCTCGGCTTGTTCGGCGACGCGGGCGACCGAGACGACCTCTTCGGATCCGCCGGTGTTCAAGACCTTGACCCCGCCGGCACCGCGCGAGCGGAAGCTGATCTGGTCAACGGGCACGCGGATTGACTGACCGGTCGAAGTGGCAAGCATGATCTGGTCGGTGAGGGTGACGGGGAAGGAGGCGATCAGTTGGCCGCCGCGCATCGCACCGTCCATCGCCTTGACGCCCATGCCGCCGCGACCGCGCACCGGGTAGTCGTGCGAGGAGGACAGTTTTCCGGTGCCCGAGGTTGTGATGGTCAGGATCAGATCCTCGGCCGCCGACATTTCGGCATAGCGTTCGGGGGACAGCTGGCCCTCGGCTGCGGCGTCTTCGTCCTCGTCGGTTTCCTCTTCGGGTGCACCGGCAATCAGGCGGCGCTGCTTGAGGTAGAGGGCGCGTTCGGCGGGATCAGCCTCGAAATGGCGGATGACGGCCATCGACACGACACTGTCACCGTCGGCCAGACGGATGCCGCGCACGCCGGTCGAGCCGCGCGATTTGAAGACGCGGATGTCGGTGGTGGAAAAGCGGATGGCGCGGCCAAGGGCGGTGACCAGCATGACGTCATCGGCATCGGTGCAGATGGCGGCGTTCACCAGGGTCACGCCGTCGGGCAGTTTCATCGCGATCTTGCCGTTGCGCATGACGTTGGTGAAGTCGCTGAGGTCATTCTGGCGCACATCGCCGTCCGAGGTGGCGAAGATGATTTGCAGGTCGTCCCAGTGATCCTCGGGCGCGTCCACCGGCATCAGGGCGGCGATCGAGATGCCGGTTTCGATGGGCAGGATGTTGACCATGGCCTTGCCTTTGGCGGTGCGACCGGCCAGCGGCAAACGCCAGGTTTTCAGTTTGTAGACCATGCCATTGGTGGTGAAGAACAAAAGCGGCGTGTGGGTGTTGGCCACGAACAGGGTGGTGACAACGTCATCCACTTTGGTCGCCATCGAGGCCAGACCCTTGCCGCCACGATTTTGCGCGCGGAATTCGGCCAACGGGGTGCGTTTGAT
>JANNAF010000171.1:0-8605 GCA_031384005.1 Rhodobacterales bacterium | reverse complement strand
TGTCAGAAACCGATCTGACCGACGTGGCGCTACTGGCGCAATACAAGGCAATCGTCTTTCCGGGCTTTCAGAACGTCCAAGCCTCGCAGGTTGACGCAATCGAAGCGGCGTTGACCGAGGCCAGCGCCATCTACAACGTCGGTCTGATCGCCGCCGGCAATTTCATGAGCAACAGCGAAACCGGGGCCGCATTGGCCGGCGATTCCTATGCCAGAATGAGGGCCTTGTTGGGCGTCACGCTGGAGCAATCGGGCACCACTGCGGGCGTGGATGTGGTGGCGGGCGATGCCAGCAATCCGGTGCTGTCCGGCTATACCCCGGGGTCAGTGGTCGGCAACTATACCAACACCGGCTATCAGTCGTTTATCGACATCACCGGAAACGGACAGGTGCTGTTCGATCAGCGGGTCTATCTGACGCCGGGAACCTCGGTCGACGTCAACGGCGTCATCGCCACCACGACCGACGGGCGCAATGTGCATTTCGCCTCTGACGCGATCTTGGGCAACAGCAACATTCTGGCCGAGGCGATCGACTGGGTCTTGAACGGCAACGCCGTCGATGTGTCCTTGGCCATCACGCGCGGCTCTGCGTTGTTTGACTCCCGGACCGACATGGACCAGTCGCAAGAGGTGTTTGATGTCGTCGCGACGACGCCGAACATCTATGACGTTTTACTGCCCATCGTGCAGAACTGGCATGACACCTACGGCTTTGTCGGGTCGTTTTATGTGAACATCGGGGCGAACCCGCCGGATCAGATGACCGACTGGAGCGTGTCCGGACCGATTTACGAACGGCTGCTGGCCATGGGCAACAGCATCGGCACCCATTCCTGGACCCACCCCGACAACACAAACCTTCTGTCCAACGATGACCCGCAACTGGCGGCCTTGCTGGCGCTGGTCGATCCCCGGTCACCAACCGCCGTCGATCCGTCCACCCTGACGACTGCGCAACAGGCCATCCTGTTCAACTCGTTCACCTTTCAGTTCGAATATTCGAAATACATGCTGGAAAAGCAGTTGGGCATCACGATCAATGGTGCCGCCGTGCCGGGCGCACCCGAAAACATCGCGACGACGCTGCAGATCATGCAGGCTTTCAGCTATATCACCGGTGGCTATTCGGCGCAGGGTGCGGGCTATCCCGGGGCCTTTGGCTACGTCGATCCAGATCATACCGACACGGTCTATCTGGCGCCCAACATGAAGTTCGACTTTTCCCTGATCGGCTTTGAAAACCTAACACCGGCCCAGGCGGCAGTCGAGTGGATGGCCGAAATGGCCCGGATCACGGCCAATGCAACCACGCCGATCATCTCGTTCCCCTGGCACGACTATGGGCCGACCAACTGGGATTTGGGCGATCCGGTAAAGTTGAATTATACGCTGGAAATGTTCAATGCCGTGATCGCGGCGGCGGCGGCCAGCGGGGCCGAATTCGTCACCGCAGACGACCTTGCCGACCGGATCAGGACCTTTGGCCAAAGCGCGTTGTCGATCACCCGTGCGGGCGATGTGGTGACCGCGGTCGTGACCTCGACCGATGCCGGGACCTTTGCCCTGACGGTCGGTGACGGGGCCAAGATCGCCAGCGTCACCAACTGGTACGCCTATGACGACACCAAGGTTTTCCTGCCCAAGGCGGGCGGCACCTTTCAGATCAACCTCGGGCCAGTCGCACAGGATGTCACGCATCTGGTCGCCCTGCCGCAACGCGCCGATCTGACCTCGGTCACGGGTGACGGCAAGAACATCAGCTTTGCCTTTGACGGCGCAGGCGCGGTGGGCGTCGTGCTCAAGTCTCAAGGAACCGAGGCCGTCATCGTGACAGGCGCGACTACAGGTGCGCTGGATCCCACGCGCATAACCCTCGGCTTTGGTGTCGAGGGCACACATGCGGCCTCACTGACCTATGTTGCAGGTTCGGCAGCGATCGGAACCGGGTTCAACGATATGATTCTGGGTGGCTCGGGCATCGACAATGTAAGTGGTGGCGATGGCAACGACACGATTTATGGTGGCGCAGGGGCAGACGTTCTGGACGGCGGCCTTGGCAACGATGCGTTCCACGATATCGGTGGCGGCGATCAGGTGGATGGTGGTTCAGGGGCTGACCTTGCGCGTTTGGCGGGGGTGCTGGCGGGCTACAGCATCAGCACGCTGAACGGTGTCACCACATTGCGGGATATCGACGCATCGAACGGTGACATTGGCACTGCGACTTTGCGCAATCTTGAAACGCTGGTCTTTGACGGTCAGACCGTCACACTCGATACGCTGACTGTCGCAAGCGTTACGGTGACGCTGACCAGCCTTGCCGATCTCTATGTAGCGCCAACGAATGAAAACTTCATCGTTTTTGGACTAGATGGAAATGATACGATCACGACACGAAACGGCAACGATACGGTCGTAGGCGGGCTCGGCAATGACACCATGGCCAGTGGTGCCGGCATGGATGTCTTTCTTGTCGATGCCTTTGCAGGTACGGACCGATTCAATGGCGGCACTGGCTATGACATCGTTCGGGCAGACGCAGCGAATGTGGCGATCACTGTGACCGAGCAGACTTTTGTCGGGGTCGAGGAGGTTTCAGCCGGTGGCAATGCCGGCTTGCGGCTGTTGGGAACCGCTTTGGCAGATAGGATCAATCTGTCGGCCATCATCCTGACCGGGGTAAAAGAGATCGACGCGGGCGGCGGTAATGACACGGTGACCGGCTCGGCTGGTGCTGACACGATCATCGGTGGGGTCGGCAACGATGTGATGCTTGGCGGGGCCGGAACAGACGTGTTCCTGATGGGCATAGGAGCCGGCACCGACAGGTTTGATGGCGGCGCAAATTATGACGTGGTGCAGGCCAGTGCCGCGAATGTAACGATAACCGTCTATGCGGCGACCTTCGCCAATATCGAGGAGGTGTCTGCTGGTGGCTTTACCGGATTGCGGCTGGGTGGAACCACAGCGTCAGATATCATAAACTTGTCGGGGTTGGTATTGAACGGCGTCACCCAGATTGTTGGTGGCGATGGCAGAGATACGATCGTCGGGTCTGGCCTGAACGATACAATTCTTGGCAATAATGGGGCCGACGGCCTGACGGGCGGCAGTGGTCAGGACAGCTTTGCCTTTGTTTTTGCAAGCGATAGCAGGAGCAAAGGCTTCGACACGATCACTGACTTTCTGCAGGGCACGGATGTCATCGATCTGTCCGCCATCGACGCGATCAGCGGAACATCGGCAAACGATGCCTTTACGTTTGTCAGCGGCAGCGCAGGTGCAGCCGGAACGCTGACCATCGACACAACGTCGATCGCGGGGGTGACGCGGGTTCTGGGGTACCTGGACACCAGAAGTGGTGTCGATTTCGAGATCAGGCTGACCGGCACATATAGCCTCCTCAGTTCGGACTTTATCCTGTAGCGGACGGCGATCGCGCAATTGGGGTTGGACAGGGGCGTTGTTGCGTAACTCAGGCCCAAATCATGAAGGCCCTTTTGAGGTGCCGCTGGTTTCCTGGACGCCTGCCGTTTTCCGTGCCTGCTGTCTGGTTTCAAACTCAACGGGCGACGGCAGGCCGCTGTTTCATGCTTGGGTTTTGGGTTGCAGAACATCTCGACGTGGTGAAACACCTCCTGCCCTGCGGCCTCGCGGGTGGAGTATGTCCGCCGCCTGATCCGCGCGCGTTTCGGCAACGGGCAGACGCTTTCGGGCAGGCCATGTCCGCCATTGGTCCCGGGACAATCGACATCCGCGTTATCATGGCAGTTCGTCCGGCGTTGTCATTGCGGCTCCTCCCGGCATCGAGATTGTGCTGGCAAAGGAACGATTGCCACGCGCGGCGGGTGAATTGCGCACCTTGGTCCGCTGCCCGGCAATGCTTTGCAAGGCAAACCATTGCCGGGGATACAGATGTGGTGTCGCCTGAGGTCGCGTGCTTGCGCCCCAGAACAAACGGCTTCGGCGCGAAAACCGCAACTGCGCTGACCGCATGACCGCGCTCGGCAACCTGCGCTACAACCTCCTGCTTGAACGCGTCTGCAAACCGATCTTGCTTGCCCGTCTGCCTCTCTTTTGGGGCCCAAAATTACCAGGCAAAGCGTCCAAAAATCTCGGGGCAGGTCACGTATGTCTGGGTCCGGGCAGCGGGCCGGCTGACGCTTGTCATTACCGCTGTGTTGCTGTCACGTACTAATGGACACATAAACCTTGGGCATCAGAGTTGCGAAAACTGCGAGTGACAAGTTTGCGGTAGATGATTGGCAATGCAGACACCCGTTATGGCAATCCACACATCCACAAACCCATCCCCTAAAACCACTGCCCCGGCTCCATCAGACCCAGATCCATCAACTGCTGGCTGTGCCATTCGAACGGCGTGGAATTGTGCCAGCGGAACGACCCGATATCAAACCGTGACCCGGCATTGGTCCGCAGCGCCTTGGCTGTGCGGAAGGACACGATGGCCGTCGTGATATTATGGTGCCACGGGCAGGCATAGGTGTTGTACTCTTCATCCGAAAAGGTGAAATCGGGCCGCAACTCCAGATCAGGCTTAGCGCGGAACAGGGCGATCCGGTCGATCTTGCGGCGCGGCAGCGGGATATGCTCTTCAAACCGCCAGCGCAGCCCACCAAAGAAATCCAGCTGCCGTTCGCGCGGATGGTTGTGGTTGGCCGGGTCGGGCCGGCCCAGCGCATAATATCCCGAC
Source organism: Rhodobacterales bacterium (assembly GCA_031384005.1). Lineage (GTDB taxonomy): Bacteria > Pseudomonadota > Alphaproteobacteria > Rhodobacterales > Rhodobacteraceae > Stagnihabitans. The sequence continues at coordinate 3,889 of JANNAF010000171.1, read as the reverse complement.
CGATCCAGATTGGCATGTTCCAGCGACACGGCATTGGGGAACCGGTCCAGATCATCGGCATATAGATCGACCACATAACTCAACATCGCCTCGCGCCGCTCTTCGACGTGAAAGGCCAGCATTTCCCGAATGTTGCGCGTCTCGCAAAACGGGTGAAACAGGTATTCGGTGTTATAGCAGTAGTAAATCCATATCCCCGGCGCCGCCTTGATCAGCCGGTTGATCGCGCTGACCATCGCATTGTCGATATGGGTGTCATAGGTGACGCGCTGCACCTGTTCCTCGATCTCGGGCGCTATGACAATCTGGTCGTGCGCCAGCACGATCACATGCGCGAACCCCACCCCCAGATGATGCCGCAGCGTGCTGTCCACCTCGACATCATCCTCTGCCATCACCACGGCAACCGGCCCCTTGGCCAGAACCCCGGCCCCGCTTTGCAGAAACTGGTCGAGTGAGGTGTATTTCATGGCGTCCCTGCTGCCCTGCGGTCGTGATACCAGATCAAGTTAAGCATTTCCTGAATGCAAGACCACCCCGCGTTGCGCAAGCCCCCGAAACGGCATAAACGTCCCCGGACAGGAGCCGCCATGACCGCAAAGAAACTGTTCATCAAAACCTATGGCTGTCAGATGAATGTCTATGACAGCGAACGCATGGTCGAGGCCATGAGCGGTGAGGGGTATGTGACCACCGACACCGTCGAAGACGCCGACATGGTCCTGATCAACACCTGTCACATCCGCGAAAAGGCGTCCGAAAAACTGTATTCCGATCTTGGCCGCCTGCGCCCGCTGAAAACCGCCAAACCCGACCTGAAAATCGGCGTCGCCGGTTGCGTGGCTCAGGCCGAGGGCGACGAGATCAAGCGCCGCATGCCGCTGGTTGATCTGGTCGTCGGCCCGCAATCCTACCACCGCCTGCCCGAAATGGCGCGTGGACAGGGCAAGACCACCGACACCGATTTCCCGGTCGAGGATAAGTTCGACCTGCTGCCCCAGCGCCGCACCACGCGCGGTCCAACCGCCTTTTTGACCGTACAAGAGGGCTGCGATAAATTCTGCGCCTTTTGCGTCGTGCCCTATACCCGTGGGTCCGAGGTGTCGCGCGCCCCCGACCGCGTTCTGGCCGAGGCGCAGGGGCTGGTTGACAAAGGTGTCCGCGAAATCACCCTGCTGGGGCAAAACGTCAACGCCTATCACGCGCCGGGTTACGGATTTGCCCGGCTTGTCCGCGACTTGGCCCAGATCGACGGACTTGCCCGCATCCGTTACATGACCAGCCATCCCAACGACATGGAGGATGACCTGATCGCCGCCCATGGCGACTGCGCCAAACTGATGCCCTATCTGCACCTGCCCGTGCAATCGGGGTCGGACCGCGTGTTGAAGGCGATGAACCGCAAACACACCGCCGCACAATACCTTGCCCTGATCGCGCGGTTTCGTGCCGCCCGCCCCGATATCCTTGTCACCTCGGATTTCATCGCAGGCTTTCCCGGCGAAACCGATGACGACCACCGCGCCACGCTGGACCTGATCCGCGCGGTTGGTTACGGCATGGCCTATACCTTCAAATATTCGCCCCGCCCCGGCACCCCCGCCGCAGAACGTGCCGAGGTGCCCAGCGACGTGGCCGACGCCCGCCTGCATGACATCCAGACGCTGATCACCAGTCAGCAACGCGCCACCCAAGACGCCATGGTCGGGCGCGAGGTGTTGGTGCTTTATGAAAAGGCCGGCCGGATGCCCGGTCAGATGGTGGGCAAGTCCGATCACCTGCACGCCGTCCATGTCGATGATTCGCACGGGCAGGTCGGCGAGTTGGTTCGCGTCCGTATCTTAGCGTCGTCCTCCAACTCATTGGCAGGCGTACGGATTCCCGGATAGCCAATTGTGGCAGGATGTTTCCGGCCCCGCGCCAATGGTTAACCGATCCGGCCTTTGGTGCGATCGGCTCAACAATTAGTGCGTCTTCTCAACTAGATACACCAGATTTTGCTTTACTTCGTTCTATCTCGGCGGCATTTCTGTGTCAAAGGCGTGTCATTTCGCACAAGGAGGCTTCTGCTGTGAAAGTATTGCTTCAGTCCCTGAAGATGGCCCTCGGGGCCACGGCCATTGTGGCCGGTCTGATCGGGGCAACGGCAGCCATGGCGCAACAGGCGCCCACGGTTGCGGGTAAGATTGATTGGGGCATCTGGGTCGATGACGACGGATGCATGCACTGGTGGGCCGATGGTGGCGTCGAAGGCTACATGCTTGACCGCGTCAACCCCAAGACCGGCAAGCCGGTCTGCCTGAAACGCAACACCTGCCTTGTGGAAAACACCGATCAGCTGTTTGCCACCGATTCGTCACAACTGACCGCGTCGGGCCGCAATCGCCTGACCCAGTTCTTCAGCGGTGCCGGGGCCTTTGGCTATGCCGTTTACGGCCATACCGACAGCCGCGCCTCTGATGAATACAACATGCGTCTGTCTGACCGTCGTGCCAGCGCCGTCGCCAATGTCGCCCGGTCGGTGGGCGCTGTGGTCGAACGCGAAATCGGTTTTGGTGAACGTCAGCCCATCGCGACCAACGGCACTGCTGCCGGTATGCAGCAGAATCGCCGCGTCGAAGTTGTCTGCTACAGGTGGTAATGCAAATGATCAAAACTGCATCTTTTCCCGCTCTGATGATCGCAGCCCTTGCGCTGTCCGGCTGCGCCGAAGGTCTGGCCGGTCCGTACCGCCAGGCACCGGGCACAGTGATCGCCCAAGGCATTGACACCGGCCGCGACCGTGGCGTGCTGGACGATGGCGGTGCCGCCATCGCTTATGACCCTGACGGTTGCCAAGGCTGGTTGATTGACGACGGCATCGAGGGCTATTCCGGGCGCCGCTATGACCCGATCACCGGCCTGCCAGTTTGCAACAACCTGTATCCCCCGGGCACCGTCTTGGGCAATTACCAGACCCAATCGCCGGGCCTGCGGGACTGGGTCCCGGCCCTGCGCAACAACTGATCACATTAACGCCACAATTCCAAAGGGCCGCTGTTACTCTGCGGCCCTTTTGTTTGGCCCCAACCTTGGCCAATGCCGGGCTTTTGCCTAAATGGTCACCGTAACGTCATGACCGCGCGCAACACTGGCAACAGCCGTAAATCGAGCTTGCCAGATCGTCCCTTGCGGCCCACACTTGGTGTACTACCTTCACGCCTTGACTGCATCTTGTCCTGCCAGACTCGCAAAAGCCAGAATCGCAAAAGAAGGAGAGCCCATTGGGCATCAGCGCGCTGACCCCCCCGACCCGTCCCGATGACGTTGTGGAAACCATGCTCGAATTTCCCGACAATCGGTTGTTGATTGGCCTGTGCGGCGAGTTTGACCGCAACCTTGCGCAGGTCGAACACCAGATGGGCGTCCATATCCTGCGGCGGGGCAACCGGCTGGCGGTGATTGGCGACAAACTGGCGCGCGAACAGGCCGCCGCCATTCTGCGCGGCCTTTATGCCCGGCTAGAGGCGGGCAAGGCGGTCGCGGCAGGCGATGTGGATGGGGCAATCAGACTGGGGCGACCAATGCCAAATGACATGCGTGCCGACGAACAGATCGAAATGTTCCACGGCTCGCCCACCGAACTGCGCACCCGCAAACGCGGCGTCGAACCCCGGACCGAGGCGCAAAAGGCCTATGTCGCCAACTTGTTTTCGCATGAAATGGGCTTTGGCATCGGCCCCGCCGGCACCGGCAAAACCTATCTGGCCGTCGCCGTCGGCGTCACCATGTTCATCTCGGGCGCGGTCGAGAAAATCATCCTGTCGCGTCCTGCGGTCGAGGCGGGCGAACGTCTGGGCTTTCTGCCCGGCGACATGAAAGAGAAAATCGACCCCTATATGCAGCCCCT
>JANNAF010000163.1:0-23432 GCA_031384005.1 Rhodobacterales bacterium | reverse complement strand
CCCGAAATCACGCCATCCTTGATCATCTGGCGAATTTCCTCGGGTGTGATCTGGGTCATCACCTCGCCGGCGGCGTTCTTGACCCCCGGCACGTCGGTCAGCAACAGCAGACGGTCGGCGTGCAGGGCCCCCGCGATCGCCCCCGCAGCGGTGTCGCCGTTGACGTTGAAGGTTTCGTTGTCGGCCATGCCCGTGGCAACCGGGGCGACCACCGGGATGATCCCCGCGTTGTACAGGTCGCGCAGAACCTGCACATTCATCTCGACCGGGCGGCCCACGAACCCCAGTTCGGGGTCGTCGGCGACGCAGACCATCAGGTCATCATCCTTGCCGGAAATACCGACTGCGCGGCCGCCAGCGTCCATGATCGCCTGCACGATGCGCTTGTTGACCAGTCCGGACAGGATCATCTCGACCACCTCGACCGTGGCCTTGTCGGTGACGCGCTTGCCGCGGACGAACTCGGATTTGATGCCCAGTTTCGTCAACATCTCGTTGATCATCGGACCGCCGCCATGCACGACGACCGGGTTCACGCCGACCTGCCGCATCAGCACGATGTCACGGGCAAACTCGGCCATGGCCGCATCATCGCCCATGGCATTGCCACCGAACTTGACGACGACAACGGCCCCGGTAAAACGCTGCAGATAGGGCAGCGCCTCGGACAGCATCTTGGCGGTGGAAATGGCGTCGGACATGGTCAGCATCTGCTTTTTCATCGGGGCCTCCGGGGAATAGCGGGTTTTGGTCGGTCTGCCAAGCGTGCGCAAAGGTTAACACGCGCCTAACAAAAAATGCCAAGTATCTGATAAGCCTGTATTTTCAAAAGTGTCCGCGCGTGGACACGCCGATTTATTGCATGGTGGCGATGATGGCCCGCAGGGTTTCGATCCCGTCACCCTTCTCGGATGAGGTCACGATGATCTCGGGGTAGGCCGCCACATGTTTGGTCAGCGCGCCCTTGACCTGCTCGATCACCGCCAGCTTGTCCGCCTGCGAGATCTTGTCGACCTTGGTCAGCACCACCTGAAACGTGACCGCTGATCGGTCGAGCAGTTTCAAAATCTCCTCGTCGACATCCTTGACGCCATGCCGGGCATCGACCAACACAAAGACCCGCCGCAGATTGGCCCGCCCCGCCAGATAGCTTTTCAGCAGGGCCTGCCATTTCGCCACGATATGCAAGGGCGCCTCGGCATAGCCATAGCCTGGCAGGTCGACCAGATAGCGTTCCTCGCCCAGCAGGAAAAAGTTGATCTCTTGCGTCCGCCCCGGGGTATTCGAGGCGCGGGCAAGGTTCTTGCGGTTGGTCAGGGCGTTGATGAGGCTGGATTTGCCAACATTGGACCGCCCGGCAAAGCAAACTTCCAGCCGGTCCGCCGGGGGCAGACCCGACATCGCAACGACCCCCTTGAGGAAATCAACCGGCCCGGCAAACAGCAGCCGACCCAGCTCGCGGGCATCGTCGTCTGGCGCATCGGCCAGCGTAAAGGTGACACCCAGGCTCATTTCTTTTTCGGCTTGGTCGGCAGATTGGCGGCAACCGGTTTGGCAGATTTGGCGGCAAAGATGTTGCCAAACAGATCAGGCCGTTTCCCATGGCTCCACATGATCAGATATTGCTGCGCAAAGGTGATGGTGTTGTTGGTGATCCAATACAAAACCAGCCCTGACGAGAAGCCGCCCAGCATGAACATGAACACCCAAGGCATCCAGGCAAAGATCTGCTGCTGAACTGCGTCAGTCGGGGCCGGGTTCAGCTTTTGCTGGAACCACATCGAAATGCCCAGAAGGATGGGCAACACCCCGATAAAGATGGTGGCCATCAGGCTCAACGGCTCAGGGCCAGCCCAGGGCAGCAAACCAAATAGGTTCATGATCGACGAGGTGTCGGGCATCGAAAGGTCGTTCAGCCAGCCGACAAACGGTGCCTGACGCAGTTCGATGGTGACATAGATCACCTTGTACAGACTGAAGAAGATCGGGATCTGCGGCAGGATGGGCAAACAGCCCGCCGCCGGATTGACCTTTTTCTCTTTGTACATCGCCATCATTTCGCGCTGCATCTTTTGTTTGTCGTCGCCACAGCGTTCTTTGATCGCCTCCATTTCAGGCTGCAATTCCTTCATGCGCGCCATTGAAACCGAAGATTTGTAGACCAGCGGCAGAACAAGCGTTTTCAAGATGAAGGTCAACGCGATGATGGCCAAGCCCATATTGCCGATCAAGCCGTGCAACCAGTGCAGCAGACGGAAAATGGGCTTGGTCAGGAAAAAGAACCAGCCCCAGTCAATCGAGTCGATAAAGCCTGCAATCTGCTGGCGTTCGGTGTCGATCCGGTCGCCCAAGACCCAGTCAAGCCAGGCCGGGTCGTTCTGATAGGCATGAATGGTTTCCCATTCCTTGGCGCCTGCAAAGAATTGAATGCTGGTCGTCGCAGTCGTTCCCGGGGCCACGGACATCAGCGGCTGGCGCACCTCGACCTGATAGATGTCAGCGCCGGGGGTGTATTTGCTAACCGTGGTGAAGGGTTTGCCTTGTGCGGGGACCAGCGTGGTCATCCAGTAGTGATCTGTGAAACCGATCCAGCCATCTGTCGTGGCCTCAACCACCTCGCCTTTGGCGCCCTCAAGATCCGGCAGACCCGTAATCGCGGAATAGCCGGCCTCTTCAAGAATGCCATCAGTCCGCCGCACCATACCTTCATGGACGACATAGATGCCTTGCAGTTTTGGCAGGCCGTGGCGGGCGATCACGCCGACCGGGGCCATGTTGGCTACTTCGGTCCCCATGTTTTCGACGGCATCAGTGATCGTGAACATGAAATTGTCATCTACCGCAATCGTGCGTGTGAAAACCACTCCCTTGGTATTCGCCCAAGTCAAGGTAACCGGAGATTGCGCGTCCAGCTTGCCGCTGGTCGCCTGCCAGACCGTTTCAAAGCCGGGAACATCGGCAGCATCCAGCCCGGTACCAGCGCGGAAGGCAAAAACGGCGTAGTACGGGGCCGTGTCACCGATCGCAGACAGCAGTTGTACTTCGGGCGAGGTCGGATCAACAGTCTCGCGATACGTCTTGAGTGACAGATCATCAAACCGGCCGCCCCGCATCGAGATGGAGCCTGACAATTTTGCGGTGTCGACCGTCAGGCGCGGCGCCGCAGCTACCGGGGCAGTCGTAAGGCTTTCGCCCGACGCAGCGGTTGATGAGGTTCCGGCAGATCCGGCGGTGTCGCCCGTACCAGTTCCGGGCAGTGCCGTCAGGCCTGCGTCCGTGGTGGTTTCAGTTGGAAACCAGCTGGGAAACAGCATCGGCCCGCCGACGAACCAACCCAGAATCACAAGGAAACTGAGCACCGTTGCAAGGATGAGATTTTTGTTCTGATCGTCCATGGGGACTGCCGCCGCCTTTGTTCAATATCAGCGGTCGTTCAACAGAAGGGGGCGGCAAAGGTCAAGCGGTTTTGGTCCAGTTGTGACTGGTTGGCGCAAGTTGACCAAGGAATCTTGGGTTTCCGCCAAATGGCCCCGCTATGGGGCCGTCAACGGACCCGCTTGCCGATGCGTGGTGTGCCAGACAGACGCGACAAGTGGCGGGTGATCCAGTCCATCGTCTCGTCGACGGGCATAGGTCGGGCAATTCCGAATCCCTGAACATGACGGCAGCCAAGCTGCGCCAGCATGGCATGCTCACCCGGGGTTTCCACGCCTTCGGCGAGTGTTTCCATACCCAGCTGTTCGGCCATGGATAATATGGCTGACATGACCTTTTGTTGTTCACGGTCCTCGTCCACACGTGTGACAAAGGATCGGTCGATCTTGATGCGGCGAACAGAAAATCGGCGGATCGAGGTAATTGACGCATGACCAGTGCCAAAGTCATCCAGATCTACCCCGCAGCCCATCTGTGAAATGGCTGCGATGTTGGAAACCACGACGTCGTTTTCGGTTTCTGCCACGACGGTTTCCAAGATCTCGACGGTCAGCCGTTCAGGTGTCAGATCGAAACGGTCCAATTCCCACTTGAGTTTGCTGGCCAATCCGGGGTTGCGCAGTTCGGAGCGCGAGAAGTTTACGGCCACTGTTGGCACTTTGAAACCGGCCTTGTCCCACCGGCTGAGGGCAAGCAGGGCGTTGTAGACCATCACCTCCCCCAATCTGCCGCTGAGGCCGCAATCCTCGATCGCGGGAAGGAATTCGAGGGGCGGGATCAGGCCGCGTTCCGGGTGATACCAGCGTGCCAAAGCCTCAAACCCGCTGATAGCGCCTGTGTCCGTCGAAATCTGGGGTTGGAAATGGGCGCGGATCTGGCCTTCGTCCAAGGCGGTTTCCAGTTCCTGCCGCAATTGGTCGCGATCTGCGCGGGTCCGGGTCATGTCCGGCGCATAGGCGCGGATCGCGCCTGGGCCGTTGCGCAACGCTTCGTCCGCGGCGACCTGTGCGGCGTCAAGAAGAGCTGCACCGCCTTGGGCAGGGGCCCGGTCACCCAAGCAAAAGCCGACAGAGGAGGTTACATAGATTCGTCCGCCATTCAGGCTGATTGGAGAGGACAGGGCAGATTGCAGGCGGGCGCAAAGTTGTACGGCGGTTTCAAGGTCAAACCGCCGGACACGGCCCAATACGATGGCAAAACCGCCGCCTTCCAACCGCGCCACAGTGTCGCCGGTCCGCAAGGAAGCGCACAGGCGTTCGGCGCAGCGGGCCAGGATTTCGGATTGCGCGGCGCGGCCGTGCCTGTCCAACAGGGCGTTGGCGTCATCGAACTGCACGACCACGCAGGCGGTGGTCATGCCGGTCACCGGCGTTTCGCGCAGAATGTCGTCCATCATCGTTACGATCTGAGGCCGCATGGCAAGGCCGGTCAGGGCATCGGGTACGCCAACAGTGGCGCCGTTTGGAAAGCGAAATGCGCCGCCGATGGCAAAAAACAGCGGTGCGCCAAGTGCAGTCAGGACCAGCATACGTTCCCCCCCCAGCCAGAACGCGGCAAGGGTCAGGGCCGGGATGAAGACCATCAGTTCGGGTCGACGGAAAAGCGATAATGTCCATTGCACAGCCTGAGCAACGATGCCCCAGAAAGGTTTGGTCATTCTGTCAACTCTCCCCAGCCGTGCATCTCTTGAGTGCGACACTAGGCAGATTTGCTGACCTGAAGGTTAATCTTCGCCCTGAAGTTGCGTCGAATTTTCCCCATTCCGCAGCAACCCGGCAAAGTCGAACACTGTCGGGTCTGCCAGATGGGAGGGGCGGACATTCATTATGGCGCGGGCCATGATGTTGCGGCGACCGGGGGTGCGGCTCTCCCAGTCATCGAGGAGTTGTTTGATCTGGGCGCGCTGCAAACCTTCTTGGCTGCCGCACAGGTCACAGGGGATGATGGGGTAGTTCATCGCGGTAGAGAATGTCGCGCAATCGGCCTCGGCCACCAAAGCAAGGGGGCGATAGAGGAACAGGTCGCCATCCTCGTTCAACAGTTTGGGCGGCATGGTGGCAAGACGGCCGCCGTAAAACAGATTGAGGAAGAAGGTTTCCAGCAAGTCATCCCGGTGGTGGCCAAGGACCACGGCAGAGCAGCCCTCTTCGCGGGCGATGCGGTACAGGTTGCCGCGACGCAGGCGCGAGCAGAGCGAACACATGGTACCGCCGGGCGCGATCTTGGAGGTCACGACGGAATAGGTGTCGCGGTATTCGATGCGATGTGGGACGGCCATGCGGGTCAGGAAGGCGGGCAGGACAGTGGCGGGAAAACCGGGTTGGCCCTGATCAAGATTGCAGGCCAAAAGGTCCACGGGCAGCAGGCCGCGCCATTGCAGTTCGGTCAGGATGGCAAGCAGGGTGTAGCTGTCCTTGCCGCCAGAAAGGCAGACCAGCCAGCGTGCCCCGCGTTCAATCATGCCGTAGGTTTCCACGGCAGCGCGCACTTGGGAAACGAGCCGCTTGCGCAGCTTTTGAAACTCGGGCGTCGTGGGAGCGCCTTGGAACAGGGGGTGGATTTCGGCTGTGTCTGGCATCGGATTTCCGGGGCAGGCGGGATGGATACGGGTAGGGCATTTGGGTGGGATTGGCAAGCGTCCAGATCTGGACGCTATTTAATACTGTGCAACATCAATAGTTTACAAAATAAATTAACCATAGCGAAAGGTTTGCTCTGCCCGCAGGGCGGAGTGACCGTGGCGGATTGTTGCCCAGGGATGCGCGGGCGATGTCGCACGGCCACGCCACCACAAGCGACCAAAGGTCTGGCAAGGTTGACAGGCAGGGCGCGGGCTGATTGCAATGGTACACGGCTTTGATAGTCAGGCCATACTGAGTGTCGCGCCGCCGCCGCCACCAAGGAGAGGACATTCCATGACCCTTGCCAAGACTACGATTTGCCTGTGGTTTGACCGCGATGCGGAAGTTGCAGCGCGATTTTACGCCGGAGTTTTTCCCGACAGTGCGGTGACTGCCGTTCACCTTGCGCCGGGCGATTACCCGATGGGCAAGGCGGGCGACGTGTTGACCGTGCATTTCACGGTCTTGGGTTTGCCCTGCATGGGATTGAATGGCGGGCCCGCATTCCGGCAAAGCGAGGCGTTTTCGTTTCAGGTCATGACCGAAGATCAGGCCGAAACCGATCGTTACTGGGATGCCATTGTCGGCAATGGCGGCACCGAGAGCGCCTGTGGCTGGTGCAAGGACAAATGGGGCCTGTCGTGGCAAATCACGCCGCGCACCCTGTCAGAGGCGATGGCGGCCGGGGGGAATGAGGCAAAGCGTGCCTTTGACGCCATGATGAAGATGGGCAGGATTGACGTGGCGGCCATTGATGCCGCGCGGCGCGGCTGACAACGGCAGGGGGGCGGCAGCGCGTGTGAGCAACGGACGGCGAACACGGGTCAGCGGCCCTGTTCACGGTCAAAGATTGGATCGGCGCCGGGCACCGGGTCGTAGCCATGGCCACCCCACGGATGGCATCGGCACAACCGGTGGGCGGCAAGATAGCCGCCCCTGACAGCGCCATGACGTTCCAATGCGTCAAGCGCATAGACCGAACAGGTGGGTTGAAAACGGCAATCCATGCCCAACCAAGGCGACAGGAACAGACGGTAGGCGTGGACCGGCAGGGCCAGCAGGCGGGCGGCGGGTGTCATGGCCGGTCACGGTGAACCGAGGCTATGGCCTGTGCAAGGTCGGCCAGCAGGTCGGCAAAGGGGCGCGATACAGTGGCATTGGGCCGCGCAACCAGAACGTAGTCCCAGCCGGGTCTGGCAAGCGTCGTCAGAACCTGATGGACGACGGCGCGCATCCGACGTTTGGCGCGGTTGCGCAAGACGGCATTGCCCACCTTTTTCGACGCGGTAAAGCCGATGCGGGCCATGGCACGGTCGTCACCGCGCGGGCGGGCCTGCAACAGAAAGGAATTGGTGCCCTGACGGCGACCCGTGGCCGCCTTGAGGAAATCGGCACGGTGTTGCAGGGTGATCAACGGCGCACAAAGCGAAACCGCCGAAGGTGCGGCGGGTGCAACCTGTGCATCCGTGACCTGCGGCGGTGTCAAGACATGCTCCATCAACCGACCCTTGGGCCGGAGCGGATCAGGCGGACAGCTTCTTGCGGCCGCGTGCGCGACGAGCGTTCAGCACAAGACGGCCGCCCTTGGTTGCCATGCGGGCGCGAAAGCCGTGGCGGCGGGCGCGAACCAGGTTCGACGGTTGAAAGGTGCGCTTCATCGCGGACTCCATAAGGCTGACCCGGCGAACCTGTACGGATTCGAGGGGCGGTAAACTTGAAGTCCGTCCTTTACGGAGGCTTTGACGACAAGTCAACGGAACCGTCACGGGTTTGTTGCAACATTTCTGCAGTGTATGCCACCCAATTGGCATTTGCGCCCCAGTTGGCATTACAGCCGTTCAAGCTGGCGTGAGGGTACTGGCATTGTGGACGGCAACGGGTCAGGTTGGCCAGTGAAATGGAGCAGACATGACCCCCGAGGCGCGCGAACGCCCTAGCCTGTGGCGCAGGTTGCCTATTGTCGCGTTGCTGATCGCGGCGGCGGTTGGCTATTATCTGTATGGCGACGTGCTGAGTTTCGAGCGCCTGTCTGAAAACCGCGGCGAGATTCTGGCGCTGCGGGATGCGCATTATGCGGTGGCGGCGGGGCTTTTTGTGGCGCTGTACATCGGGGTGGTTGTGACATCGCTGCCGGGGGCGACGATTCTGACCTTGACCGGGGGGTTCGTGTTCGGCGTGGTGGCGGGGGTATTGTTCAACCTGATCGGGGCGACGGTGGGGGCTGTGCTGTTGTTCATGGCCGCGCGGGCCGGGTTTGGCCGCGAAGCAGCCGCGGGGTTGGCGGCGCGGGGCGGCATGGTGGGCAATCTGCAAGCCGCGCTGAAGGAAAACCAGTGGTCGGTCCTGTTGACGATGCGGTTGATCCCGGTGATCCCGTTCTTTTTGGCCAACCTGATTCCGGCGTTTGTTGGCATAAGGTTGTGGCCTTTTGCCATCACGACGGCGCTGGGTATATTGCCGGCCAATGTGATCTTTACCTCGTTGGGGTCGGGTCTGGGCGAGGTTTTCGCGCGGGGTGAGGTGCCAGATCTGGGTATCTTGTTGCGACCCGAATTCGGCCTGCCGTTGATCGGGTTGGGGGTGCTGGCCATGATTCCGGTGTTGATCAAGATTTACCAAAGCAAAAGGGGCTGACATGGCGCGGATCAAGGCGGACCTGTGCATCATCGGGGCAGGGTCGGGCGGGTTGTCTTTGGCGGCGGGGGCGGCGCAGATGGGCGCGCGTGTCGTGCTGATCGAGGCGGCCGCAATGGGTGGCGATTGTCTGAACACTGGCTGCGTGCCCAGCAAGGCGTTGTTGGCGGCAGGCAAGGCAGCGCAGGCGATGCGGGGCAATGTGGGGCGGGGTGGGGCGGCGTTTGGTGTGACCCCGGTCGAGCCTGTGATCGACTATGTGGCCGCCAAGGATTATGTGCAGGCGGCGATTGCGCGGATCGCCCCGGTTGACAGCCAAGAGCGGTTCGAGGGTTTAGGGGTGCAGGTCCTGCGCGCGTGGGCCCGGTTTGTGTCGCCAAACGAGGTGCAGGCGGGCGAAGATCGCATTGTGGCACGGCGGTTCGTGGTTGCGACGGGGTCGCATCCTCATGTGCCGGATGTGCCGGGGTTGAAAGAGGTGGCCTATCTTACCAATGAGACGATCTTTGCGCTGCGTGAGCGGCCGGAGCATCTGATCATTCTGGGGGGCGGGCCGATCGGGATGGAGATGGCACAGGCGCACCGTCGTCTGGGCTGTGCCGTGACGGTGGTACAGCGGGGCCGGGTTCTGGAGCGCGACGACCCTGAGGCGGCGGCGCTGGTGCTGGCCCGTTTGCGGGCCGAGGGTGTGGTGGTGCATGAGAATGTCGAGGTGACGGACGTTTCGGGGTCGGTGACGGTGACGGTGACCTTGGCCGATGGTCGGCAGATTGGGGGCAGCCATTTGTTGCTGGCCTCGGGGCGGGTTCCGGCGCTGCACGGGCTGGATCTGGCGGTTGCGGGGGTCAAGACGGATGCCAAGGGGGTTGTCGTCGATGCCCGCCTGCGCACCACAAATCGGCGGGTTTTTGCGATTGGCGATGTGGCGGGTGGCATGCAGTTTACCCATGTGGCCGGGTATCAGGCGGGCATTGTGCTGCGGCAGGCGGTGCTGGGCCTGCCCGCCAAGACCCGCATCGACCATATTCCGTGGGTCACCTATACCGACCCAGAACTGGCGCAAGTTGGTCTGACCGAAGCGGGGGCCCTTGCCCGATATGGCGCCGCCCTGACCGTTGTGCGCGCCGATTTCCACCACAATGACCGCGCCATCACCGAGGCGCAGGATGAGGGTTTCCTCAAGGTGATGGTGGTCAAGGGTCGGCCTGTCGGGGCGACGGCAGTGGGGCATGGCGCGGGTGAGGTGATCACGCTTTGGGCGCTTGCCCTCAGTCAACGCTTGAAGATCAGCGCGATTGCCGGGATGGTGGCACCATATCCGACCTATGGGGAGGTTTCAAAACGGGCGGCGGGTGCCTATTTTACTCCAAGGCTGTTTGACAGCCCCATGGTCAAACGCGTGGTGCGGGCAGTGCAAAACTGGCTGCCGTAAAGGGGTAAGAGTGCGGGCAGGCTTTTTGAACACGCTGTCGGGACGGTTTTTGCTGCTGACGGTGGCCTTTGTCATGCTGGCCGAGGTGCTGATCTTTGTCCCTTCGATTGCGCGGTACCGGGCCGATTTCCTGTTGATGCGGCTAAAGGAGGCGCAGATCGCCTCGTTGGCGCAACTGGCGACGACAGAGGATGTGTCGCCTGCGTTGGAGGCTGAACTGCTGAAAAACGCAGGCGTCTATAACGTCGTGCTGCGGCGGGATGAGGTGCGGCAGTTGGTGCTGTCATCGCCCATGCCATCGCCAATCAGCGCCACCTATGACTTGCGGACCTCGGGGCCGCTGCAATTGATCGCGGATGCGGCCATGGCGATCTGGACCACGGAAAATCAGGTGATCCGGGTCATTGGCAACCCGGTGCAGGATGGCGGGTTGTTGATCGAAATTACCATGGAAAGCCGCCCCTTGCGCGCGTCCATGGTGGATTATGGCTTGCGGATCCTTGCCCTGTCCGCATTGATTTCGGTGGTCACGGCGGTTTTGCTGTTCCTGGCCGTGCGTCGTTTGATGGTTCTGCCGATCCGGCGTGTGGTGCGCCATATGCAAGCCTATGCCGAGGCGCCCGAGGACGCGCGTCTGGTCATCGAACCCAATGCCGGGGTCGCAGAGCTGCGCATCGCCGAAGAGGCGCTGCGCACGATGCAGACCCAACTGACCCAAGCCCTGCGCCAAAAGGAACGATTGGCGCAGTTGGGCACAGCCGTCGCCAAGATCAGCCATGACCTGCGCAACATCCTGACCACGGCGCAGCTGTTTGCCGACCGGTTGGAGAACAGCGCCGATCCGGCCGTGGCGCGGTCGGCGCCCAAACTGGTAAACTCGATTTCCCGCGCCGTGAACCTGTGCGAATCGACGCTGGCCTTTGGCAAGGCCGAGGAGGCCGCGCCGCGCCTGACGCGTTTCGCCCTGCGCCAACTGGTTGAGGAGATGGTTGAGGGTGAGGGACTGGCCGTAGGTGGGCCTGTCACCTGCCTGATCGATGTGGCACCCGGCCTGATCATCCGGGCCGACAGCGAACAGTTGCACCGCGTGCTGACCAATCTGGTTCGCAATGCCAGTCAGGCCATCACCTCGACAGGCAAAGACGGTACAATCGAGGTGTCGGGCGGTGAAACCGACGCCGAATGGTGGGTCAAGGTTGGCGACAGCGGTCCGGGTTTGCCGCCGCGCGCGCGCGAACATCTGTTTTCGGCCTTTCAGGGTTCGGTCAGGCGGGGTGGTGCCGGGTTGGGTCTGGCAATTGCTGCCGAACTGATCAAGGGCCACGGCGGGCGGCTGCTGCTGGACCGGTCAGACGAGGAGGGAACCGAGTTCACAATTCACCTGCCCAAACAGAATGACAGCTTTGCCGTGCAATGAGGTGCTTTTCGCCCTTGCATTGCCGGCACCATGCGACTAAATCCGCCCAACAGTGGATCCATAGCTCAGCTGGATAGAGCATCAGACTACGAATCTGAGGGTCGGGCGTTCGAATCGCTCTGGGTCCACCATTAAATTCCTTAAATACCAGCATATTGCACTCTGGTCAGCTGACTGGTGCTGGTCTGGTTTGCAAATGTTGTTGCTGAAGCGTTCTCGAATGCGGTCATCGCAGCCTTCGAAAGTGCTTTGGTCATGGACAGGTAACGCTCCAGAATGCGGGTTGCTGAGTGCATCGTGTGACCTGTGATTGAGACGATCTGGGGGATTGTGGCACCCGATTCCGCGAGCAAAGTGATGGCGGTGCCGCGAATGTCGTTGAAATGGAGGTGGGACCTCTTTTCTGCATCCGTCAACTCCGCGAAAGGCTTCGAGTAGAACTTCGCTGCCTCCATATGTCCACGCCATGCCTTGTCCAGAGCCTTGTCATTGGCGGCTGTGACCCGCGCATCACCGCCAGGTCTCGTTCTGCCCTCAGGGGGATCTTTGCGAAATGACTGACGGACCCTTCATGCTTCCAACGTCACCCACTGGGTCGTGGGATCAGCTTTCAGAGAACGAAAAGACCTGGATCGAGTTCATCAGGGTGATCTCGGGCGGCCGCGATCCGAAGATCACACCGGAACGGGTCCGCAAGCTGCGTGAGCTGCTCGACGCGGGATGAGCGGTGTGGCGAGGGAGCGCCCCGTTCCCCATCGGCGCGAGGGTGCGCAAGCTTCACCTGCATGACCAACTGATAATTACGAATGGTCGACGCGAAGGAACCTTTTTATCAATAGTCGTCGAAGGTTTCTCCCCCGGCCCATTCGAGACCCTGTGCAAGCGTGAAGCATTTTTGCGCCCCATCCTCCATGAAGAAGCTGCCGCAATTTTCATGGACAAAGACCCCATCCTCCAGTGTGACCTGAGCGAGAGCCCAGTGTTTTTGTGCGCTTTCCGGCATTTGGGACATGATGAGCAAGCCCGAACCGTCCGGTGTCCAGCCTTTTGCAAAGACCAAAACGTCACCGAATTGATTTCGGGAGAATACGTCGCCGGGGGAAAGAGCCTCGGCGTAGGTCTGAAGGTCAAATTGAGAACCTGGCTCGGGGCAGCGCGAGAACTCGGTTGGCACCTGCCACTTTCTCTGTGCCGCACCCTCGGTAAGTGAGGGCTTGGTGCCGGACTCTTTCTCTTTAGCCAACCGGAGTTCTTCGCTGACAGAACCCCGCCGCTGCACCCATCTTCCAAGGGCTTCGCCAGGGTATCTTTCATCCCGTCTGGCCCAGACGAGCATTCGCTCCAGACTCGATTGCGCCTCGTGTGGGCTAACCGTGCGCATCCAGTCATAATTTGACTCCAAGGGGCCATGGCTGGGCTTCGTCGGGTTGGCCAGAAATGCCTCGATGCTTCCATAGGCATCAGTAATCCGGCGGGAGGTGATCGGGTTGAGAAGGATGTTCTCCAGTCTCGTGACCCACCGCAGGTTCTCAGGACGATTATTCCTGCGATTGGTATCGATGTGGTCGACCACATGGGATTTCGATGGTGCACAGCCATGGAAACCGGTGGCAACAATGCGGTGGACCGTTGCTGTCGAGACCTTCATGTAACCCGCGTGATTGCATGGCGTTCCAAAGGTCCATTGCCCGTCATGTGGCCGTCGCCGCATGTTCGGCCGCTGCTGCCGACAGATAGCACCGTTGTCGCGGACCGCGTAATTCTCCCCTCGGTAGACGCAGAGAACCTCTTGGCCAAATTGATCAAATGAGATCCGCTGCATGTTGCCCTTCCTTTTTGCCCGAGATTATCTTGGAGCCGATTTGCCGGCAAAGACTGTTGCCGAGCCGATCGTGCATCATGTTCAGCATCTCATCAACGAACCAATCCGGACGGTTAGAACTCTGCGGCAATGCCGCAAGACATGCCGCTGTCGCTCGAGAGCGCGGTATTTCAGGTGAGAGCACTAAGTCGCGGGCAACATGGCGAACGACTTCCATGATTGCTGCCGTCGTCGCGACCTCGTTGCATTTTGACAACCTGATCGCAGAAATCAGATGACGCGCTAGTTCATGCCCGGCCTCGACATCACTTCTTGCCAGATCAACCATGCCAGGCTTGAAGCGAACCTGACCCGTTTTGGGGTCGGTCGAGTGTGCAACATTGACATCGTTAGACAGGTCGTGAGCGTTAGTGAGTAGGTCGAGACGGAGCTGTTCCAGCCTATCGACCGCGCGCTGATAGTCTTCATCTGTCCAGCCGGCTGGAAGCTCGGATGCCTTCTCAATCAAGCTAAGGACGTCTTCAGGTGGGATACGGCTTCCCATGGGGTGCATCTGCCATTCACGAAAGATCTGTTCGGTCCCACGTTTGAGGACATCCTTCTTTCGAAACCGTGCCTGCTTCTCGGAGTTTGTGATGTTCATATGGGGTTACCTGACCTGATATAAAAGTTACGTAACCCAAGCCACTGAACCAGTCAAGGCGGTATTGTTCCGTCGCTCAGGGTCTCTCTGAAGCTGCGGAAACCCAAGCAGAGCTCATTTGGTCGTTAGTAGGCGACAGCAAATGACCCTAGTGTTCGCTCATGTGATAGGCTTAGGGTGGCGCACGGTTGCATATCTGAGGCAAAGGCTGGTTTGCACTCGATTGCTAAGCCATTGTTCTTGTTGGGCCTGAAAGCACCCCAGTTTTCAAAAATGTCCAATAGAATCAACGATTCATATCAGACTACGAATCTGAGGGTCGGGCGTTCGAATCGCTCTGGGTCCACCACTTCTTTCAGTAACAACAAGCACTTGCTGGCGCCCTTGCGGGCCGTTTTGTGCGTTGGAACAGACCCGTAAGCGCATGACAAGCGCAGCGAAGGGTCATGATCGCTGTTGTGGCTTCGCCACAGGAAAACACCCCCGCCTTGCGGCAAAGGGCGATATGGCGACAAAGTCCTGAAAACCTCTTTCGTCCGCTTTGCGCCCGGTTCCGTTATTCGGGCATGGTTCAGTGCTGGCCTTGAATATGCAGATGAATTGCAATGCTGCCGGCCCGAAACAGCAAAAAGGCGCAACTCTGACTTTCAAAATATCTTCGTCAGCGTAGAGTAGGCATCATAATCGCCGCAGCTGTTCGGAGGTGTCGATGCCAGAAACCGTGAAAGATCGCGAGGCAATGGTTGCCAGCATGACCCCGGAACTGCGGCCGGGCCGCTTCGTTTTCTGCGCTTTGAATGATCTGCCGATTTCAACTGCGATGCGCGACGGAGCGATATGTCTGTTTCGTGAGGCGGAGGGTGTTTCGGTTCTTTTGCCAGTCGATTTGGCTGAGGCGGAGGGTCTGCCCGTGGAAATGCCAATGTGCCAGATCACGCTGCAGGTCTTTTCGTCACTTGCTGGCGTGGGGCTGACGGCAGGCGTTTCTGCCGCACTCGGCACGGCAAACATTCCCTGCAATATGATCGCCGCCGCGTTACACGACCATGTCTTTGTCCCAGAAGATAGAGCAACGGAAGCACTGGCCGTGCTTCTCCGCCTTGCGGCATCTGCCCGCTAGTGCGGCAGTGCGCGCCTGATAGAGGAATGGAAACGCGCCATTTTCAGCCTTCTGTCCACCCCGCCGACGATAGCGCGGGTGTGAACGCAGGCTGCGCGCGTGCAGCCAATGACCGGTAGGTCGGCATAACAGACATTCGGGTGCCTCCGGCGATCGTCGGCAGTTCCGCATCCCGTTGCGATGGTGCTGCCACCCGGCCCAGACCTGATCCTTATGCCCGCGGCCCAGTCCACCACCGATTGATAGTGGTCGATGGTCCTTGTGGTCAGCAGGTGCCGCTTTTCCAACCCCATCAGCCAAATATGCCAAAGGCGTCCTTGGGCCGGGGGGGGCGGAGTAAACCAAGCCCTGTTTGGTCCGACGTTCATTGCGGCACCGCCTTTGCGTCAAGCGCCACAATGCGCCGCTCCGATTCCTCGGTGACAGGGAAGGTGGACGGTGTGCCAAGCATTGCAACGATGCTTTGCCCCAGGCCGGTGGGGATGCGTTGCTTTCGGGGTGGCCTTCTTGCGGCCCATCAGGTTGTCCGTTCGCGAATACTGGCGCGTGTCCGCATTGGTTTGGCGCAACCCAACCAGACGATCCGCGCATCTTTGGGGTGCCGCAGATGCTGCACCGCGATGCAAGCCTTGCTCTGCTGGATTTTCCGGGCGATTGGCACGGCCCTTATGGGACGATTTCCGCAGGGTCGTGGCTGTTGGCTGTGCGTGCCACGGCGAACAGAATGAGGGCGCGGATGCTGTCGAGCGGTTGTGCCGCGGCAGTTTTGAGCGGGCTTGAGCCGGGATGCCAGCCGCCCATCACGTTCAGGACAGACATGGGGTTGTGTCGCAGCAGACCGACAAAGGTTTCCGCGATGATGTGGCTTGCGGTCGGGCCAAGGCGTTCCCCACCGGACAGAACCTGCGCCTCGGCGAGGAAGTAAACCCAAGCCGGAGTGTGGGTCAAAATGCCCATATCCCTTGCCAATTCGCGCAGGTTGCCATCGTCGGGAACCATGGTCTTGGGCGGCAGGGCGGCAGCGATTTGCGCGTCAGACAGAACAGGGAGTTTGTAGGCCGAGGCCAACTGCTGACCAAAGGGAATGCGCCGATGAAACCCGCGCAGGATGTTGCGGAAAAAGATCGACCCATGGGTCAGGCTGGCGCCTTCGCCAACAAGGTTCAGCATCGTGACCGAAAAATCCAGATCGATGCGTTCGGATTGGGTTGCGCCATCTGGCGACAACCTTGTCAGCCTGTTCCAATCGGCCACCCAATGATCGGGCAGTTGAACGGCCTGCCCCCGCATGCCCGCGTGTGAGGTGAAATCGAACAGTTCTTTCAGCGTCGCCGCAGCCTTGATCCGGCCCTGAAAGCCAAAATTGGGATTGAAATCATAGCTTTCACCCACCATCGAATGGCCAAAGCGAAAGGCCGCCGTGGTGAACTCCATCGGCACGGCGTTTGTCCGCAGGCGGGGAGCGTCCGCCAGAACCGTTGCAAGAACGCCGTCGGCCAGCAGGTGCGGCAGATAGTCGTTCAGGATGCACCATTGATAGTGCAGGTTCACCAGCTGCCTTGCTGCCGCAAAGAGCGCGACCCGATCGGGTATGCCGGGTTGCAACGCATCCACCGCCTTGTTGTGCATCAGCATCAGCGCCAGATGCAGTTGGCACAGGATAAGGTTGCTGTCATTGCGGCGGTCAGCGATCAAGGCGCGGGTCCCGTCGCGCGGAATGTCATGCGCGCCTTGGTTGCGGTGGATCAATCCGGGGGGCGTCTTGGTGATCGCGCCAAATCTTTCGGCACTCAGGCCAATCGTTTGGGCCAGTCGGAAATGCAGGCGGTCGTCGGCATAAAGGGCTTGGACTTCCGGGTCGTCGCTGTCCGGCCCATCGCCATACAGGCTGCTCAGGGTCAGCGGAGTTTCGTGTTCGTTGACGAAATGATCCAGGATGGGTTCGATGTCGGCCGCCCGCCATTCCTTGCCCAGGCCGGGCAGGTCGAGCGAGCCCAGAATCCCTGCCGGCGAAAGTGAAGCCACATTGACCAACATGCCCCCGGTTGGTGCCGACATGTCATGGTTCACAAACTGGCCAAAATAGGTATAGACGGCAGGCAGTTGCATGCGCAGGCGGGCGGGCAGCTCGGGCGGGCGAAAGACTGCTTCGAACTGTTTCAGGCGCTGGACTGTTTCATCCTCGGACGTGCCGGGGAACAGCCCGGACATCGGATCGTTGGCAAGTTCCGGGAAAAGATAGCAAAAGCGGGACCGCCGCTGCGCCCCAAGTGGGATTTGACCGGGGTTCTGCCCAACGGGATCCTGCCCGTCGGTTGCCGGTGCGGAAAGGCTGTGATCGCTGCTGATAATGCTCAATAGAATGGGTCTCCAAATGGGTGTTTCAAAAGGGTTCAAGGCCGGGCGGGCCGTGAGAATGTCGCCTGGACCCCCAGCGGGCTGACAGGCGGTCAAAACGCGGCACATGGATGCGCCCGCCCATGGCACACAGGCCGGGTACGATGACGCGGGCCGTGGGAAAGGGATCGTTGGTCAAGGTCAGATCTATGGTAAGGGCACGGTGGCCAAGATCGGACAGGCGGCGCAAGATGTTGGCCATCCCCGAATCGTGGTTCCCCCATCCAGCGCCGCCCAATTCAGCGTGCCCCGGTTTGGGCGGCCCAAACGGCGACGGCTGGAACTGGGGCATGGTTTGGGTCGAGGCGTGCTGCGCCCAGACCATGACCTCTGGGTCGCCCGCCTCGGTCGCCTGCTCGATCGCCACCTCGGTTTGAATCATTTCCGTGATCGCAGCCAAAGCTGCGGCACTGGGTCTGACATTGGCTGCCGACCCTATGGCAACCCCGCGCCCGTCAGGCTGGCTGGACACCCCAACAACCACGGTCACCCCGGTATCGCAGGTCAGATCCAGCAAAAGGGTTCGACGCTCCCGCTGGGTCAGCCACCAGCACAGGCGCGGTTGTTCGGCGTCGATCATGTCGATTGGCATGGCGTGGCAGGGTAACCCGCCATGCCCCCACAGCGCCACGGCGTCGCGTTCCAGACATTCAAGCAGGGCATGGCGAATGGCGTCTTGTGGGGTCAGGCTGGTTGCGCAACCTGTCGAATCCGCCTCATCAACAGGCGCTTGGCCCGTAACGGCGGCATAATCGAGGTAGACCTGCCGAGCGGGCACCGGCACCGTTTCGCCGCTGAGCAGATCGCGGGCGGCGACCATGGCGATACCGGCTTGGGGTTCAAGGCCCGTCAGGCTGGGCAGGTGGTTCTTTGCCAGGCTGGCGCGCAGTTCCAGCGCCTCGGCCCCGGCCGACAGCATCGCTTGGGTCAAGGTTGTGCCACGGCCTGCGGGCAATCGAGGCTTGTGGCCCGTTACCCCATCGGCCGTTGGCCAGGCCACCGCCATGAACACTGGGACGTCTGGCGCGTAAAGCGGCATGATCCGGAAATCGGACGCTAGCGCCCGTTTCAAGATCGCGACGGTTTCGGTCACATTTTGCCTCATGCCGCTGATTGAGAACCGCTTGGACCCCGAAATCAAGCGACGAAAACATGGCGATTTTTCGATTTCACGTTCGATTCACGCAGGGGCGATCACGTTGGGCGGGTCAGGCTGGCAGCCAACAGGATTGGCCCCGACCAGACGGGCAAAACCGCAGTTTTCAGACCAAAAGCGAGGTAACATGGCATTTTTCAGACTGAAATCGAACCAGCTTCCGGAACAGGCGAAAACAGGCGAGGCCATCCTGCGGGTCAGCGCCAGCGTCTTTCAATCCTCGGCAAATTCAGAATGGGCCAAGTTTGACGCCGACACCCGAGGCTGGCTGTTCAACAACGGCTACTATTATGAGGGGTCCGCCGATGGCCGGGTTCCGGTCACCATCGACATCATACCGGTCTATGACACGCCAACCAAAATGCACGTGCGGGTGCCGTGGCATGGTGATCTGGCAGCGGCACCTGCGCCCGCCGACGACAACTATGGCAGCAGTTTTCCAGTGTTTCTGGCCAAGTATTTCATGCGCCGCTGTCGGTAAGGTGCGGCTCGTGCGCCATCTGGCGGGCGAGCCGCATGCCCTTTTCGAACTCTTGCCGACCTTGCTGCCATACGATGGGCAGCAGGGTCAAAAGCCAATCGACAAGCTCGGCTTCATCCGGCTTGGTTTCGCCTTCCCATAGCGGGGCGATCAGCCGTCCGAAGGCCCGAAAGGCCTGTGCGGCCTTGTCGGGTTGCCCAAGCTGAGCCCAGGCCGCCGCCGCCCAAACCGCCAGGTCAGGGATCAAATCCGGGCATTTTTCGACGGCGGCGATAGAGGCCCGGTAGTCGCCGTTCAAATAATGAATGCCCGCGAGATAGGCGGAATAGTATTCCGGGTAGATCGGGTTCAGTTTGATCGCAAGGTCAGCCCAGCGGTACGCCTCGGTCATCTCGCCCAGAAAGGCCATGCCGCTGGCGGCCGCGATCAGGGTTTCGGAATCGTAGGGGTTCAGATCCACTGCCAGCCTGAAATGCGCGGCAGCCCGGGCCGCCGACCGCGCGATAAGCCAGCTCCACGCCATGCTGATGTGGCAGCGACTGTCGTATGGGTCCAGCTCGATTGCCCTTTGCGCGTGTTTGAATGCCGCGGCACAATCCGCCTCGCGCCCAGGGTAGCCCGGCCGCACCATGCTGCGGGTGTTCAGGATCTGTGCCAGACTGGAATGGCCACAGGCAAGCCCCGCATCCAGTTCAACCGACTTTGCAAACAGGGCCTCGGCCTCGGCGTCGGCCTTGGCATTCCATTGGCGTGACAACTGGTGCCCCTTTAGCCACATGTCATATGCGACAGGGCTGCTGGGTGCGGAACGGGTATAGCGCAAAAGCGAGATATAGTTGACCTGACTGGCAAGATTGGCGGCCACGGCGCCCGCGACTGTTGAACTCAGTTCTTGCAGGTCATGCAGGGACACCGGGTAAATGTTGGACCACACTTCGCTGGCATCGCGGCAATCGATCAGGGTGACAAACAGCTTGCCGACCGGAGCCCGCCAGTCCAGCACGCAATCCACCGCGAAGTCGGCGTCGATCGCCCGGCCCACCGCAGTGTAATCCATCGCAGCGGTCGAGTCGTAGCCAGAGTTCGGCCAGGGAATGACGATCCAGCAGCGAAACCGCGACAGGCAGGCCTTGGCCAGATAGGCAAACCCCTCGCCCAGATAGTCTTTGCTGGCATCAGGGTAGCGGGTCAGTGGCGGCCGGATCGTGATGCGCGGCGGACCTTGACGCCTGCGTTGGGCTGGCAATGGTGCCGTGGCGATCGCTGGCCGATGCAGGCTGATGTCGCCACGCTTGATGGCGACCAGCAGGGCCACGCTGTCTTCGCAGGGCTCACCGTCCAGTTCGTCGTCCAGTGCGCGTTCCAAATGCGCGAATTGGCGCAAGGCTGCCGATTGATCGCCGCGTGCGGCATGGTATTGCATCAAAAACTGATGGGCCAGTTCATGACTGGGCTCGATGTGGACCAACGCGTCTGCAAAGCGGGCGTCCGTTAGATCTTGCGCCCGCATTTGGGTTTCCAACCGATCGGTCAGCACTTTGGTCAGCAAAGACCGCAGATGCGACCGCTCGACCTGCACCCACGCCTCAAAGACCGGGGCGTTGGGCAGCAAGGCACCGAAAAGCTCGCCCTTCCACAGGGCCGCCGCCTGTAACAACGCCTCCGGGGCGCTGCTGCCTGCGGTGATCAGGTCGCGGAACTGCCGGATGTCCACCTCGAACGCCGCCTCGTGCAACGAAAGCGAAAAGCGGTCGGCGGTCAGAACCTCGGCCGCCCCTGGACCAAGCACGGAACGCAACTCCTTGAGCGCCTGGCGCAGACTGCCGCGCGCCATCTCTTCGGGGGCCGGGTCCCATAGCAACGACGCCAACTGTTCACGGTTCATGGTGCAGTTCGGGCTTAACACCAGCAGGCCAAGCAGACACTTTGCCTTTCGGGTGCGAAACTCGACCAGCTGATGGGTGGACAGATCGACAACGCGACAATCCCCCAAAACCTCGACCCGGAAAAGCGGCATGACAAAATGACCTGTGAGGTGCGTCTGCCGGTCAACGATGCACAGCGGACCCGTCGCTTACAACACATTAATCCGGGCAAGATGACGCTACGTCAATAATTCACGCGTTTGGGCCGCTTTCGCGGGAGAGTCCGGTCATCAATGATGGGGCCGGGCAAGGCGGTCGGCGCGGGCAAGGCTGCGGCGATCATGACCGCAAGCACGATGAAAAGGGCTCCGACCCCGCGCATGGGCCCAAGGGTTTCGCCTAAGAACACCATGGCGGCTATCGCACCAAAGACCGATTCGGCGCTTACCAGGACGGTGACGCTGGTGGCCGAGATATGCTGTTGTGCCGTGGCCATTAACACATAGGCCAAGGCTTTGGACACCACGCCGATCAGCACAAGCTCTGGCAGGGCCGCGGCAATTGCCGCCTTGTCTGGAAATCCGTAAAGCGCGCCGCCTGTCACCCCACAAACCAAGCCGCAAATCGCAAGGCTGACCACTGTAAGCTGGATTGGGCGACCATAGCGCATCACATATTGGCCGACAAACAGCGACCACACTGCATAAGTCAGCGCGGACAGCAGCGCCAATCCGTCGCCATATGACAATCCGGTCCAGTGGCCGCCGGCCATCAGATACACCCCGAGCAAGGCAGGCAGACAGGCGACCCAGATCAAGGCGGGCGGCTTTTGGCGGAAAAAGACCCAAGCGATGGTCGGTGTGATCACCGCAGCCGTATTGACCAGAAAGCCCCCGTTCGTCACTGAAGTGTGGCCAAAGGCAATCTGCAAAAGGGTTGCGGCAATGGTGAACAACAGAGCCACGGTCAACAAAAGCGGCAAAGATCTGGTCTGCGGCTGCACGGTTTGCAACATCTCTCGTCTGGCCAAAGGCAACAGCACCAACGCACCAATCATGGACGCTATGCCCGACGCCTGAAACCCATCCAGATGCTGCAGAATGGTCTTTTGCGATACGTTGCCTATCCCCCAGGCCAAGGCGGCAAGCAGGGCCATCGCATTGGCGCGCAGAACAGTCATGGCGTCAACAATGGCGCGATGAACTGTTCTGCGAAAGTTCGGCACCCAAAGACTGTCGGTTCTGTCATCAAGTTGGATCCCCCGGCTGTGTGCGCACAAAATGCCGCAGCTGTGCTTGGCCTCAGCTTGGCGCACAATTCGGGATCACGCCGTGAGATGGGCGTGAAAATGGGCTTGAGGCTGGAGCTGATCTGGAACCCGCCCAGGTCGTTGCCCGCCCAAACGCCCCGCAGAACGCCGCGCCACCCCAAACGCCTGGCCGAGCGCGGGGCAATAGGGCCGGCGTTTCACGCATAGGCCACCAAACCGGACCCATTTTTCACAGTTGCATCACAGCAGTCGCATAGCGTGGTTGGGCTGGGTGGTCCGGTTTTCGCTTGTCAGTGAGCGGGTCACCCAGCTTGTGGCCGCAATATCTTTTGGAGGACGACATGAAGAAGACCTTGTTTTTCGCGACATTTGTTGCTGTTTCTGGAATGGCCTGTGCGGCCTTCGCCCAGACCAGTGAAGCGCGATATGATCGTTGCATCGCGACCGGGGCCGTAATGGACCGCTCGTCAGAATGCACCGATTTGCGCAATTTCCGCCGGAGCAAAATTCTGGAATGCATGACGGTGGCCGAAACTGCCGTGGTCGACGTTGGTGCGGCCAAACGTCCGAAAAGTGCCAGCCATATGCCGGGCTATTCGGCACGGTATCTGCTGTGCTCGGCGGAAGTTAAGCGGAACGCGATCACCGCAGGCCCGTAACCCGCGGGCATTTCAGCGCCACGGGCTCTGTCTGAGCAAAATACCTGGGCGGGGCAAGGCGAACACCTGGCCATGGGGGATGACAAGGCGCAGCCCCTTTGGCAACACCGAAGCCCCCGGCCTACAGCACATCGAACTGGCATGACGACAACGCTGCGCTGGCGAGACGCGGATCTTTGGCAATCTGGTTCGACACTGGGACACATTGGCTGGCCGCGCCGACTGGCAGGCGCGGTCGTCAGCCCGTGTTCAACGACGCGAGATCCGGGCCTGCCTGACGCTGACGGCGCTTTGCGGGTTGCCGCTGTGGCAAACGACGGGAATGGCTGCGCGCCTGTTTGATCTTGCCGGGCTTGACCGGCCGGTGCCGGACTTCAACACCCGGTTGCGCCGTCACAAGGCCCCGACGGTCGATATTCCCTACCGCCCAAGCATCGGCGCATTGCACCACTTGATCGACAGCACTGGCATGAAGGCCGA
>JANNAF010000123.1:0-2128 GCA_031384005.1 Rhodobacterales bacterium | reverse complement strand
GTTGGATGACATTCTGACGGTGTTTCGCTAGAGAGGGCCAGATTGGCGTGACGAGAGTGAAGGGCAGGACATGAGGACGATCAGCGAAAACCGGGCGTTTGGCGGGGTGCAGGGGGTGTATGCCCATGTGTCGGACTGCTGTCAGTGCGACATGACCTTTGGGCTGTTCCTGCCAGAGGAGGCCGAGCATGGGCCGGTGCCGGTGTTGTGGTATCTGTCGGGCCTGACCTGCACCCATGAAAACGCGATGGTCAAATCGGGCGCGCAGCGCTGGGCGGCCGAGGCGGGGATTGCGCTGGTGTTTCCCGACACCAGCCCGCGCGGCGATCAGGCGGCGGATGATGAGGATTACGATCTGGGGCAGGGCGCGGGGTTTTATGTTGATGCCATCGACCTGCCTTGGGCCGCGCATTACCGGATGTGGACCTATGTGACGCAGGAACTGCCTGCGGCCCTGTTCAACGCCTATCCAATCGCCGAGGCCGCGCAGTCGATCATGGGCCATTCGATGGGGGGGCATGGTGCCCTGACCATGGCGATGAGCCTGCCGGGGCGGTATCGGTCGGTGTCGGCGCTGGCCCCGATCTGCCACCCGACCAACAGCCTTTGGGGGCGCAAACAGTTCACCGCCTATCTGGGTGTCGAGGAGGAGCCTTGGGCGGCGCATGACGCGACCTTGTTGATGAAGAAGCGCGGCTTTGACGGGCCGATGCTGATTGATCAGGGGACGTCGGACCGGTTCCTGGAACTGCTGCAACCCGAGGCTTTGGCGGCGGCGATGGTCGAGCGGCGGCAACCGGGGTCGTTCCGGATGCAAAAGGGCTATGATCACAGCTATTTCTTTGTCTCCTCCTTTATGGAGGAGCATGTTCATTTCCACGCAAGGGCGCTGCTGGCATGACGTTGTTTATCGACGCCGACGCCTGCCCGGTCAAGGCCGAGGCAGAGCGGGTGGCGACACGGCTGGGGGTCACCATGGTTCTGGTGTCAAACGGGGGTATCCGGCCTTCAGCCAATCCGCTGGTTCAATCGGTGTTCGTGGCCGATGGGCCGGATGAGGCGGACAAGTGGATAGCCGAGCGGGCCGGCCCCGGGGATGTGGTGGTGACGGGGGATATTCCACTGGCGGCGCGTTGTCTGGAGGGCGGCGCGCGGGTGGTCAAGCATGACGGGGTGGAACTGACGCGGGCGGGGATCGGGATGGTGCTGGCCACCCGCGATCTGATGGCGGACCTGCGCAGCGCCGACCCGTTCCGGCAGGGCGGTGGCAAAATGTTCGGCAAGGCGGATCGGTCGCGGTTTTTGGACGTGTTGGACCGGGTTTTGCGGGCAAAGTGAGATGTGTCCACGCGCGGACACTTTTGAAAACACATTAAGAACAATGGCTTGCATTTTTTCGTTCATAAAGTGGAAAGGTTTGCCCGCAGGGGGCGGGGTGGGTCGCTTTTACCTGCCGTGCCGAAAATGCCAATGGGTGTCGGGGACAGACCAGCAGCCCGCCGCCCGAATGGGTCAGATGCCACCATGAGTGACGCCGCTGCCAGAAATGCGATGATCGGGATTTCCTGTGCGGTGGGCGGGGCGGTGGCGCTGTCGTTGAACGATCTGTTTATCAAGCAGTTGTCAGACAGTTATGCGCTGCATCAGGTCATTTTGGTGCGGGCCTTTGTTGGGCTGGCGTTCATCCTGGGGTACATGCAGCTGACCGGGTTGCGGCTGGCCAGCCTGAAGACGCGGCTGCCCAGGCTGCATGTCATCCGGGCCAGCATCGTCATGCTGTCCAATGTCTGCTTTTTCCTGGGTTTGGCGGCGATGCCGATTGCCGATGCCTCGGCCATCGGGTTTGTCGCACCCATTCTGGTCACGCTGATTTCGGTGGTGGTCTTGGGCGAAAAGGTGGGTTGGCACCGTTGGGCTGCGGTGGTGATGGGGTTGGTGGGTGTCATCATCATGCTGCGGCCTGAGGGTGAGTTCCGCTGGGCGGCCATTTTGATCCTGTTTTCGGCGCTGTGCTATGCCAGCACGCAGAACATGACGCGCCACATGAAAGAGACGGAAAGCACGGTCACCATCAATTTCTATACGCAGATCGCCTTTGTCGTGGTGTCTGTCGCCATGGGGATCTGGG
>JANNAF010000121.1:0-2773 GCA_031384005.1 Rhodobacterales bacterium | reverse complement strand
GTCGGTGTGCTGGGGTTGGAGCTGTTCGTGACGCCGGGCGGTCTGATTGCCAATGAGATTGCGCCGCGGGTCCATAACTCGGGGCACTGGACGCAGAATGGCTGTGCGGTGGACCAGTTTGAACAGCATATCCGCGCTGTGGCGGGCTGGCCGTTGGGTGACGGGTCGCGCCATTCGGATGTGGTGATGGAAAACCTGATTGGCGAAGATATGGCCCGCGTCCCCGCCATTGCCCGCGAAAACGGTGCGGCCCTGCATCTGTACGGCAAGGCCGAGGCGCGACCCGGCCGCAAGATGGGACATGTCAACCGGGTCAGGCCGCTGGGGCGTTAGGCGTAGTCCCAGTTCAGAAAGAACGCATCTGCCGCCGTGGCAAGGGCCGCATTGCCACCGGTGGCGATGTCGTCCGGCGTCACCTCGATGCGCAGGGTGTTCAGCAAAATCACGGTGACGTCGGAGAACGTGATCCGCAGATTGGCGCCGTCCCGGACGATGCTGAGGTTCGCTAGGGCCGAACCGGGGCCCATGAACAATATCTGATCGTCTGCTGCGTTGAAATCGGTGATCGTGGCCGCGCCGTCGCCCGATTTGAACAGGAAGGCATCGGCGCCTGCACCCCCGGTCACGGTGTCGCTTCCGGTTCCGGCCCAGATCATATCCGCGCCGATGCCGCCGTCGATGCGGTCATTCCCGGCGCCGCCCATCACGACGTCATTGCCTGTGCCGGCGTCAACCCGGTCAATGCCCTTACCTGACACGACAAAGTCATTCGCAGAGCCCGCATTGATCTTGTCGTTGCCGCCCTGATCATAGATCAGGTCCTGGCCTGCGCCCGAGTTGAACACATCGTTGAACGCAGACAAGGTTATCAGATCATTGCCCGTGAAAATCTGGTTGAACAGCGCGATGTCATCAACGTTGGACGCCGTCTGTGATGCTGCCGCAAAAGCAACGGCGCTGGCGGAAAAGCCAACAACCGCAAAATCCATGTTGTTATTGGTCAGGTCGGCCAAAACCGTGACCGTCCCTGCGACCAGTTCGCCAGACGCACCATAGGCAAAACCATCACCGGCAATCACCGCAACGTGGATACCGCCCCAGACGACCCTTGTGCCGCCGCTAAATGCAAACGTATGGCTGGGTAAGTCATAGGTGGCAGAACCGATGTCAATGGATGGCAGGTTAAAGGGCAGGCTGCCACTTCCCACCTGAGTTGTGGAATGGGGTTCGCGGAAAGGTTCGTTGAAATCCAGTGTCGTGACGTTGAAAGCGTTTTCGGAAAAGAATGTTGCCATGAAACGGGTCCCCTTGTTTGCTGATTGATGGCACCACGTCAGTCGGCAAAGTGCAAGCCAGCTAAGCCTCGGGGGTGTCGGTGTCCAGCAGACCCTGCGCCAGCCGTTCGCGCGCCGCCTGTGCCAGCGCCTCATAGCGGTCGCGGAACTGGTTCAGGTGGCTTTCCTCCAACTCCTCCAGATCCATCAGGGCGTTGTGGGCGCCTTTGGTGGCGCGGATCAGTTCGTCCAGTTTGATCTGGATCGCCTCGGTATCGCGGTTTTGGGTGTTCTGGATCAGGAACACCATAAGAAAGGTGATGATCGTGGTGCCGGTGTTGATGACCAGTTGCCAGGTGTCGGAAAACTGAAACAGCGGGCCGGTGATGATCCAGACCACGATGACCCCCAGCGCAAGGGAAAAGGTGCTGGCCCGGCCGCAAAAGCGGGACACGGATTTGGCGATGTTTTTATAGCCCAGCGTCATGTTGCCTCCTGTTCCGGATTGGCGTTGAACGTCAGTTTCAGCGCGCCGGCCATTGTCATGGCGTGATCAAACCGGCCCCTGGTCAAAAAGCGGATGGTCTGGGCAATCACCAGCGGGTTCATCATCATGAAGGTGTGGCTGACCGGCAGGACGATGTGGTCGGCCATGCCCGCAACGCGTGTGCTGGCGACGCTGACCTTGCCGTCATTGGGGCCGGGGATCAGCGCGCCGCTGATCGGGTTCAGCTGCACATTGCCCGCAATCACGCCCAACGGATAATCGGCATCGGGCAGCGCCAGTGGCAAGGACCCCTGCCCGGTGCCTAGTTGTTGCCCCGCCGGGCCCATCAACCAATGAAACGCCGGCCAGTCGCCAAACAGATCAACCAGTTCCGACCCCTTGTTCGGCGGGGCCAGCATCACGGCGCGGCCCATGGTGGCGGGCCGGTTTTCGGCCAGCCACAGCCGCAGCAGGATGCCCCCCATCGAATGGGTCACGAAATGCACCGGCTGGGCGCAGCCTGCCACCGCCTGCCCCACCACCCCCACCAGATCACCCATCACCGCCCCGGTCGAGGGGTAGCCGGCATTGACCACGTCATAGCCCTGAACCATCAGCGCCCGTTCCATCACCGCAAAGGACGCCTCGCGGCGGCCGAGGCCGTGCAGCAGGACGACCCGTTCGCCGGGCTGCTGCACGGGCCGCAGATTGGGCACTGGGCGGAGTTTCTTGCGCAAGGGGTTGGGCAACAGGGGCATGGCGGCATCTGGCCCGGCCCTGTGCGCTGGTGCAAGGTCTTTGTGCCCGGCGGGCCCTGAAGCGGGGCTTGACCGCGCGCCGCGCCGCGCCCACAACCAGCGGGCCGGACAAGCCGTCCGGTATTCTCAGGGCGGGGTGCAATTCCCCACCGGCGGTACAGCCCGCGAGCGCCCTTCTTGCGAGGGGGTCAGCAGATCCGGTGTAACTCCGGGGCCGACGGTATAGTCCGGATGAAAGAGAATGGCGTGAACCT
>JANNAF010000118.1:0-11747 GCA_031384005.1 Rhodobacterales bacterium | reverse complement strand
CGGCCATCGCGATCCATGACGCGATGGCGGTGTTCCTGCCACCCATTGGCGATGCCGCCCCCACGCCGATCCTTGACCGTGCCAAGGGTGTCTTTACCCCGACCGAGGTGGCCCGCATCCGCCGCCTGTTTCCGCTGTTGGCGGCGCTGCACCGCCGCCACCTCAGCATCTTTGTCACCGCCGGCATTGACCCCGGCAATTCGCCGATCGGTGCCGAACCCCCGCTGCGTTTTGTCGATGCGCATGGGCTGGTGGTGTTGGCCACCGCGGGCTGGACGCAGCGCGCCACCGACCCCGCCATGGCCGACGCGCTGGCCATCCTCACCACACGCGGCCCCTGCACCATCCGCCTGCCGGGTCAGTTGGCCCTGCACCGGGCGGCTGTTGTGACGAAATCTCGCCCGACCCGCAAACCCCCGAGGTTGCCCACGGTCTGCCTGCCGCAATGGCCGCCCAACTGTCGGACCGCGAACAAGAGGTGGTCCTGCTGACCCTGCAGGACCAACCGGTGATCGAGATTGCCCGCAAGCTGAACCTGTCGCGCGGCACCGTCAAGAATCACCGTCTGGCGATCTATTGCAAGCTGGATATCACCACCGAACGTGAGTTGTTTGGCGAATACATGGCCGCCCTGCGCGCCATATGACCAAAGGCACTATTCCCGGAATCGGGTCATGGGCGCATCCTTTGGCCATTGAATGGGGGGCATCATGGTTCCGACAGTGCGCGTCGGTGTCATCGGGCTGCGGTCGGTTTTTCGAAAAATACGTCCCCCACATCCGGCGGCTGAACCTGGAGGGGGCGCCCTGCGAGATCGTCATCGCCTGCGACCTTCGCCCCGGAAAATCCGAACGGGCGCGGGGTTGGGGCATCCCGACCTTTACCACCGACCATCGTGAGGTTCTGGCGCGGCCTGATGTCGATGTTGTCCTGATCCTGACCTTGATGCAAAGCCATGGCCAACTGACCCGCGACGCGCTGAACGCGGGCAGGCATGTGCTGGTCGAAAAGCCGATGTCGATGGATCTGTCCGAGGCGGCCGAACTGGTGGCATTGGCCAAGGCCTCCAAGGGGCATCTGGTCTGCGCCCCGCATGTCCCCCTGTCGGCGACCTATCAGGACATGTGGCGCCACATCCATAACGGCGATATTGGCCGCCCGCTGACCGCCCGCGGGTTTTATGGCTGGGCGGGACCCGACTGGGACCCGTTCTTTGATGAACCGGGTGGCGGGCCGATGTTTGACATTGGGGTTTACAACATCGCCACGCTGACCGGGTTGCTGGGTCCCGCCAGACGGGTGATGGCGATGACCGGCATCGCGATCCCCGAAAGGATCGGCAACACCCAAAAGATGACCGTGCAGACCGATGCCAATTTCCAACTGCTGCTGGATTTCGGCAACCAGTGCTTTCGCGTCGTCACCACGGGCTTTACCATTCAGCGCTGTGACGTGCCGGGGATTGCGGTTTACGGCACCGAGGGCACGTTCAACATGCTGTCCGACGACTGGGACCCGCATGGCTATAAACTCTGGCGCAACAAGGATGGCTTTTGGCAGGACCACACCTCGCGGGCGCGCTGGCAATGGACCGATCGCATCCGCGACCTGATGCAGGTGGTGCAGCAGGGGCGCAAGCCGGTGAATGCCTATCATGTCCCTGAAATCATGGTGAAATCCATGGAGAGCGGGCGCACGGGGCAGGCCTTGCCGATCCTGTCCACCTTTACCCCGCCCCGGTTCGATCAGGCGTCAGGCCGTATCGCCCCCCACCTTGACCACGCGCCTTAGTGACCCATGGCCTATAAATCCTCGCCCCGTCCGGTGTTTGATGGGCCAATCCCCATCCCCTATGCCGCCGCCACCCGGCATATCTGGGGCGATGTTCAGGCGGGGCAGGTCGATGACTGGATCGATGTCTCGTCCGGGCAGATCCACCAACTGGTCTTTGGCCTGCCACCCGGCGACGGCTTTCGCCATTCCCCCAGTTTTCGCACCGTCTTTGGCGCGGATGAGGTGTTGACGGTGCTGATGGGCACCATGGTCTTCGCCAACCCCAAACCCGGCGAGGTGCATCTGGTGCAGACCGGCGAGTCGGTGTTCTTTCAAAAGGACACCTGTCACCACGCCTTTGCCTGGGGGGATCAGGAGTTGCGGGTGCTGCAGTATTTCGCGCCACCGCCCTCGACCGGGTCGTCGGGCAAATACGCGGCGACATGGCCCTATGTGTCTGATTTCAAACACGAACGCACCGATCTGATCGGGCACTGGCCCACCGACCGCACGGGGGCCGAGGCGCGCGCCACGATCCGCGTGTTGCGTGAGGCGGACCGCCTGTGGTCGCTGGACTGCACCGATCCGCGTGTCTTGACCGGCATCGTCGCCTCGACCGACCAGCTGACCGCCGGGGTGGTGCGCCTTAATCCCGGCGGGCGCAGCGCGCCCTTGCAACATGGCGGGGCGGCAGGGCTTTACGTCCTAAAAGGCCGCGTCAACATCCTGATCGACGACCCCGAGGCCTCGCCGGTCTGGTTCGAACTGCACCCGCAAGACGGGTTCTATTTCCCGGAGGCACGAAATACCGCGCCTTCAATATGGGTGGCGCGCCCGCCGAATACCTGTTCGGCGCCGTCACTGCGCGCTGTCAGGCCACAACCAACTATGACCGCTACGGTCAGGCCATCCTGTCCGACACCGTGGCACTGGCCCACGACCTGCACGGGCAGGCGCAGCGCCTTGGCCTGCCGGTCACCGCACTTGGCCTTGGGGTCGCGGAACTGGTGTCACCGGCGGGCCGGGCGTTCAGCGATCACCGTATCCGGTGGACCGGGTTGGACGTGGCCGCCCAGCTTTCTGCCGCCCTGCCCACCACGATTTCTGCCGATGTCCGCGCGGCAGCGCTGCGCGAGGCGCGCATGGTGATCGGCGGCGATCTGGGCTCTGCCCCCGGCCCCTATTTCACCGCCCTGCACGCGCCATTCGGGCTGGCCTGTGGGACGGTGTCCCTAACCCAATGCCGATTACCCAAGCCGCCCTTGGCCCCGATGCGGGGCTGATCGGGGCGGCCTGTGCCACGGACCGGATACCAGAGCCGGCCGACCGGCCATGACCCCAACAAACACCGGCAACCAACAAGGGAGAGAGCGATGTCACACAAGACCTGCGCTAACCCCCGTCCGATGAACCGGCGCGCCTTCCTCCAATCGACCGCTGCGGTTGGTGGCGCCATGGCCCTGCCCGGTGCCGCCCTGTCTCAGACCGAGGGTCAGTTGCTGTTGTGGTTGCCCGGCGGGTCGGACCTGTTCTGCCAAATCCACACCGGCCTTTTGGACGGGTTCAGCACATTGGCCAACCTTGGCCCCGGCACCACGGTCTGCGGTCTGGGACAGGACAGCGAATTCACGCAGGCCCTGATCGGGTCGATCACCGCAGGCAGCCCGCCTGACATATCCATGCTGTGGCACAGCCCGGTTTCCCTGGGGGCCCAAGGCGCCTTCATGCCGCAGGACGACATGATGAAGGGGGCAAAGATCAACCTTGCAACCTGGCCCAAGGGCCTGCTGTCGTCCTGCCAGTTCAAGGGCGTGACCTACGGCCTGCCCGTCACCGCCGGGGTCTATGCGATGTGGTACAACGAAGAGATGCTGGAGGCCAAGGGCATCCCCTCCGACCGCGCCGCCTTCCCCAAGACCGGGGTCGAAATGCGCAAACTGTCCAAGGAGTTTACCGTCTGGGACGGCGACACCCTGAAATCGGCTGGCTTCATGCCCAACCGCATCCCCGAAATCATGGCGATCTGGTCGGCGCTGAATGGCGGCATGCTGTTTGACGTGGCGAACCTGAACTACATGCTCGACAGTGAACAGAGCATTGAAATGATGTCGTTTCTTCTGGAATGGCCGGATCAGGAATACAAGGGCGATGTCAACCTGATCGACCGGCCCGGCAACTTCCGCGAAGGCTATGCTGACGGTGCGACCGGCGTCGATCCGGCGTTCCGCGAGGGGCGTCAGGCCGGGCTGATGTCGGGGTCGTGGCTGATGGGCGACATCTATGCCGACCCGGTGCCCAGCATTACCCGCTGGAATCAGGCGCCGAACCCGATTGGCCCCTCGGGCACAGCCCATGTGTCGGGCACCTGGCCGAACTGGTTCGTCATCCCGGTCGGATCGAAAAACCCGCAGGCGGCGTTCGATTATATGACTTATCTGTCAATCGGGGGCGCGGTGCAGTGGTATCAGCAGATCCCCGACGTGCCCACCAATGCGCAGGTCGCCGTCAAACCAC
Source organism: Rhodobacterales bacterium (assembly GCA_031384005.1). Classification (GTDB taxonomy): domain Bacteria; phylum Pseudomonadota; class Alphaproteobacteria; order Rhodobacterales; family Rhodobacteraceae; genus Stagnihabitans. The sequence continues at coordinate 7,460 of JANNAF010000118.1, read as the reverse complement.
CGCAAAGCCTGATCGACAATCGCGGTGCCGATTTTGCGCAGGGCCTGACTGCCTTCCTTGCCGAACAGGCCGCCATCGTGACCCCGATGTGGAATTCGCCCGTGCAAAGTTTTGGTAATAACCAGATGGCCAGCGCGATGGAGAAGATCTTTACCCACGAACGGCCCGAGGCCGCAGCGCTGGCCGAGGCACAGACCGCAGCACAGGCAAAGTTGGACGGCGTGCTGGCGGGGCTGATGCAACCGGACCCAACCACTGTCGGGGCGGTCAAACCGCCGCCCCGCCGCCGCCGCGCCGGACGGGGTGAAGCCCGCGCCGGCGTTCTGTTTGCGCTGCCTTGGATGCTGGAACTGGCGGTGTTCACCGTGATCCCGCTGCTGTTGACCTTTTACATCGCCCAAAGCAAATTCACGATCACCGGCGCGCCCAAATATGTGGGCCTGCGGAATTATGAGGCGATCTGGGCCGATGCCGCCGTCTGGACATCGGCGGGCAACACCCTGATGTTCGCCGTGGCCGGGTCCACCGTGTTCGTGCTGCTGCTCAACCCCGGTGCCGGCCCGGTGAACCTGATGCTGCAGGGGATTGGCCTGCACCTGCCCGACTGGCTGCGCGACCCTGCCGCAGCACTCTGGACGCTGATACTGCTGATCTTCCGCACCGCAAGGTCATGGGTCTATTACGCGGGGGACAGCCGTCGACCAAACGCCGCACCGCGCCCCGCAAACTGGGCCAAAGCCTGATCTACCACGCCGTCATGCTGGCCATCGCGGCGGTGTTCCTGCTGCCGTTCTACTGGATGCGATTTCCGCCTTCAAAACCATGGACGAGATCTTTGCCAACCCCGTCACACGGTTCCCCGCCCCCTTCCACTGGTCCAACATGCCTGACCTGCTGGCCCGCACCGATTTCCCCTTCCTGCGCCAGTTCTTAATTGGGGTGCCGCGCGAATTGATGGACGCGGCCCGGCTGGATGGCGCGTCCGAATTTCGCATCTGGTGGCCGATCGTCCTGCCACAGGTCCGCGTGGCGCTGGTGATCGTCGGCCTGTTCGCCGTGGTCCATACCTGGAACGAATTCTTTGGCGCCCTGATCACGGCGCTGCCGATGGTGATTTTGTTCCTCTTGACCCAGCGCCTGTTCCGGCAGGGGCTGGCTTCCTCCAGTTTGAAATAGGGGCACGGGCATGGGCGCGGTTCAACTGACAGGGGTGCGCAAACTGTTCGGCGAACCGCTGTCCAACCTTGATGCCGCGCCCTGGGTCGAGATGCGCAGCCAGATCACCCGCCTGCACCACGACCTGAAGGCCACGATGATTTTTGTCACCCATGATCAGGTTTAGGCGATGACCCTGGCTGACCGCATCGCCGTGCTGAACGCAGGCCGCGTCGAACAGGTCGTTACCCCGCGCGAGGTGTATCACCGCCCCGCCAACCTGTTTGTTGCAGGCTTTATCGGCAGCACCGCCATGAACCTGATCCCGGTGACGGCAGGGCATGGCAGACTGGCGCTGCCATGGGGCGACCACGTGGCAGAACCCGCGGCAGAACCCGTGGCGACACCCGTGGCGACACCCGTGGCGGCACCCGTGGCCCTGTCCGGTCCGGGCACCCTGGGCCTGCGGCCTGATCGTTTGTCACTGGTCCCGTCCGATCAGGCGCAGGCCACCGGGCAGGTGACCCGTGCAGAACATCTGGGCGACGAGACGATCTTGCATATCCGTGTCGGGGACCGGCCCCTGACCGTGAAACTTGGCGGCGATGTGGCCGTGCATTTGGGCGACACGGTTCACATCGGGTTTGATCCGACCGGAGCCCGCCTGTTTGGCCCGGATGCAAAGCCCCTTAGGTGACGCCATTCGCGCGGGCGATGAAATCGGTCAGATGAGGCACATAATCCTCGGGCCCCGCGCCACCTGTTGCAACCGCATGGGCATAGGAATTCTTGATCGCACTCGCCAGCGGGGTCGCCACCACAGCCGCATTGGCCATCGCCTCGACATAGCGCATGTCCTTGAACGCGTTGGACAAGGTGAACCGATGCGCTTCGCGGTTGCCCTCCAGCGCATAGCCCATAAAGGTCTGGTAAAACCCGCAATCCATCCGCCCGCCGCGAATGACCTTGTCAAATTCGGCCACCGGAATGCCGACCTTGCGCGACAAGGCCAACGCCTCGGAATACAAGGCACCATAGCCCAGCGACAGAAAGTTGTTCAACAACTTCATCTTGTGCCCGTCGCCGACCGCCCCGATATGCACGATCTTGCCCGCCCATGTTGCGATGATCGGCTGCACCCGGGCAAAGACCTCGTCTGATGCCCCCACCATGCAATCCAGCGTCCCGGCCCAGGCCTCCTTGGGCGTGCGGCTGAGGGGCGCGTCGATGAAATCCACCCCGACCTCGCCCAGATCCGCCGCCAGTTGCAGCGTCACTGTCGGGTCCGACGTGGAACAATCCACCACCACCGCCCCCCGCGCCAGCGCCGGTTTCAGCGTGGCCACCACAGCGGCGACCTGAGGCGACGCGGTCAGGCACAAAAAGATCACGCTGCACCGCGCCGCCATCTCCTCCAACGTCGCCACCTCGACCGCGCCACGGCTGACCAGATCGTCAATCGGCGCGCGGTTGCGATGCGCGACCACAGTCAGCGCATAGCCCTTTTCGACGATGTTCTTGGCCATGCCCTGACCCATCAGGCCCACGCCGACAAATCCCACGGTTTCGGTTGCTGATGTCATGGCAAATCTCCACTGTCTGGTTGAAAAAGGCCGACCCCTGACGGCCTATCCCCCTGATTTCGCGCCCTTAAACCCGAATCCCAGTGCTGACAGGCCCATCCTTGCCCTTGCCTGTGGCAACGCTATCATTGCACTCGACCCGTCACAAGCCTAAGCCCGGATGATGCGGCATCCAGACCCATTGCAACCCCAAGAGGCACCCATGACACAACGCATCATCTTTACCGGCGGCACGGGCAAGGCGGGGCGTCATGCCGTGCCGCATCTGCTTGGGCTGGGCTACAGTGTCCTGAACCTTGACCTCAAACCGCTGGACCTGCCCGGCGTCAACACGCTGATCACCGACCTGACCGACAGCGGCCAGACCTTCAACGCGATGACCACCCATTTCGGCTTTGACGGCTATGACACCGGCGCGCCGCCAAGGGCCCCCGATGCCATCGTCCACTTTGCCGCCATCCCCCGCGTCCTGCTGGAACCGGATAACAAAACCTTCGCGGCCAATGTCACCAGCACCTATAACGTGATCGAGGCGGCGATGAAGCTGGGGGTGCGCAAGGTCATCATTGCGTCGTCCGAAACCACCTACGGTGTCTGCTTTGCCGAAGGGGACAAGGATTACCACCAGTTCCCGCTGACCGAAGAGTATGACGTGGATCCGATGGACAGCTATGGCCTGTCCAAGGTGGTGAACGAGAAAACCGCCCGCGCCTTTGCCATGCGCTACGGCGCCGACATCTATGCCCTGCGCATTGGCAATGTGATCTCGCCCGAGGATTATGCCAATTTTCCCGGCTTCATCGCCAATCCGCCCAGCCGCAAACGCAACGCGTGGAGCTATATCGACGCCCGCGACCTCGGGCAGATCGTGCATCTGTGCCTGCAAAAGGACGGTCTGGGGTTTCAGGTTTTCAACGCCGTGAATGACACGATCACCGCCGACCTGCCCACATCCGAATTTCTGGCGAAATTCGCGCCAAACACCCCAATCACCCGCCCGATGGGTCCAAACGAGGCCCCGATGTCCAACCGCAAGGCGCGTGAGGTTCTGGGCTTTGTCGAGGCGCATCCCTGGCGCGCCTATGTCTGACAGGCAGCCCGTGCTGCCCTGTGCGCTGACGGTCCAGCCCGCGGCAGGAGCTGGTCGTTTGTGCCCGCGATGACAGGGCGGACGGCAGGGGCGTTCCTCGGCCACCGCCCGAGCCCTGTTCCAATTCCTGCCACTTGCGCTAGGCTGGACCACACCCGGCAAAGGACTCCCAAAAATGTGCAAGAACTGCAACTACACCATCCACGGCGCGCAGCATCATTTCGGCTGGGACAATTCCCGCGCCCCCGCTGTCCGCGCCGAACCGGGATCGACCATCCTGTTTCACTGCCTGGACAGTTCCGCCGGACAGTTCAGCGCCGCGTCCACCGTGGCCGAGGTGTCGACGCTGGACTTCTCCAAGGTCAACCCGGTCTCTGGCCCGATCTATATCGAAGGGGCGATGCCCGGTGACGCGCTGAAGGTGACGATTGACAGCTTTGCCCCCTCGGGCTGGGGCTGGACCGCGAATATCCCCGGCTTTGGCCTGCTGGCTGACCAGTTCGACGACCCCGCGCTGCACATCTGGTCCTATGACCCCGCCAGCCTGGCCCCGGCGCTTTATGGCAAACACGCCCGCGTGCCGCTGAAACCCTTTGCCGGGACCATCGGTTGCGCGCCCGCCGCCATGGGCCTGCACTCCGTCGTGCCGCCCCGCCGCGTTGGCGGCAATCTGGACATCCGCGATCTGTCTGCCGGAACAACGCTTTACCTGCCGATCGAGGTGGCGGGTGCCCTGTTCAGCGTTGGTGACACCCATGCCGCCCAAGGTGACGGCGAGGTGTGCGGAACGGCCATCGAAAGCCCGATGGACGTGGTCCTGACCCTGGACCTGATCAAGGGCGCCAACCTGAAAACCCCGCGCTTCACCACCCCCGGCCCGGTCACCAACCATCTGGACGCCAAGGGGTATGAGGTCACCACCGGCATCGGCCCTGACCTGATGTCGGGCGCCCGCGACGCCGTATCCGCGATGATCGACCACCTGTGCGCCACCCGCGGCCTGTCGCCCGTCGACGCCTATATGCTGGTGTCGACCTGTGGCGATCTGCGGATATCCGAGATTGTCGACATGCCGAACTGGGTTGTCAGCTTTTACTTCCCGCGGGCCGTGTTCGAATAATGGGCAGTGCGGCGCGAATGTCCGACATTTCGCACTAATCTTGCGCGATTCCTGTTGACTAGGGCCAAAGTTAAGGAACCTTTAAGCTCAAAGGACTGTGGGGGGTGCGATGCAGCAGACAGAAGGCCGTGCGCGGTTTGGCGACTATGAAACCTGGTACCGCGTGACCGGCGATCTGGACGCGGGCAAGGCCCCCATCGTCCTGTTGCACGGCGGTCCGGGCGTCGCGCACAACTACATCGACGCCTACAAACTGCTGGCCAACGATGGCCGCGCCGTCATCCATTATGACCAGATCGGCTGTGGAAACTCGACCCATCTGCCCGACGCCGACCCCTCCTTCTGGGCCCCGCAACTGTTTGTGGACGAGTTGGAAAACCTGATCGACCATCTGGGCATCCGCGCTGGTTTTCACGTTCTGGGCCAAAGCTGGGGTGGGATGCTGGGGGCCGAATATGGCGTGCGGCGTCCCAAGGGGTTGAAATCGCTGACAATCGCCAATTCCCCCGCCTCCATGGCGCTGTGGTCGTCCGAGGCGATGCGCCAGCGGTCCTTGATGCCGCAGGACATTCAGGACGCCCTGAACATGCATGAGGCGGCGGGCGACTATGACAACCCGGCCTACAAGGCGGCCACCGACTGGGTCTATGCCCGCCACGTCTGCCGCGTCGTGCCGAACCCGCCCGAGGTGGTGGCCAGCTTTGACCAGACCGCGCTGGACCCGACGGTTTACCATACCATGAACGGCCCCAACGAATTCTTTGTCGTGGGCACCTTGAAACACTGGGACATCACCCAAGACTTGCCCAAGATCAACGTGCCGACGCTGATCATTTCCGGCCGCCATGACGAGGCGACACCCGCCACCGTGCAACCCTACAAAGACCTGATCCGGGGCGCGACCTGGGTGATATTCGAAGCCTCCAGCCACATGCCCCATGTCGAGGAACAGCCGTTCTGCATGGGTGTGGTCGGGGGATTTCTGAACGCGAACGACTAACAAAACGGGGAGACTACAATGAAAAAGCTACTTTTCGCCACCGTCGCGGCCAGCCTTCTGGGGCTGACCCCGGCCTTGGCCGAATACCAGACCGAACATCGCGGCGGCACCATGCGTCTGGTCGCCCGGTCCGCCGGGGGCACCGTGGACCCCCATATCAACTATACCCTGCAATACTGGCAGGTCTATCAAAGCCTGTATGACGGCCTTGTCGGCTTTAAAAAAGCCGCAGGCGCCGAGGGTTTCACCAAGGTTCCAAACCTGGCCGAGGCGATCCCCGAACCGACCAATGATGGCAAGACCTACACCTTCCAGATCCGCAAGGGGATCATGTTCTCGAACGGTCAGGAAATGGGCGTCAAGGATGTCGTGGCCTCGTTGCAGCGCATCTTCAAGGTGTCCAGCCCCACCGCTGGCGGGTTCTATTCCGTCATCGTCGGCGCTGACAAATGCCTGACCGAACCCGCGACCTGCACCCTTGAGGGTGGCGTTGTGGGGGATGAGGCTGCGGGCACCGTCACCATCAACCTGACCCGTCCCGATGCCGAATTCTTTGACAAGCTGGCGCTGCCGCACGCCTCCATCCTGCCCGCCGACACGCCTGCCAGCGATCTGGGCACCGTGCCGGCACCCGGCACCGGCGCCTATTTCATCAGCGCCTATGATCCCAACACCGGCATGACCCTGTCGCGCAACCCCAACTTCAAGGTCTGGAGCGAGGACGCCCAACCCGATGGCTATCCCGACACTGTTCAGTATGACTTTGGCCTGACTGACGAGGCGCAGGTGACCGCCGTGCAAAACGGCGAGGCTGACTGGATGTTTGACCAGCCGCCGACCGACCGCTTGGGCGAAATTGGCACGACCTATGCCGATCAGGTGAACATCACCACGCTGACCGCCTGGTGGTATGCGCCGATGAACACCAACTTCGCACCCTTCGACAATGTGCTGGCGCGGCAAGCCGTCAACTATGCCATCGACCGCAATGCCATGGTCAACCTGTTCGGCGGCCCGGTTCTGGCCAGCCCGATCTGCCAGGTCCTGCCGCCCGGCTTCCCCGGTCACGTGCCCTACTGCCCCTACACCGCTGCACCCGGCGAAAAATGGTCCGCCCCCGATCTGGAAAAGGCCAAGGCGCTGGTCGAGGAATCCGGCACCAAAGGCCAGAAGGTCACGATCATTGCCGAGGATACCACCGTCTCCAAGTCGATCGGCACCTATCTGCAATCCGTCCTGACCGAAATCGGCTATGACGCCGAGGTCAAGCCGATCTCGCCCAATATCCAGTTCACCTATATCCAGAACACCAACAACAACGTTCAGATGTCGGTGACCCAGTGGTATCAGGACTATCCCGCCGCGTCGGACTTCCTGAACATCCTGTTCGGTTGCGCCTCCTTTACCCCCGGCTCTGACTCGTCGATCAACATCGCGGGTTTTTGTGACGAGGCGATCCAGGCCAAGATGGACGAGGCGCTGCTGTTGGGCGTCACCGATCCAGCCGCCGCA
>JANNAF010000089.1:0-2707 GCA_031384005.1 Rhodobacterales bacterium | reverse complement strand
GACCCGGTTCAAGAGTTGTTGGAGGAGTTGGGCTATCAACCCGGTCTGGGCTTTGACCCCAACATCGCGCGGGGGTTTGTGTTGCCGCCTGACTGACGACTGACACCTCGACAACCCAGATTGTTTTCCCCATTGTTGCCCTTAACGAAACAAAAGGTTCCCCATGGCCAGCCCCGCAAAAAGCACCGCGTCCAAGACCGCCACCAAGACGGCGACCAAACCCAAAGCGGCCCCCAAATCCACCACGCCGCCCGAACGCCGCCCCGTCGCGTCGCTGTGGATCGGGACCAAGCTGCAATACCTGAACCAGTTGTGCCTGATGTCCCATGTGAAACAGGGGCACCCGACGACGCTGTATTGCACCGACACCGTGACCAACGTGCCCGAGGGCGTCATTGTGAAACCGGCCACGGACATCATGACGATCGACATGGATATCGTGGCGCAAACCTCGGAAAGTTTCCTCAGCAACGTGTTTCGGTACAAGATGATTGCCGCGACAGATGCGGTCTGGATTGATTGCGACGCCTTTTGCCACAAACCCTTTCCGGACGAGATGGACAACATCTTTGCCGGTCATGGCATGCGCGGGGCGCTGAACTGCGGGGTGGTCTATATTCCGCCCAAAGGGGCGCTGATCGGGCAATTGCTGGACTATTATGAAAACCTGCCGGACGCCCCGGCGTGGTTCAACAAACAACAGCGCAAGCGCATCGACAAACAGCCGACCAACCTGCCGCAGGCGGTGCGGATTTATAACGCGGAACGCACCTCGTTCGGGCCGCAGGCCTTTACCTACTTTGCCCAACAGACCGGCGACTATGACAAGGCGTTGACGCCTGATTACCTGTACCCGGTGCCGTTCCAGCTGAATGACGTGTTCTATGACCCCTACGGCCGAGTCGAGGGGCATTTCACCGAAAACACCCTGTCGGTGCATCTGTATACCAATGGCACCAAACCATGGTGGCGCAAGAATGTGCCGCTGCCCAATTCCTATGCGGCACGGATGTGCGAACAGATCGGGATTGATGCGTCCAAAGCGCTGGAGGAGTGATGGAGGACCTTGACCCGCCCGAGGCCGAACCCAAGGGCAAAACTGCCGAGGAAAGGGCCCAAGCCGTGATCCGAAGGGCCAAGCGCAATCAGCGCAAAGCTTGGGCCGAGGGGTATTTGAAAGGCATCTGCACCATGCTGCGGCCCGGTGATCTGGCGGTGGATTGTGGGGCCAACATGGGCGTCGTGACCGCGGTTCTGGCCGCCACCGGGGCCGATGTGGTCGCCTTTGAACCCGATCCTTATGCCTTTGACCAGTTGACCGCCAAGTTTGCAGACAGCCCCAATGTCCGCCTGATCAATGCCGCCGTCGGGGTGGGCAGCGGGACGGTGCGGCTGATGCGGGCCGACAACTTTGCCGACAACCCGCAGGGCGCCTCGGTCAAAAGCACGATTTTGGGCGGTGGGCGGCGGATCGATGCGGAAAACGGTGTCGATGTGCCGTTGATCGATTTTCCGGGGTTCGTGCGCGAACAGGTCGCGGCGCGCGGCGAGATTGCCTTTGTCAAAATGGATATCGAAGGGGCCGAACTGGATATTCTGGAGACGATGGACCGCGAGGACCTGTTTGCCGACATCAGAGGGCTGGTCGCCGAGACGCATGAACGCAAGTTCAAGGACCTGCGCGACCGCTACCGCGTGCTGAAAGAGACGATTGCCACCAACCAGCCGTCGGGCAAGATCAACCTGGACTGGATCTGACACACAACCGCTGTGTCAGGGTTTGAACGGGGCCATCCCCTCACGCGCCAGCCGGTCGGCCTCCTCGTTTTCGGCATGACCGGCGTGGCCCTTGATCCAGCGCCATTCGACCCTGTGACGCGCCTGCGCCGCATCCAGACGCTGCCACAGATCCACATTCTTGACCGGCGACCCGCCCGCCGTGCGCCAGTTCTTGCGCTTCCAGTTCGGCATCCATTCGGTGATGCCGTTTTTCACATATGCACTGTCGGTCACAACGATCAGCGTGGTTTCGCGCGTCAACGCCTCCAGCGCGGAAATGGCGGCCATCAACTCCATCCGGTTGTTGGTCGTCAGCGCCTCGCCGCCGCTTAACTTGCGCTCCTTGACGACGGTGGCACCGTCACGGGCCAGCATCCACACACCCCAGCCACCGGGGCCGGGATTGCCCGAACACGCACCGTCGGTATAGGCGAAAAGTTCGGGCATTGCGTGGGTCACCTGTCTTGGGTCAGTGGTCACGCATAAAGACCAACGGCCAAAGACGCCAGCACCCCGGCGGACAAAATAACGCGCAGCCGGATCCACCAACTTGGCGCGAGGCTCAAACGCCAGAAATACCAATCCAGAACCAACAGACCCAGATACCCGAGGATCAGCGCCAACAGCGCCTGCGGCGTCGGGCCAAGGGTGGTAAAGAACGCCCACAGCGCGGGCAGAACCGACACCGCATAGCCGATGGTCGCCGTGCGCCCGGTGGCACGGGTGGCAAACCCCCACAGCACGCCGGACATAAAGGCCAGAATGATGATGCCGTAACGCACCATGATCAGGTCTTCGCGACCGGCCAACAGCGGCAGTGACCAGCCGGACAGCAGGGCCACCGCACAAGCAACGAACGGCACAAGCCCAGCCAGACCCAGCACCAGCGCCGATTTTGGGATCATACCGCCTCTCGCAACACGCGGGG
>JANNAF010000067.1:0-3914 GCA_031384005.1 Rhodobacterales bacterium | reverse complement strand
GCCCGCGTTGTCACCGAACGGCGTTTTTTCAGCCGGGGTGATCTGGACATGGCGCGCATCCGGTTCAAGCCTGACAGCCTGCCCCGCGCCACGTGGGATGGCGGCATGATCTATGACCCGCTGGAGCGGTTGATCCGGTGAGAGGGGTATCACGTGAAAGGGGTGTCAGGTGAGTAGGGCCTTTGTCAAAGAGGGTGACGGCGCGCTGGACCCCCTGCCCGACCTGCCGCTGTCGCCGCATCCGAACTATGTCACCCCCCGCGGGTTGGCGGATTTGCAGGCGCGTCTGGCGGCCCGGCAGGCCGTCCTTGCCACGCTGAAGGCCCGTCCTGACCGTCTGGACAAGCTGCCCGAGGCGGCGGCAGAGCGGGATATCCGCTATCTGGAGGCGCGATTGCGCAGTGCCATTCCCGTACCCCTTGCCGCACAGAACGCCGAGGTTGCCTTTGGCCACCGCGTGACGGTCCGCGACATGGCAGGCCATGAAACATCCTATGACATCACCGGAGAGGATGAGGCGGACGCCAGTTTGCACCGCATCGCCCCCACCTCGCCCCTTGCCCGCGCACTGATGGGGGCGATGCGGGGCGATACCGTGGTCTGGCGCCGCCCGAATGGCGCTGTCACATTGGAGGTTGTCACGATTGCCGCCGTTGATCCGCCCGCTTGACCCGATTGCCGACCTGACCGCGGTAGAGGACCTTTACAGCCGCGCCGCCGACTACTGGCTATTGGCCGACCGCCGCGCGCCTGACCGGCAAAAGGCGGCGGAATATTTCACCGACACCCCGCCCAATTGCGACCCCACCGCATCGCAGCGGCTGGGCCTGTTTCAGGGTGGCACGCTGGTTGGGGTGGCCGAACTGTCCTTTGGCTTTCCCTTGGCTGAAGACGCCTATCTGGGTCTGATGCTGTTGGACGTCACCCGGCGCGGACAGGGCTTTGGCGCATTTTTCCTGGCCGAGGTGCAGCGTCGCGCCGCGCCCTCGCCCCGCCTGTACCTTGCCGTGTTGCAGGAAAACCCACGGGGTCGCGCCTTTTGGGAACGCCATGGATTTACTGATACCGGCCATTCTGGCCACGACGCAGATACCGGCCACACCCTGCACCGCATGGTCAAACTGCTTTGATCCGCGGCCCAGTCGTCGCCACCGCCACCCCGCCCAAGACCAGACCGCAGGCCACCCAAAACCCCGCCCCCGGCAGTTCGGTCAGCATCACCGCCCCACCCGCCGCCGCAATCAAGGGCACCGTCAGTTGCGTCACCGCCGCCCGCGCAGCACCCAGGCGCGGCACCACCGCATACCACAGCGCATAGCCCAGCGCCGAGGTGATCCCACCCGACACCATGGCCAGCGCCACACCCGCCGCCGTCCAATGCCCCGGCAGGGCCAAGAGCACGATCAGACCCACCGGCACCGCAAGGATAAAGTTCCACGCCGTGGCCGCCAGCGCATCGCGCTGCCCCCGCCCGGCCAACGAATAGACCCCCCAGCCAACCCCCGCCAAGGCCATCGCCACCTGCGGCAAAACCGCGCCGCCCTGCGGGGCCAACAGCACCGCCAACCCGACCAGCGCCAGCACGGCCCCCAAGATCCGCCGCGCTGGCACCGCCTCACCCGCCGCCCATGCCCCGGCAAACATGGTGATCTGAACGACGCCAAACAGGATCAGCGCCCCCGTCCCGGCATCAAGACTGAGGTAAGCCACTGAAAACCCAAACAGATAGATCAGCAACCCCGCGACCCCCGGCACCCGCCCGCGCCACCCCGGCCAGACCACGCCCCGCCGCAGCGTCAGCAGCACGCCCAAGACCACGGCACCGGACACCAGCCGCAGCACCGCAAACACCACCGGGTCCATCAGCCCTGCCCCCACCGCCATGCGGTTCAGTACCGAATTGGCAGCGAATGCCAGCATCGCCAGACCTGTCATCACAAACAGCCGCATCATATCCCCCCGCTTGCAGACCCGGCACCACCTGAGTGTTCGGGCAAGGCCCGAAAAGCGAGGCAAACACAACGCGCCCTGGGGCGCTCCTTCAGATCACCCTTCAAACCTGCGCAAAGGCGTCGGGATAGATCACCTCACCCCGTGGCTCATCATCGCCGGGACCGAAAAACCCTGTCACATGAGCGGAATAGGGTGTCCGCAATCCAGCCGCCCGCGCCACCGAAAACCCGGCCCGCGCATAAAACGACGGCTTGCCGATCACCACAACGCTTTGCCCTTTGATCGCCACCAGCTTCATGGTCATCGCCACCAACCTGGCCCCCAGCCGCCGCCCTTGCCATGCGGGGGCTATTGCCACGGGCGCCAAAGCAAGCCAACCCAAGGGTGCCGTCAGCCGCGACAGCGCCAGATAGCCCAGGATCTCGCCCTCCCACGGAAAAACCATTTCCATCTCGATCAGGTCCGCCGCCCGCAAATCGCGCACCAAAGTGGCCTCGGCATCACCGCCAAAGGCCTGCCGCAACAAAGTGTCTACCTGATCCGCCTCGCCTGCCCGCATTCCGCGAATATAGTCCGGGCCGATCACCATTGCCGCCTCCAAATGAAAAGGGCGCCCCCTGCGGGACGCCCTTTCCTACCAGCCTTGCGGCCAGATTACATCATGCAAGCATGATTACATCATGCCGTCCATGCCGCCCATGCCACCCATGCCGCCGCCGCCCTGGCCACCCGACTTGGGCTCCGGACGATCTGCGATCATGGCTTCGGTGGTGATCAGCAGGCCCGCGATGGACGCTGCATCCTCAAGGGCCACACGCACAACCTTGGCCGGGTCGATGACGCCGAACGCGAACATGTCACCATATTCTTCGGTCTGCGCGTTGAACCCGAACGACTTGTCGGTCGATTCGCGCACTTTGCCAGCCACCACGGCGCCGTCAACACCAGCGTTCTGCGCGATCTGGCGCAGCGGTGCTTCCAGCGAACGACGGACGATCTGGATGCCCGCGTCCTGGTCAGAGTTTGCACCCTTCAGGCCGTCCAACGAGGAAGCAGCCTGCATCAGGGCCACACCACCGCCAACAACGATACCTTCTTGCACGGCCGCACGGGTCGCGTTCAAAGCGTCGTCAACGCGGTCCTTGCGCTCTTTCACTTCGATCTCGGTCATGCCGCCGACCTTGATCACTGCCACGCCGCCAGCCAGTTTGGCCACGCGCTCTTGCAGCTTTTCTTTGTCATAGTCCGAGGTGGTGTCTTCGATCTGCTGACGGATCTGGGCCACGCGTGCCTCGATCTCGGCCTTGACGCCCGAACCATCAATGATGGTCGTGTTGTCTTTGGTGATCGAGACTTTCTTGGCTTTGCCCAGCATGTCCAGCGTGACATTTTCCAGCTTCATGCCCAGATCTTCGGAAATCACCTGACCACCGGTCAGAACAGCGATGTCCTGCAGCATCGCCTTGCGACGATCGCCAAAGCCCGGAGCCTTGACAGCAGCGATTTTCAGACCGCCGCGCAGCTTGTTGACGACGAGCGTGGCGAGCGCCTCACCCTCGACTTCCTCGGCGATGATCAGCAGCGGCTTGCCTGTCTGCACGACTGCCTCGAGCAGCGGCAGCATCGGCTGCAGGCCCGACAGCTTCTTCTCGTGGATGAGGATGTAGGGGTCCTCGAGCTCGGCGATCATCTTCTCGGCGTTGGTGATGAAGTAGGGCGAGAGATAGCCGCGGTCGAACTGCATGCCCTCGACCACCTCGAGCGACGTGTCGATGGTCTTGGCTTCCTCGACGGTGATGACGCCTTCGTTGCCGACCTTCTGCATCGCGTCGGCGATCATCTTGCCGATCTGCTTGTCGCCGTGGGCGGAGATGGTGCCGACCTGGGCGACTTCGGCCGACGAGCCGACCTTCTTGGCGCGCTTCTCGACGTCCTTGAGGACGGCCGAGACGGCGATGTCG
>JANNAF010000056.1:0-4363 GCA_031384005.1 Rhodobacterales bacterium | reverse complement strand
TTTTGCGAACGCTGGGGGCTGGACCCGGTTACGGCATCGACCATTGGGGTCAAGCTGACCTATGCGGCGATGTTCCTGATTGTGCTGATGGTCTTTGTCTGGCTGTTGGAGCGGGCGCTGAACTCGCCCTGGGGTCGCATGATGCGGGCGATCCGCGACAATGAGGTGTCCGCCTCGGCGATGGGCAAGGACGTCACCCGGCAGCATCTGATGATCTTTATTCTGGGATCGGCGGTCGTGGGGGTTGCGGGGGCGATGTACACCTCGATGAACACGCAGCTGGTGCCGGGGGAATATTCGCCGCTGCGGTTTACCTTTCTGGTCTGGATCATGGTGATTGTCGGCGGGTCGGGCAACAACTGGGGGTCGGTGCTGGGCGGGTTGCTGGTCGGCTGGCTGTGGCTGATCGTCGACAATGCCGGGCCTATCGTAATGGGTGCTGTGACGGCGGGCATGGAGGTGGGGCCGTTGAAAAGCCATCTGATCGACATGGCCCCGCAGATGCGCCTGCTGACGCTGGGGGTGGCGCTGTTGCTGGTGCTGCGGTTCAGTCCACGCGGTTTGCTGCCAGAAAAATAGCGTCAGAACCCGAAATCGCTGGCCTGCAACTGAACCACGGTCAATCCGACCAAGGTCACGGCGCCCGATCCGAACTGCACATTGACGCCGCCCGGCACATTGACCAGCCGCAATTCGGCAAAGCTGGTGGCGGCGTCGAACAGGATTACATCGCCTTCCGCGCTGGAAAAGTCGTCGATCGTATCGTCGTCATAGGCAAATCCCTTGAACAGGAACACATCCGCCCCTGCCCCGCCATGGCCGGTGTCGTTGCCGCCAGAAAACCGCAAGATGTCGTTCCCGGCGCCGCCGTCGAAATAGTTGTTGGCCCCGTTGTCGGTGAAACTGTCGGCAGCGGCCGTACCCTCGACCGCCTCGATGCTGATCAGGCGGTCCAGATTGCCAAACCCGTCGCGGCCATTGCCAGTGGCCAGATTGACCCTGACCCCGTCCGTACCGCCTTGGGTCGCATCCAACGCATAGCTGGCAAAGTCAAACCCACCCCGTCCGTCAATCCGGTCAGCGCCGGCCATGCCGCTGAACTTGTTGGCAATGCCGTCGCCCCTGAACTGATCCTGACGAAAGGTGCCGGTGACGGCCTCGAACCCGGTGATGGTGTCGGCAGCACCATCCGGCCCCGTGGCGGTGCCCAGCACCAGATCGACCGCAACTCCCCGGACACAGCCCTGCGGCTGAAAAAACCACGCATCATAAGCCAAGGTGTCATAGCCATTGCCGCCATCATAGCTGTCAGCGCCACCCTTGTCCTTGACATAGTCATCGCCGCCCGCCGCCATGACCACATCTGCCGCGATCCCGGTGTCAATCGCATCGCCGGTCCCGGACTGGCCCAAACCACTGGCCCCCGCCGATCCCAGCAAAGTGTTCGCCCCCCGCATCACCATCGCCCAAGCCGAAAAGGAATCGCCCCGCTCCAACGTCGCCAGAAAGATCGGCAGCAGGATGTTCAGACCTGTCACGGTCAACATCTCGTCGCCCAGCACATTGGACCACGTGATCCCGGTCAACGCCCCCCCGGTAAAGCGGACCTGCCCAGCCTGTGGCCCGGATTCGATGACGTAACTGGTCGCACCGGAAAAGGTGAAACTGACCTCGGCCGCCACAACAGTCGGATCAGGCAGGCCAAGGGCGGGGTCATACTGCAACACCATCCCGGCTTGTGTGACGCTGCTGGCGACATAATCAGCCAAACGATCATAACCGTAAAAGCCCAAGTTGCCCGCCATCCACTGAAAT
The DNA here is from genome assembly GCA_031384005.1 of Rhodobacterales bacterium. Classification (GTDB taxonomy): domain Bacteria; phylum Pseudomonadota; class Alphaproteobacteria; order Rhodobacterales; family Rhodobacteraceae; genus Stagnihabitans. Next base: position 2,548 of record JANNAF010000056.1, on the reverse strand, counting down.
CTTGCCAAGGCCATGCTCCGTTTCAAAAGGTTACCAACAGCTTAAGGTTGCAAATGGTGAATCCTTGGTTAACGCCGCGCCGCCCATCGCAGATTTGCCACCGGTGTTTTTCATGCGCCACGGGCCGCCCATCCGGCAAAGGCGACGGGCGATGTCGCGGATTGACAGATGTTTGCGGGCTGGCTTGGTATTTCCCATGGAAACTGGTGTTCAAGAGGTCCCCATGAAAACCCATACCCGCGTTCTGGTCATTGGCGGCGGTGTCGTCGGCTGTTCGGTTCTGTATCACCTGACCAAACTGGGTTGGTCCGATGTGATGCTGGTCGAACGGGCGGAACTGACCGCAGGCAGCACTTGGCACGCGGCGGGCGGATTTCACACGCTGAACGGCGACACCAACATGGCGGCGCTGCAGGGCTATACCATCCGCCTGTACAAGGAGTTGGAGGCGATCACCGGCCTGTCTTGCGGGTTGCACCATGTTGGCGGCATCACCCTGGCCGACAATCAGGAACGCTTTGACCAGTTGAAGGCCGAACGCGCCAAGCACCGCTATATGGGTCTGGACACCGCCATCCTGACCCCGTCCGAGGTCGAGAAGATGACCGATGGCATGGTGAACACCGCAGGCATCCTTGGCGCGCTATATGATCCGCTGGACGGCCACCTGGACCCCTACGGCACGACCCACGCCTATGCCAAGGCGGCCAGGATGGGCGGGGCCGAGATTGTCTTGCACACCAAGGTCATCGCGACCAATCCGACGCCCGAAGGCTGGGAAGTTGTGACGGACAAGGGCACCATTCACTGCGACCATCTGGTCAACGCGGCGGGCCTGTGGGCGCGCGAGGTGGGCGCCATGGCCGGGGTTTACCTGCCCCTGCTGCCGATGGCGCACCAGTATCTGGTGACCGACGATATCCCCGAAATCGTGGCACGCGGTGGCCGCGAGTTTCCCCATGTGATGGACCCCGGCGGCGAAAGCTATCTGCGCCAAGAGGGGCGCGGGTTCTGCATCGGCTTTTACGAGAAGCCCTGCGAAGGCTGGTCAATCGAAGGCACGCCGTGGACATGGGGGCAGGAACTGCTGGCCGACCAGTTCGACAAGATCGCGGATTCGGTCGAATTCGCCTACAAACGCTTTCCCGCCCTGCAACGCGCCGGCGTCAAGCGGGTGATCCACGGCCCCTTCACCTTTGCCCCCGATGGCAACCCGCTGATCGGCCCGGTGCAGGGATTGCGCAACTACTGGTCCGCCTGCGCCGTGATGGCGGGCTTTTCGCAAGGTGGCGGCATGGGTCTGTCGCTGGCCCAATGGATCATCCACGGCGAGGTTGAACGCGATCCGCGCGGCTTTGACGTGTCGCGCTTTGGCACCTGGACCACGGCGGGCTATACCGTGCCCAAGGTGATCGAAAACTATCAGATGCGCTTTTCGGTCGGCTATCCGAACGAGGAGCGTCCGGCGGCGCGCCCCTTCCGCACCACGCCGATGTATGACACCAACACCGCCCTGAACGCGGTCTGGGGCCAGCAGTATGGGCTGGAGGTGGTGAATTACTATGCCCTGCCCGGCGAGCCCAAGTATGAAACGCCCACCTTCAAACGGTCAAACGCATGGGTGGCGACGCGCCAAGAGGTGATGGCGGTCCGCGACGGTGTCGGCATCAACGAATTGCAGAATTTCGGCAAATACGTGGTCAAGGGGCCGAACGCCCGCGCGTGGCTGGACCGGATCATGGCGGGCAACATCCCGAAACCGGGCCGCCTGTCGCTGACCCCGATGCTGGCCCATTCCGGCAAGATCATCGGCGATTTCACCGTGTCCTGCCTGTCGGAAACCGAGTTTCAACTGACTGCCAGTTATGGCGCGCAGGGCTGGCATTACCGCTGGTTTGAACAGAACGCGGCTGACGGAGTTACGGTTGAAAACGTGTCGGATGCGCGTTCCGGGTTCCAGATCGCAGGCCCCCGCGCCCGCGACCTCCTCGCCCGCGTCACCCGCAGCGATGTGTCGGGCGATGCGTTCAAGTTCATGGATGTCAAACGCCTGACCGTCGGCATGGCCAACTGCATCGTGCAGCGCGTTAGCTATACTGCCGATCTGGGCTATGAAATCTTCTGCGACCATATGTCGGTGCGCCACCTGTGGGATGTGCTGACCGCGCACGGCGCCGACCTTGGCCTGCGCCCGTTTGGGATGCGTGCCATGATGTCCCTGCGGCTGGACAAATGGTTCGGGTCATGGGGCCGCGAATTCTCGCCCGACTACACCCCTGCAGAAACCGGCCTTGACCGCTTTATCCGCTGGAACAAGGACGCCGATTGGATTGGCCGCGCCGCCGCCACCGCGGAAAAGGCCGCAGGCCCGAAACGCAAACTGGTGTCCTTTATCGTCGATGCCAATGATGCCGATGTTGTGGCATGGGAACCGATCTGGCTGGACGGTGCGGTGGTGGGCTGGTGCACCTCGGGCGGCTATTCGCATTTCCTTGGCAAATCGCTGGCCATTGGCTTTCTGCCCGCCGACCGAGCTGTGGACGGAACC
>JANNAF010000025.1:0-64772 GCA_031384005.1 Rhodobacterales bacterium | reverse complement strand
GCGGCCTTGTCGGCGGCGAACTGGCGATAGATTTCGTGAAAATCCTCGGAGCGCAGGGTGGCGGGACGCTTTTCAGGCGTCTCTTTCGGCTGCGTCACGAATTTCAACATGCGTTGCTCTGCCATTGCGCACCTTTGGGTCTGCTGGGTCGGGATCGGAGTGATACACTGAGCAAGACCGGAATAAAAGTCAGCATACGTGACCTATTTAGCGGTTTATTTGGCGTTAGGATGGAGAAGATTGGCCAATGGCGCGAAATTAGGTCAGTATGTGATGCCTATTATCCTAGTACCCTGCCCAGAGTGCCACCAAAGCAACCGAACCGATGATGATTCGCCACCACCCAAACAGGCCGTAGCCGTTGCGCCCAACATAGCCCAATACCCACCTGACGACAAAAACAGCGGTGACAAAGGCAACGGCAAAGCCAACGGCAATATCAAACAGCGCCGAGAAATCCAGCACGTCGCGGCTTTTGAACAGGTCATAGGCGACGGCAGCCCCCATCGTGGGCAGCGACAGCAGAAACGAAAACTCGGCCGCCGCACGCTTTTCTACGCGCAGGAACAATGCGCCGACGATGGTGGCGCCAGAACGGGACACACCGGGAACCAGCGCGACGCACTGGCAAAGCCCGATGATGAAGGCTGTGCGCAGCGGCAGCGCCATGGCGTCGGTATGGACGGGCGGTGGCGCAAGGCGGTCGACAAAAACAAGAACCACGCCGCCCAGAATCAGCATGACGGCAATCAGGACCGGTGTTTCAAAGAGCACAGTCTTGATGATGTCATGAGCCAAGAGCCCCACAACAACAGCCGGGAAGAAGGCAAGCAGAACCGATACCACGGCCCGGCGGGCGGCGATGTCATGACGCGCGGCAAGCATCAGGCCAGCAACCTTGGACCCGTAAAGCGTCAGGATTGCAAGAACGGCACCCAGCTGGATAACAACCTCAAAGGTCTTTCCGTTGCTTTCAAAGCCCAGGAAATGGCCCGCTAACAGCAAATGGCCCGTCGAGGAAACCGGGATGAACTCGGTCAGGCCCTCTAGCAGCCCAAGAAGGGCAGGTATCGCGAGATTTTCCATCATCTGCCTCTGAAACTGTCAAACGGCGGCGATCCGTCGACCTGCGTCACCTTGGCTGTCCAGTTGCACAGCAAAGCCGCGGCATGGCTGGTCGGGTCAAGCCGGATATCAGCGGGGCGGCAAAGCGCATCACGTCTTTTTCAGGTTTTTAGCTGAATCCTTCATGGCGGCATATTGGCCCGACGGGCGATAGCGCCACAGATATTCCGGGATCACCGCCGCAAAGCCTGTGGCCTCGATGCCAAGGCTGGCCAAGGTTTTTGCATCCGCAGACACGACATTGTCGGTTCGCAGCGATTTGACCTGATCCAGCGTCAGAATTCCATTCCGAAACAGACCAAGCGTCAGCGCCGAGGCTGCTGTCAAGGTTGCGGCCATGGCAGTCCCAACCCAGAACGGCAGGTTTATCACCAAGCGGCGGCGCTGGATGACAGCCAGCATGGCGCCGATCAGGCCCCGCAGCGTGTCAACATCCGGACCGCCCAATTCATAGATGCCAGAGGTGCCATGGGTAACGCCCTTGACCGCGGCCGAGGCGACATCTTCGACCGAGACCGGCTGAAATCGGGTGTTGCCGCCCACTAGTGGCAAAACCGGCCCAAGCCGGGTCATGCCGGCAAACCGGTTGAAAAAGCCATCTTCATTGCCGAAAATTACCGAAGGACGCAGGATCATGGCGTTTGGGAAAGCGGCCAGAACAGCCGCCTCGCCCTCACCTTTGGTGCGTGAATAGTCGCTGATGGCATCGGGATCAGCGCCAATGGACGAGATATGCACAAGGGCAAAAAGACCACCCTGCGCAGCCAGCCGTGCGATTCGGGCCGGGGCCTGCGCCTGAACCGCCGCAAAGTTGTTGGTGCCACCCTTGTCGAAAGTGCCCACACAGTTCACCGCAGCATCCGCACCCGCAAGTGCAGCCTGAACCGACGCATCGTCGCGGATGTTGCAGAACACGGGTTCCACCTGACCGACAGAGCCGTAGGTGCGCACAAACAGCGCCTCGTTCGGGCGGCGGCAGGCGACGCGCACGCGCCAGCCCTCTTTCGCCAAGCGGCGCGCGATATAGCGGCCCACGAAACCGGAACCACCAAAGATCGTGACAAGTTTGCTCATGAGAACCCCGCTAGGACGCGCTTAACCTGCGACCTTGAATACCGAGCGCGGTGATTGCCAGCAAGGCCAATTGCCGATGGATTTTCGCCAAACCCCGTTGACACCCCCGACGACCTTGGCTAAACGGCCCATCACGCCCGGATGGCGGAATTGGTAGACGCGCTGGTTTCAGGTACCAGTGTTGCAAGACGTGGAGGTTCGAGTCCTCTTCCGGGCACCAATATCGCAGACAAAGCCGCGTAATCCCAAGGGGTTGCGCGGTTTTTCCTTTTCTTGATCCCCCTTTTTATCCACCTTCACCTTCGCGCTAGCTGCCGAAGCCCTGTCATTGAGGTTGCGGAAAGTGCAGGTCCTGAATCGTTTGAATCGGCAGGATCATAAGAGGGTTCACCGCATGGTCTTCGTTTGGTGCGACAGCAAATCCTAAATTTCGATAGTATGCGAAAGTCCGTGCATTTAGGGAACGCAGTGCCAATCCGTAAATGGGAGCGATGTCAGAAAGAGTACGTGCGCGCTCCATAACGTGCATCAGCAAAAGTCGCCCAAGTCCCTGCTTTTGCATAGACCGAACCACTGCCACGTAATCAAGGTACAGAAGCGGCGCGCCCAAATGCCAACGGTCACGGTCTACCGAGGTGAGAAGCTTCTTTTGGTCTCCGAAATGCAAGCCAAGGCAGTAGAATCCAAGTACCGCTTCGCCATTGACCTCTGTCGCAACGTAGACCTTACGCCGAAAGTTCGCGTGCAGGTGGTGCGCTTCCGTCTTCGCCCACTCGTTTATTTCCCGCTCCCCGCAGTTGAAACCTGACAATGACGCTCGATTGGGAAGGTGCTTTATTTCTATGTCCATCGGGCTGTACTGGTGGCTCATCACTCAATGCGGTTTGGTAAAATTCGAAAGTACGACGCAGTTCAGGGGAAACCCCGCCTGTCTCATTGTATGCTTGCATGCAGAAATTGTACGCCTCAGTTTCAGACGCGAAGGCAGATGCCTTCTTGTCCGTTCCTCCCATGAAGAACCTGAGCATGTCCCTAAGACCAAACATTCATCTCTCCGAAACCTAGTAGAAGCGTCCCGCTTCCACATAAGCCACCATTCCTCTGAATTCTTGTGTGAACGCATGCAATCGATAATGCAAATCACGATTCGAGCCGCAACATGTTGTGCAAGGCAGCGATTTTCAGCGCAGCAGCCTATAGGTAGGGCCGAATCACCAGCTGTGTTTCAGATGTTCCAATGAAAAGATCTTCTGGAGGACTCTGTTAGAGAAAAAAGTCAAGCCAACCAAAGCGGGAAACCCACTGACTGCTGCCGACGAAGATACCTGCTACGTTGGCAAGTGCTACCAAAGCACAATGAATAGGCTGTCAAAATGCTTCGTCACGCGGTGAAGCGGCCACCCTCGACCATTCGGGCATGGCCCAGCAGATGCAGGGTTTCCAGAAGCGGTTGCACGGTTGCGGGGCGCAGGCGTTGGAAGCGGCGGGCGATTTGTTGGGGGGTGGCCTGTTCCATGTCGGCCAGCATCCCGCGCAGGGCGGCGAATTGTTCGGGCAGGGTCTTGGGCCAAGGGACAATTCCGCTGGGTTCGGCGGGGCCAAGGTCCATCGAGGCGGTTTGCCCGGTGGCGGCCACAGCGCGGCCTGCGGGGTTTTGGTAATCGGGGCGCAGCCAGCGGACAAGGCCACGCGCCTCCTCGGCGGCGCGTTCGTGGTTCAGGTCCACAAGGCGTTGCAGAATCTCGGCGTCGGGCAGATCGGCGGGCCAGCCATAGGCGGCGGCCACCTCGGCATCTATGCGGGCGTGAATGTCGCGCAGGATGCCGATCAGGCCCTGGTCATAAATCTCGCGGTCTTTGCCCTCGATCCGTTCCCCGGCGCGGAGTTTTTCCAGCACGTTGTACATGCCGGTCAGGGTCAGCTTGGGGTGGGCGGCAGCTTGAGCCTTGCGGTGGGCGTCGAGTTCCTCGCCCAAGGCGCGCAGGCGGGTGGTCTGGGCCTCGGTGGGGGTTGGGAAGGGGAAGGGGTCGAAGCAACGAGTGTTATTGTATACTGGCGTCGGCCCAAGGAGGCCACCAGTTGCAAGTGCCCATGCCCCATGGAATCTAGAAGAGAGCGCGGAGAGCAACGCTCGGTCGTCGCTTGCTATAACGCGAAGTTTCTGGTCGGGAATGATATGGGCAGGCAGTAGTGAAAATAGCCGATGCTTTGATGTTTCAGTAGTCACGATGTAGTCGTTGAGGCCCAGAAGTGCTTGCCGCATAACAGTGCGAGGCTCAGCGAAAATCCACCAGTTAACACGATAGGTTTCTCGATTGTTTTGGTCACGCTCGGGCTTAACTGTATCTAACAGGTGTTGGAAAACGAGACCGAAGCGAGACCGGGCTTCCTCTTCCTGAAGGCCGTAAAGGTCAACAACGAATACGCCTCGCGGGGTCGCTGCAATGTCCCTGCCGTTGCGATAGGGTCGAATGTGGTTGGCCAGGTCAGGAACGGTGCCTAGGCCGAGAGATTTGGCTTTCTCGCGTGAGATGGCAAATCCGGAGCCGTGAAGCTTCATGCCCATGTGGGCAAGTCCGGAATTCGAGAGAAGCGCGTTTGCGCTCCCAAGATTTGCCCCAAGCCTCAGATTTGAGTGGATGTGGCCTTTGCTGATTGAGAATTCGACATCTCGACCTTCGTTGCCATCTTCTATGCGGGTCTCTGTTACGCACTCAAAAAGCCTCCCCGAACCTTGACCAGCCTCGCCCACAGTCATCGCAATACGAACTGCCGCTCCATCCGCCGAATCTACCCAAGGATGGTCCGGAACTGCGAAGGTAACTTGAAGGGGCTGGGCTTCGGCTCCAATGTGGGTTTCTAGAACGCGGCGGTTGAACACCATGGTGATAGAGTTGGTGGTGATGAAGCCGAAACGGCGGGTGCCTTTGGCGGGCGCTTTGTCGGTGGCGGATTTGAAGGTGCGGGCCATCAGCGCGGCCTTGTCCCACCAGAACATCACGAAATCGGCGCTTTGCGGCATCCGGGGATAGGCGGCCCACAGCGCCTCGGCATAGCCATCGCCCAAGGCGTCGCGGATGCGGCTGGCCCCGATGAAGGGCGGGTTGCCGATGATGAAATCGGCCTCGGGCCAAGTGGCGGGCTTGGGGGACAGATAGTCATAGACCTGAATCCGGGCGTCGGGGTCGGGCACATCCTCGCCCGTGACCGGATGGCGGATCATGGTTTCGCCGTCCCAGCGGGTGACGGTTTTTCCCGCGTCATCCACACGCGGTTTGCGGCTGGCCCATGTCAGCACGGCATCGCGGTTTTCGATATTCTTGAAATCGCGCAGCACAGGTTCGGCGGGGCTGGCACGGCCATGGGTGCGGAAATGCCATTGCAGATAGCCGATCCACAGCACCAGTTCGGCCACGGCGGCGGCCCACGGGTTCAACTCGATCCCCAGAAACTGATGCGGGTCAACTGTGTGCCCGGCCAGCGACAGCGCCGCCTGATCCTCGCCCAGTTCCGCCAGCAAGGCTGTCACCTCACCCTCAAGCCGTTTCATCAGTTCAAGGGCGACATACAGGAAGTTGCCCGATCCGCAGGCCGGATCAAGAACGCGAATTTCGCAAAGCTGGCGGTGAAAGGCGCGCACTGCGGCGCGGGCCTCATCCAGTTTGCCATCGCGGTTCAGTTGCAGGGTGGTGGCTTGGGTGATGGCCCAATCTGCGCGCAGGGGTTCCATCAGGGCGGGGGCGACAAGGCGGTCCACATAAGCGCGGGGGGTGTAATGCGCGCCCAGCTTGTGCCGTTCCTTGGGGGACAGGGCGCGTTCCAGCAGGGTGCCGAATATCGCCGGTTCCACTTCGCGCCAATCGCGGCTGGCAGCCTCGATCAACAGGGACAGTTGCACGGTGTCGAGGGGCAGGGCGTCGGCATCCTTGAACAGCCCGCCGTTGAAATGCTTGATTTGGGCAGTCAGCACGGTTGAAAAGCCGCCGGTGTTCATGGTTTCCCACAGCGATTTCAGCATGGGGGCGGAATGTTCCGGCTGGCCGCGCAGGCGTTTCAGCAGGTCGGAAAAGCTGGCCTTGGGGATAAGTTCCACATCCTCGGCAAACATGGTGAACAGGCAGCGCATAAGGAAGCGGGCCACAGCCTCGGGCGCGTGGCCCTTGCCTTCGAATGACAGGCCAAGGGCCGCAAGGCGGTCGGACACCTCACGCGTCACGCGGGCGGCAGTCTTGGCGGGGTCAAGGGTGTGGGGGTCGGTCCAGATCAGGCGCAGCCGGTCACGGGTTTTTTCGTCGCGCAGATCGTCCAGCCTGATCCGATAGCGGTTGCCATCGGGGAATTGGGTATAACCCTGGCCCTGGCCGGAAAAGTCGGCGTAAACCTCGATCACATGGCCCACATCGACAATCATCAGGAAGGGCGGCCATCGCCCCGCGTATCCACACCCAGCGCCTTGTTGGTCGTGTTGCGCAGCCCCTCGGCCAGACCATCGGCCCGAAAGTATAGGTGACGCCCGCCGCTGGGGGTTGCAGCGCCGGGGCCGTTCAGCAGATCGGCCAAACCGACACGCGCCAACCAAGCCTCGCCCAATGCCTCGCCCGTATTGTCGTGGGTGTCGAGGTCGAGGGCAAACAGGCCAGACGCCCGCCCGGTGGGAATGCCGATCAGGGCGCGGGGGTGTTGCGCCCAATAACTTGCCACGGTGTCAGGGTCTTTGCTGGCATCCTTGAAACCGTTCGGGCTGTATGGCCCCTTGGTGGCCGGAATGCAGGGAAACACGGGAAACCCCTTGGCGGCAAGATCGAGGGCAAGCTGGAGGGTGGTGATCGGGGTTTGGTCATTCATCCCGATTGCCCCCAAAGATCAGGGTGGCCAACATCTCGGCAACTTGGGGCGAGATGCCAAGTTGGCGGGTCAATCGGGTTATACGCAGTTTTGTCATTGGTCTTGCCTTTTGATTGCGGGCAAGGGCGATTTGCGGTAGTTTTCGATCAGTGTGGAATGTCGAAATCTTCAGCCGCCGCCCTGCCATGGGTGGCGGTTTTTATGCGGCGGCGCGGTTCGCTTTGGCGTGTTCGATCACGGCCAACAGTTCAGATCGCGGCCAGCGGCTCATCCCGCCCAGCTTAACGGCCCTGGGCAAAGTGCCATTGGCAACCCAGCGCCAAAAGGTCGGGACAGAGATTTGCAGCAAGTCAGCGCCCTCGCGGGCAGTCAAAAGTGGGTCGGTCATCATGTCACCTCGATAGCGCAAAGGCGCGGTTGGTGACGAATGATTAGGATAGAGATTGACTGGCAAGCATCTGGTGAATTCGGAAACGAATCTGCCAGACAGGGGGTGCGCCCTAAGTTTATTCTGCCTTGTAGTACGCTGTTCGGATTGCGCTAACGGTAGCGGTGTATCCGGCATCCTTAAGGGCTTGGGTCACAATTTCGATCCCGCATTCTGCGGTAGATGTATCATTGCGGTCTGGTTGGATGCCGCCGTTGTCTTGCAAATACCCAATAGCAACTCTTGCCATGTCATCACGAAAAGTGTTCTTGCGCAGCTTTCGGTGGGGCTTTTTGGATTGTCCCAAAATGCGTCTCGTCGTGTAATCTGACAGGGTTTTTGGCATGCGGCGTTCCCATCGGAGGTAGGCGCATATCAGCCAGGTTGCCATATCATAGGCAGCGCCATCCACTTCGGCATACAGCATCAGTTCAGGCAATGCGTTCTCATTGACGGTCCAGTCCGGCTCCTTGTAATCATGCACGACGCCCGCTGTTTGGGTATCAAGGACTGCATAAAGCCCAATCCTCTCTCGCCAACCCCTCTGCTCGGCGTCAAGTGTGCTGCCGTTTCTCACGTTCTTTAACATTCCCCGAACGAATTCGACAGCAGCCTCGCGCTTCATGCCTCTTTCACCAATTGCACAACCTGCCCATTCTGCCCGGTCACATGCTTTGCCCAGCGCGCCATCACGGCCTTCCTCTGATCGAGGTAATCCGTGCGCCTGTAGGCCCGTTCAACCGCCCCGCCCACCACGTGCGACAGGCAGCTTTCGGCCACCTCATGCGTCGTGTCGGTGGCCTCGGCCAGCCAATCGCGCAAGCTGGAGCGGAAGCCGTGCGGGCGAGCGTCCAGCTTCATCCGCTCCATCAGGCGGCTCATGGTCATGTCGCTAATCACGCCCTTGCGGACGCTGGGAAACAGGAAGCCATCGCGGGCGAGGGGTTTGGCTTGTTCAATCACCTCCAGCGCCTCGGGCGACAGGGGAACGCGGAAATCCGGGGTGGCATCGCGGCGGCCCTTCATCCGGTCGCCGGGGATGGTCCAGACATTGCCCTCAATCTGGTCGAGGCGCAGGAAGCGCAGGGGCGCAGACCTTACCCCTGTCAGGATAAGCAGCCGCAGAGCGAGGTGGGTGATGGAGCCATCCGACAGACCAGCATAGAAGGCGGGCACCTCTTGCCATGCCATCGCGGGCACGTTCTGCGCCTTGTGGCGTTGCTTACCCAAGAGGGCGCGGGCCTTTTCCGCCGCTTGCAGGTCCACATCAAGGCCAAGGGCGGCGGCGTGTTTCATGCAGATCGCCAGACGGTTGAGGGCCTTCTTTGCCGTCTCGGCCTTGGTGTGCCAGATCGGGGCGAGGGTGTCGCGAATATCGGTCTGGTCAATCTCGGCCACGGGCACCTTGCCCAGCTTGGGGATGATGTAGAGGCGAATCGGGGAATACCAGCGGCCAGCTTCACCGTCGCCTTTCAGTTCGGCCTTGCGGCTTTCAAAGGCATCCTCGGCAATGTCTTTCAGAAGGTGGAGGTTGCGCAGGGCTTCGCGGCGTTCTTTTTCGCGTTGCTTGATCGGGTCAACCTCGGCGGCGGCCATGCTGCGCCATTTGGCGGCCAGAGTGCGGGCATCCTTGAGGGTCACGTCTTGGGCAGAACCTAGCCCCATTTCACGCCGCCGCCCATGAACGGTTACACGCAAAACCCATTGCCCCTTGCCGCCTTCACGCTGATGGAGCCAAAGCCCTCCGCCGTCGCTATACTTTCCAGGGGATGCGGATTTCACCCCTTGGGCGGTCAACTTGTTCAAGGAATGTGCGGTCATCAAATCCACCTATTTATCCCCCTTTGAATGTAGGACCAGATGAGACGGATTGAAAGGGATAGATTGCAGCCGATACAACAATTTGCTTGCCCGCGCGGGGAAAGCCCATGGCGCTGATGGAGCCTGATGGAGCCTGAAAAGTTCCAATATGGTGCTTCTATGCCTCTTCCGGGCACCAATATCGCAGAAAAAGCCGCGCAACCCTGGTGGGTTGCGCGGCTTTTGCACTGGCGGTTCGGGTTTGATGTCAGACGCGCTTGGTCCAGATCGAGGCGGCGCCCTGTTTAGCGATCAACGCGTCATGAGCGTTGCGTTCGTCGTCTGTCAACCGGGGCAGCAGGGGGTTTGGACGCGGGCCGGGGCGCCAGGTGGTGGCGGTTTGAGTGGCGGTTCGGGCCGTCGTCGGGTTCAAAGTCAGGTCTGGTTGGCGGCCACCGATCAGTTCAAGGTAAACCTCTGCCAGAATTTCACTGTCAAGCAGCGCCCCATGCTTTTCGCGGGCTGAGTTGTCCACGCCAAAGCGGCGACACAGGGCATCCAACGAGGCGGGTGAGCCGGGGAATTTCTGGCGCGCCAGAGCGACGGTGTCAAAGGCGCGGGCCATCGGCAGGGGATCATGTCCTGCCGCCGTTAGCTCGGCGTTCAGAAATTTCATATCAAAGGGCGCGTTGTGGATGACGAGGCGGGCATCTCCGATGAAGGCAAGAAATGCGGGCGCTATTGCCCGGAAGCGCGGCTTGTCGCGCAGGAAATCATCGCCCAGGCCGTGGACGTCAAACGCCCCTTTCGGCATCAGACGATCGGGGTTTATGTATTGGTGATAGGTTTTGCCAGTCGGCATCTGGTTGAAAAGTTCAACTGCACCAATCTCGACGATGCGGTCACCGGTGGAGGGCTCAAGGCCGGTAGTTTCGGTGTCGAGGACAATTTCACGCATTGGAGACCCGGATATAGGCGATCAAGGCCGTGACATAGGCGTTTGTCGAAGCAAGGTCGAGGGTTTCGACGATATGGGAGGCGCGGGACCGCTTTTCAGCGTCGGGCATCTGGCGGGACAGCAAGGTGGCGAAATGTGGCTCGGTCATGTTGGGGCGGGCGAGAACCCGGGCGCGTTGCATCGCGGGGGGAGCGGTGACGAGGAGGGTGGCATCGAGAAGCGATTCCGTCGCGTTTTCAAACAGAAGCGGGATATCCAGCACCACGATGTCGCTGGTATTTTCGGTCAGGAAACGGGCACGATCCAAGGCTACCAGCGGGTGCACGATGGATTCCAGCCGCACAAGTGCAGTTGGATCAGCAACGATGTGTCGTTTGAGAGTTTCACGTGAAACACCCCCATCGACAATGGCATCGGCAAAGGCCGACCCAACCGCCGCCACAGCATCGCCCCCAACGCGGTAAAGCCTGTGGACGGCGGCGTCTGCATCCCAGACCGGTATGCCCCGTTCAGCGAACATGGCGGCAGTGGTCGACTTGCCCATGCCGATCGAGCCGGTCAGTCCGAGCTTGAAGGTCAAGGTCATTGGCCCAGAACGGCGGAACGGGTGGCGTCGTCCACATCGGGGCGGTGGTCAAACCAACGCTCGAACCCCGGCGCGGCCTGATGCAACAGCATGCCCAAACCGTCGACAATATGGGCGCCTTTTGCCTGCGCCTCGATGAGGAATTGGGTCATCAGCGGGGTGTAGACAAGGTCGGTGACAACGGTCCCGTGCGCAAAGACACCCAGTGGCACATGAAAATCAGGTTTGCCCGCCATACCCAATGAGGTGGCGTTGATGACCAATGACGCGCCATCGGCCATTTGGCTGGCCTGAGCCCAGTCATAGACCTGCAATCGCGCGCCAAAGTCATTGCGCAAAGCCTCTGCACGGGGTCGGGTGCGGTTGGAAATGCGGATTTCCGGCGTGCCAAGTTCGATGAGGGCGGCGATCACAGCACGGGCGGCGCCGCCAGCGCCAAAAATGACAGCAGGTCCACTGGTTGGGGACCAATGCGGCGCGTGTTGCCTGATATTGGCGATGAATCCGGCGCCGTCGGTGTTGTCGGCGTGGATCTTGCCATCCTTGCGAAAAATCAGGGTATTGGCAGCACCAATCAATGCAGCGCGGTCGGTGACCACATCAGCAAGAGCCAGAACAGTCTCTTTGTGCGGAATAGTGACGTTTAGTCCAACAAACCCGACCTTGGGCAGAAAAGTCAGCGCATCCCTGAGATCGGCGTGGGCTATATCCAAAGGGATGTAGTGCCCCTTGATGCCGTAACGTTTGAGCCAGAAGCCGTGCAGTGCCGGGGAACGGCTGTGCGCGATCGGGTGGCCAATGACGCCAGCGAGCGGGATACGGGGCAATTCGGTCACGATGGGATGAACCCCCTTTGGGAGAGATAGGACAGTAACGGCAAGAGCGGCAAACCGAGGATGGTAAAATAGTCGCCCTGAACCGAAGAAAAGAGACGAACACCTTCGTGTTCAAGTTGGTAGGCACCCACGGAATAGGACATTGCGGGCCAGTTGCGCGAAAGATAGGCCTCGAGAAAGCTGTCGCTGAAATTGTGCATCGTCAGGGTGGCAGTGTCGATATGGCGCCAGATCGGCTGCGACTGATGATACAGGACGATGGCGGAGTGGAGTTGATGCTGACTGTTGCGCAGTCGCTGCAACTGTGAGCGGGCGTCATCACATGAGGTGGGCTTGGCAAAGATCTGGCCGTGGTGGGCAAGCACCTGGTCGCAGCCAAGGACCAGCGCAGTTGGATACCGATCCGCAATCTTGCGGGCCTTCAGTTCCGCCAGCGTATCAGCAATGTCGCGGGCTGAGGCGTTGTCCCCCTCAAGCGACTGGCGCAGCGCGGTTTCGTCGATGCGTGCTGGCAGGGCCGTGACAGACAGGCCGGCATTTTGCAGCAGAGCCAGCCTGATCGCAGATGTCGAGGCCAGAAGAAATGGTGTTTCGGTCATGGGGACAGCCTTGTGGACAATCTCGTTTCGTTCTTGTTGCGGGATAGACTGGCAAAACGCCCATGGTCGGAAGTGAGCGGGTTGGGGGTTTGATTGTCAAGACTTAGCCCGCGTTACACACAGGTAGACAACGTCAAAACCGCGCTGGGGATAGATTGCCTTATCCAGAGGCGGGGCGCCAGGTCTGGCGCTGACAACCTAACGTCCAGCCGTTTTTATGTCTTTTCTTTCTGATGGTTACGCCCATGCGATTTCGTGTGTTCGGGGTTGTTCAAGAGTTATGCCTGCGGATTTGATTGTGGAAAACCATTTGGAAAACAAGTTGAATTCAGTTGTCCACGGGCCCTACTGCATCATCAACTTTCTCTTTATATACTTATCTAAAGAAAGAGTGGAGACGGCTATGACTGACTTTTTGTTGACCTGGTATCTATGGATCAAGACCGCCCATGTGATTGCAGTGGTGTCTTGGATGGCGGGTTTGTTCTATTTGCCCAGGTTGTTTGTGTACCATGTTGAACAGGTGCAGAGTGGCTCTGCGACAGACGAGATGTTTCAGACGATGGAGCGCCGGTTATTGCGTGGCATCATGGGACCGGCGATGATTGCTACCTGGGTTTTTGGCCTGTGTTTGGTCTGGACCCCCGGTCTTGTTGATTGGGCAGAGATCTGGCCCTGGGTGAAGGCGGTTGCGGTCATTGGGATGACGGGGTTTCATCAATGGCTGGGTGGCCGCCGGCGAGAGTTCATGGCTGGAAAGAACCAGCTTACCGGACGCCAATACAGGTTGGCGAATGAGATCCCCACGCTGTTGCTGGTGATCATCGTCGCGGCGGTGATCGTCAAGTTCTGAGGGGCCAGTTGACAGGCTGGGGGGGAGAGGCTAAGTGGATTTTGCGCGGTCGTTCGGCCATCACGCTTTCCATGAACAATTCAGCTGATGCCCGTCTGTGCGGTGCTCGCTTGAGGACACTTCCCATGACCGTTGAACACTTGAATCTTTCGGAACTGAAGGCAAAAACGCCAGCTGAATTGTTGGCGATGGCCGAGGAATGGGAGATCGAGAACGCCCCCTCCATGCGCAAGGGCGAGATGATGTTCTCGATCCTCAAGGAACATGCCGAAGAAGGCTGGGAAATTGGGGGTGACGGCGTTCTGGAGGTGTTGCAGGACGGTTTTGGCTTTCTGCGGTCGCCGTCTGCGAATTACCTGCCGGGGCCGGACGACATTTATGTCAGCCCGGAAATCCTGCGCCAGTTTTCGTTGCGCACTGGTGATACAATCGAGGGATCGATGGCTGCGCCCAAAGAGGGCGAACGCTATTTCTGCATGACGAAGGTCACAC
The DNA here is from genome assembly GCA_031384005.1 of Rhodobacterales bacterium. Lineage (GTDB taxonomy): Bacteria > Pseudomonadota > Alphaproteobacteria > Rhodobacterales > Rhodobacteraceae > Stagnihabitans. Next base: position 51,177 of record JANNAF010000025.1, on the reverse strand, counting down.
GCATCAACTTTGACGACCCCGAAAAGGCCAAGCACAAGGTTCATTTCGATAACCTGACGCCGCTTTATCCGGATGAGCGGTTCAAGATGGAAGTTGAAGACCCCACGATCAAGGACCGGTCGGCCCGGATCATCGATCTGGTCGCGCCGATTGGCAAAGGCCAGCGTGGGTTGATCGTTGCACCCCCGCGCACGGGCAAGACGGTCTTGTTGCAGAATATCGCCCATTCTATCGCGATGAATCATCCGGAATGCTATCTGATCGTCCTGTTGATTGACGAACGTCCCGAGGAAGTTACCGATATGCAGCGGTCAGTTAAGGGCGAGGTTGTATCCTCGACTTTTGATGAACCGGCGACGCGGCATGTTGCTGTCGCGGAAATGGTGATCGAAAAAGCCAAACGGTTGGTCGAGCACAAGCGGGATGTCGTCATTTTGCTGGATTCCATCACCAGATTGGGGCGGGCGTTCAATACAGTGGTGCCGTCGTCCGGCAAGGTTTTGACCGGCGGTGTGGATGCCAATGCGTTGCAGCGGCCCAAGCGGTTCTTTGGCGCGGCGCGGAATATCGAAGAGGGTGGGTCACTGACCATCATCGCCACGGCGCTGATCGATACCGGCAGTCGCATGGACGAGGTGATTTTTGAGGAATTCAAAGGCACCGGCAATTCGGAAATCGTGCTTGACCGCAAGGTTGCGGACAAGCGGGTCTTTCCGGCGATCGATATTCTGAAATCCGGGACGCGTAAGGAAGATCTGTTGATCGAAAAGATGGATCTGCAAAAGACATATGTCCTGCGGCGTATCCTGAACCCGATGGGCACCACCGACGCGATCGAGTTCTTGCTGGGTAAATTGAAGCAGACCAAGACAAATACGGAATTCTTCGATTCGATGAACGCGTGACACGTCCGGGCCAGTGGATCATCAGATGGACACGATCTTTGCGCTGGCCACATCACGTGGCAAGGCCGGAATAGCGGTTTTTCGGCTGTCGGGTACAAGTGCCCATCAAGCTGCCGTGATTCTGTGCGGTGATCTGCCGCCTGCGCGTATTGCCAGTGTGCGAAAGTTGCGCTGGCACGGCGAGGTCCTGGATGAAGCGCTGGTACTGGTGTTTCAGAAAGGCGCAAGTTTCACTGGTGAGGCCATGGTTGAATTGCATGTCCATGGCGGAGTGGCGGTGGTCGCCCTGGTCATGCAGGCGCTGTCAACTATCGAAGGACTGCGCCTGGCCGAGGCTGGTGAGTTCACCCGGCGGGCGTTGGAGAATGGCCGTCTTGACCTGGCTCAAGTTGAGGGCCTTGCCGATTTGATCGATGCGGAAACTGAGGCACAGCAACGGCAGGCCATGCGCGTTTTGTCGGGGGCGATCGGCAGAAAAACCGAGGAGTGGCGGCGCAAGCTGATTCGAGCGGCTGCGTTGATTGAGGCAACGATCGATTTTGCAGATGAGGATGTTCCGGTCGATGTCGGCCGCGAGGTCAGCGCCCTGTTGAACGCTGTGATGGCAGACTTGCGGGCAGAGGTCCTTGGGTCAAAAGTGGCCGAGCGACTGCGGGATGGGTTTGAAGTGGCGATTGTCGGGCCACCGAATATCGGAAAATCGACACTTTTGAACACCTTGGCTGGGCGCGAGGCGGCGTTGACGTCAGCGCGGGCTGGGACGACGCGGGATGTGATTGAGGTCAGGATGAACCTGTCTGGCATACCGGTAACCGTATTGGACACCGCAGGTTTGCGTGACAGTGACGACGAAATTGAACAGTTGGGCATCGAGCGGGGCTTGCTTAGGGCGGATCTGGCGGATCTGCGGGTGATACTGGTTGACCGGTCGCAGGGTATAGTTGCGCTGGAGCCGCGGCAGGATGACATCGTGGTCTTTGGCAAGGCTGATCTGGAGGGTGATGGTAAGGACGCCGTTTCAGGGGTCACCGGCAAGGGGATTGACCTGCTGATCAAGCGGATTGTCACTGTTTTGGAGGGGCGCGTCTCAACCTCGGGGGTCATGACGCGTGCGCGTCACCGTGTTGCGCTGGAACGGGCAGTTGTTGCTTTGGAATCTGCCGTTGATGAGTTAGGACGAACCGAGTATCGCAGCGAACTGTTGGCTGCCGATTTATGGGCCGCAGTGCGTGGGTTGGATGTGTTGGTGGGCAGGGTTGATGTCGAGGATTTGCTGGACGAAATCTTTGCCAGTTTCTGCATCGGGAAATGAGGATGTTTCACGTGAAACAATATGATGTCGTAGTTATCGGCGGCGGGCATGCCGGGGTCGAAGCGGCAGCTGCCGCCGCGCGGATGGGTGCGGTGACGGCCTTGGTCACCATGAAGCGCGCTGCAATTGGCACCATGTCATGCAACCCGGCCATTGGTGGATTGGGCAAGGGTCACCTTGTCAGGGAGATTGATGCTCTGGATGGGATCATGGGCCGGGCGGCCGATGCAGCCGGCATCCAGTTCCGTTTGCTGAATCGCCGCAAAGGCCCCGCAGTGCAGGGGCCAAGGACACAGGCGGATCGCAAATTGTATAAGGCCGCTGTTCAGCAGATGGTAGCAAGCCAGCAGAACCTGGATGTGATTGAGGCTGAGGTCGTAGACCTGACCCTGGGGCAGGGTGGACGAATCTCTGGGGTTACATTTGCAGATGGATCAGCCGTGGGCAGTCGGCAAGTTGTGCTGACGTCTGGCACATTTCTTAATGGAATCATACACATAGGCGATGCTCGCCATGCTGGTGGGCGTATGGGTGATGCGGCCTCGACGCTGTTGGCGGGGCGGTTGGCCTCGTTTGGGCTGACGACCGGACGGTTGAAAACTGGTACGCCACCCCGTCTGAATGGCCGGACCATTGACTGGGCTGCGCTGGACCGGCAGCAAAGCGACGAGATGCCGACCATGTTGTCCTTTGTGAACTCGGCGCCGCTTGTCAGGCAGATCTCTTGTGGGATCACCCATACCAATGAACGGACCCACGACATTGTGAGAAGCAATCTGGGCCGATCCGCGATGTACGGTGGTCATATTGACGGCGTTGGACCGCGGTACTGCCCATCGATCGAAGATAAGGTGGTACGGTTTGCCGAAAAAACCTCGCACCAGATTTTCCTGGAGCCAGAGGGTCTGGATGATGACACGGTGTATCCGAACGGTATCTCAACCTCGTTGCCGGCGGATGTTCAAATTGATTATGTCCGAAGCATCAAGGGGTTGGAGGCCGTCGAGATCCTGCAGCCGGGTTATGCCATTGAATACGACTATTTTGATCCCAGGGACCTGAGTCAGACTTTGGAAACGCGGGTCGGCGGATTGTATTTCGCTGGCCAGATCAATGGCACGACGGGATACGAGGAGGCGGCGGCGCAGGGTTTGATTGCTGGCGCAAACGCAGCGGCGGCGGCCTTGGGTAAACAAGACCTTCGATTGGGGCGCGCCGAGAGCTATGCGGGTGTCATGGTGGACGATCTGGTGACCTTGGGCGTTACGGAGCCCTATAGAATGTTCACGTCACGCGCAGAGTTTCGGTTGATGTTGCGGGCTGACAATGCCGATCAGCGACTGACCGCTAAGGGGGTCGAAATCGGTATCGTGGGCGCAGCGCGGCATGAAATGTTTCGCGCCAAGAACGACAAGTTGGACGCGGCGCGGACGACGCTGCACAGCCGCAGCGTGACGCCGCATGAGTTGCGGGCTGCCGGTGTGGCGGTCAGTGCGGATGGACAGCGGCGCACCCTGCTGCAAACATTAGCAATCGCTGGTGTGTCCGAGGCCACGATCGGTGCGATAGAGCCAGCCTTTATGGCTTTTTCGCCCGAGATCAGACAGCAGGTTGCAACCGATGCATTGTACGCCCAGTACATTGATCGCCAATCGGCTGACGTCAACGCGATGCGCAAGGATGAGGCGATCCAGATTCCGGATGGTATCGACTATGGTAACATGTCGGGCCTTTCGTCGGAACTAAGGATGAAGCTGTTGCGGCGCAGGCCTGCGAACCTGGCTGAAGCTGGCCGGATCGAGGGTGTGACACCAGCAGCGCTGACGTTGATTCTCGCGCATTGCCGGCGCGCGGTCGCGGTCGCCGTGAACGGCCGTCGATGACACTGGATGCCTGTCCCATTCCAGTCTGGTTGACTGTTTCACGTGAAACATCTGACCGTATGGCCGGTCTGTTGGCGCTGGTTTCCAAATGGAACCCGGCGATCAATCTTGTTTCTGCCTCCTCACTCAAAGATGGCTGGAACCGACATATTCTGGATTCGGCGCAGCTTCTGCTGCACTCGGGCAATATCACTGGTCGTTGGGTGGACATTGGCAGTGGCGCCGGGTTCCCGGGCCTGGTTGTGGCCATTCTATTGGCGCAAACGACTCGGCGGGTGCAGATAACATTGGTCGAATCCGATCGCCGAAAAGCCACTTTTTTGTCCATTGCCGCTCGAGAATTGGGTGTCGCCGTCGATGTCATCAGTGACCGGATAGAGGCATTGGCCGACCTGAACGCACAGGTGGTGTCGGCGCGGGCCTTTGCGCCACTGAACAAGCTGTTAGGTGATGTTCAGCGCCATTTGGCACCAGACGGAATGTGCCTGTTCTTGAAGGGCCAAGCCCACGAGGCCGAACTGACCGAGGCACGCAAGCACTGGGAATTCACCTGCAACACTCTGCCCAGCCGTACCGATGACCATGCTGTTGTGCTGCAAATACAAGGGATCCGACATGTCCAGTCTTAGTCGGACCACCGAACCGCGGATTATTTCGGTTGCCAACCAAAAGGGCGGTGTGGGAAAGACCACCACTGCCGTCAATCTGGCTGCCAGTTTTGCCCGATCTGGCGCAAGGACATTGTTGATCGACCTTGATCCGCAAGGTAATGCATCCACTGGATTGGGGGTGGCCTCTGAAAACCGCCGTCCTTCCTCCTATGATCTATTGGTTGAAGAACTGCCGATTCTGGATGTGGTGCGACAAACCAATGTCGAGAACTTGCTTATCTGTCCCGCAAATAGCGACCTCGCATCGGCCGATATCGATCTGGTTTCCAATGAAAAGCGCAGTTTTCTGCTTTTTGACGCCCTGCGCCAGCCCGCAATGGACAGTTTGGCACTGGACTACATCCTGATCGATTGTCCGCCGTCGCTCAGCTTGCTGACTGTCAATGCCTTGGTGTCAAGCCATTCGGTCCTTATCCCCTTGCAGGCGGAGTTTTATGCGCTGGAGGGGCTGTCGCAGCTGATGCTTACCATTCGCGAGGTTCGTCAGACGGCCAATCCGGCCCTGCGCATCGAGGGCGTCCTGGTCACCATGTTCGACGGGCGCAATCGGCTATGTCAGCAAGTCGAAAACGATGTCCGCTCAACCCTTGGCGATCTTGTTTTCAAGACAGTGATTCCGCGCAATGTCCGCATCAGCGAGGCGCCGTCTTACGCTCAGCCCGTCACGACCTATGATCCGTCCTCCAAGGGAAGCGAGGCGTATCTGAACCTTGCCCAAGAGTTGCTGGATCGCCACGCCACCACCCACAGCCGCAAGGAGGGCCAGTGATGTCCGATAAACGCAGCCCCAAAGGCGGCCTTGGGCGCGGCCTGTCCGCCTTGATGGCGGATGTTGCCCAGACCCAGAAAGGACCGGATGAAATGGGCCGGACCAACAGCTATTTCCCGATCGAGTCGCTGGTTCCCAACCCAAACCAGCCAAGGCGCACCTTTGATCAAGAGGCGTTGGCCGCCCTCGCAGCGTCAATTGGCCAAAAGGGCATCGTGCAACCGCTGATCGTGCGGCCAGCTCCAGTCAGCGGCACCTACGAAATCGTTGCTGGGGAACGACGCTGGCGGGCGGCGCAACTGGCCGGCCTGCATCAGGTTCCGGCGATTGTTCGCGACTATTCGGATGAAGAGGTCCTGGAAGTCGCCATTATCGAAAACATTCAGCGCGCTGACCTAAACGCACTTGAGGAGGCGCAGGCCTACCGGCAGTTGATGGACCGTTTTGGCCACACGCAGGAAAAACTGGCGCTATCACTGTCGCGCAGCCGCAGCCACATTGCGAACACCTTGCGTCTTTTGTCATTGCCTGAAGCGGTTCAGGTCATGCTGCGTGATGGCGGCCTGACGGCTGGCCATGCCAGGGCTTTGATCACCGCTCCTGACGCGAACAAGTTGGCGTCCGAAGTGATCAGGCGTGGCCTTTCGGTTCGCGAGACGGAACGGTTGGCCAAACGTCAACCGCACGGCGGACCGTTGACCGGTGGTGGCAAGCGTCGTGCGCCGGTGACCAAGGACGCTGATACCATCGCGATCGAGGCGGACCTGTCAGCCAACCTTGGGATGATCGTCGCAATCAGCCATAACGGGCCCGATGATGGCGGTGCCCTGACGATCAAATACCGCACACTTGAGGATCTTGACCTCTTGTGCGAGGTTTTGTCCCGTATCTCGATGGACAACAGGTAAGCAGGACAGCGCCCTCTCAAGCGGTCATTTGCCCATCAGGGCCTTCAAATCATACAACATTTGCAGCGCCTCTTTTGGGGTCAGGTCATCAGGGTTCACGCCGCGCAGCCGTTCATCGCTTTTGGACAGACCCTGCCTTGGCGGGTTGATTGGGGCCTGTGCCACCCGGAACAGGGGCAGATCATCCGCCATCAGTTTCGGTTGGGGCCGCTCGCGTTCGCCCTTTTCCAGCGATTCCAGAACGACCTTGGCCCGTTCGATCACCACCTGCGGCAACCCGGCAAGCCGTGCCACTTGAACGCCGTAACTGCGGTCAGCAGCGCCTTGCCGCACCTCATGCAGAAAGATCACGTCGCCTTCCCACTCTTTCACCGCAACCGTCGCATTTGACACACCGGTCAACCGCCCCGCCAACGCAGTCATCTCGTGATAATGAGTGGCGAACAGGGCGCGACAACCGTTCACGTCATGCAAATGCTCCAGTGTTGCCCAGGCGATGGACAGGCCGTCATAGGTGGCTGTGCCGCGTCCGATCTCGTCCAGAATGACCAGCGCCCGGTCGTCGGCCTGATTCAGGATCGCAGCGGTTTCTACCATTTCGACCATAAAGGTCGACCGCCCGCGCGCCAAATCATCTGCTGCGCCAACGCGACTGAACACCTGACTTACCAATCCGATTCTTGCTGAAGTGGCGGGCACAAAACTGCCCATCTGTGCCAGAACGGCAATCAGAGCGTTTTGGCGCAGAAAGGTGGATTTACCCGCCATATTGGGGCCCGTTAGCAGCCAGATCGCCGGCGTATTGCCCTGCGAGAGGGCGCAATCATTGGCGACAAAGGCGACGCCGCCCTGCCGGCGCAAGGCGCGCTCTACCACTGCATGGCGCCCACCGCGAATATCGAAAGCGCGGCTATCCTCGACAACAGGCTCGACCCAGCCGTCCTGCTGGGCCAGGTCGGCCAGCGCAGCAGCAAGGTCCAGTTCGGCCAGTCCGCGCGCGGCAGCGCCAATCGGGCCTGCCTGCTGCATCACTGCTTGTCTCAACTCCTCAAAGTGCCGCTTTTCAATTTCCAAAGCCCGATTTCCGGCATTCAAGATCCGAGTTTCCAGTGCGCTCAATTCGACCGTCGTAAAGCGCACCTGATTTGCCGTGGTCTGGCGATGGATAAACCGGTCTGAAAGCGGCGGTGCCAGCATGCGCGCGGCGTGGGTGTCCGTCGTTTCGATAAAGTAGCCAAGTACGTTGTTATGCTTGATCTTCAGACCGCTTATGCCGGTGGCTTCGACAAACTCGGCTTGCATCCCGGCGATAACGCTGCGCCCGGCATCGCGCAACTCTCGCGTTTGATCAAGGTCGGCGTCATGGCCCGCCGCCACAAAGCCGCCGTCCCGCGCCAAGAGCGGCGGTTCGGCAATCAAGGCCCGATCAAGCAGCGCAAGAATCTCGTGATGGCCCCGAAGTGCGCCAGAGGCTTCCTGCAGTACCGCTGGCACATCGTCCAAGCTGTCCGATATGACTGCGGCCTGCCGCAAACCGTTGCGCAGTGCGGCAAGGTCGCGGGGACCGCCCCGGTCCACAGCAAGCCGTGATAACGCCCGGTCAATGTCCGGTACCTGACGCAGGGCCGTCCTGATATCATCGCGCTGCGCGCTTGCGTCGAAAAGGTGACGCACAGCCGACAAGCGACCCTGAATGGCCGACAGATCCCGCGATGGATTGCAAAGCCGGCGTTCCAGCAGCCGGGCTCCACCTGCCGTCACAGTCCGGTCCATGGCTGCCAACAACGATCCCTCGCGGCCACCTGACAGAGCCTGCGAAATCTCAAGGTTGCGCCGTGTTGCTGCATCAATCTGAACCGCCCCACCGGCGGTTTCGCGTTGCGGGGGTTGCAGCAACGGCAATTTGCCGCGTTGGGTCACATCAAGGTAATCGACCAAGGCGCCCATTGCGGCCACCTCCGCTCTGCCAAAACTGCCATAGGAGTCCAGCGTGCCAACGCCGAACAGTGCACACAACCGCGAATTGGCGTTGGTGCTGTCAAAGCTGCTGCGCGCCAATTCTGTGACGCTTGCCCCTGATTCAGTTACTATTCGGCCCAAATCGACCAAGCGCGCATCGCAAACCAGAACCTCGCGTGGTGAAAGGCGGGCCAGGGTTGGCCCCAGCTGTAACACGCTGCTGGCCATCACGTGCAGCTCTCCCGTCGAGATATCGGTCCAGGCCAAGGCAGCCTCGTCCCGTACTTCAGCAAAAGCACAAAGGTAGTTGTTCCGCCGCGCCTCCAGCAATCCCTCCTCGGTCAAGGTGCCGGGTGTTACCAGTCGCACCACTTCGCGCCGCACGACAGATTTGTAGCCGCGCTTCTTGGCGTCGACGGCGTCTTCCATCTGCTCGGCAATCGCCACTCGAAATCCTTTTCGGATCAGTGTCAGCAAATAGCCTTCAGAGGCATGGACCGGCACGCCGCACATCTGGATCGGCTGGCCTGCATGACTGCCGCGCTTGGTCAGCGCGATGTCCAACGCCTGCGCGGCGGCAACGGCATCGTCAAAGAACATCTCAAAGAAATCGCCCATCCGGTAAAACAGGATAGCGTCCGGATAGCCGGCCTTGATTTCCAGATATTGCGCCATCATCGGCGTCACGGCGTCGTCAGTCGTCACAGATGTCCCCCGGGCCGCTGTTCGATTGACACAAAAGCACCTTGCGGCCAGAAAAGGAACCACCGTCTGTTGATGTGCCCTCTGGAAACCTTCACAACCCGTGGTACACAAGGGCGGACAAGCCGTCTTTCCCGTCGGTCCATGGCAACACCACAAAGCGATCCCTTGCTGAACCAGATCCCCTTTGACCGCAACCCCGAAGACCTGATCCTTGACCCCTATTCGGCCAAGGATTTTCATCTGTTGCGCAGCCCGGATTTTTTGTGGCGGCCAATAGACCGCGCGCAGATCCACGGCTTTGCCGCCAGTGCTCATGTCGAGATGAACGACAAGATCGAGCGTTTTCTGACATATACCGCGCGCTACAAGGTTTTTCAGAAGGCGATCGAGTTCAATACGGTTCCTGTCCTTCTGCAAAACGCCGCATTCAAAAAGTCTTTTGTAACTGTCGAGGACAAATGCCTGATCAGTGGTGCGGCGGGGATCCGTCTGTTGAACCGTTACTGTTGGGAAAACGGTCAGGACGATTCGGTGATCGAACAGCGGGTGGTCGATTACTTTGTACAATGTCAGGATCGAAACGCAGTCAAGGCTCTGCCGATCCTGACCGCGCCCCTTCCGGACAGCACGCCATTTGCCATCGAATGCCGCAACACGTTCAACTACTATCACTTTGTCACGGAGTCGCTTTGCCAGCTCTGTCTGGTTGAGGAATTGGGACTGACCGGGCCGATTTACCTGCATTACCCCAATAGTGACGAAAAGACGCGCCCCTTTACCCGCAGCTTCATTGCGGCGCTGTTCCCTGATCTGGTTGATCGTGTGATCTTCAAACGCGCCCCTGCACACCACGACCGGGTCGTCACCGCCTATAACTTTGGCAACAGCTTTTATCAGATGCCGGCGGCCGAGGTTGGTCTGATAGACCTTTACGCCCCGCCCGCCGGATATTGGCAGGGGCGCAAAGCCACGCGGGCATCGCATGGCGTGCTGGCGATGAATTCGGTGGACACCAGTCTGATCAAACTGCGCGACCGCGCGATGAAGGCGATTGAAGGTCACGATTTCAGCCATCTACCCAAGCGGTTCTGGGTCGGACGCGAGGCCGATCAGGCGCGCAGCCGGACCATGAAAGGCGAAAACGAAGTTTTCGAGATGTTGAAGATGTTCGGCTTTGAATTCGTCGCCTTTGAACGGCTGTCGCCGCTGGAACAGATCGGCATCATGGCCAATGCCGACATGATGGTTTCCTACCACGGTGCCGGGTTCACCAACATTCTGTTTGCCGGGCACGATACCTGTGTGGTCGAATTGGGAACCCTGCAAACCGCCATGTTCCGTTGGGGCGATTTCTGGCGGTTGGCCAATGTGGCGCGTTGTCGTTACGTCGCTTTCTTTGCTGATTTCAACGCCGAAGATCCGCTGAGAGAGCCGGCCTTTGCGCAAGACGGGATTGTGCCTGTGCATTTGTCGCCTGCCGGTCTGGCGCAGGTCATGGCGTTTATCGTTGCCGTCTTGGGTCATACCCCACAGTTCTCCCGCCCGGAGGAGGTACAGCGTCTTGGTCTGCAACTGATGCAGATTGGCGCCCATGATCGCGCCCGCACTCTGTTTCAGGCCCATGCCGGGTTAGAGCAGGGCCATGTGGGCCTAAGTCTGGCGATGGCAGATTGCCATGATCACTTTCAGTCGCATTTTGAACAATTGGCGGCCCTGCACAGCGCTTATGGCGCGGACCCGACCAGTTGGGTCGTTCTGATCCGCATTGTTTGGTGCGCCAAGGCGATCAACCACATTGATACCCTGCGCGCAGCCCTGCTGGCCCTGCAGGACGGCTTTCCTGACCGGTTTTCCGCCTTTGCCAAAAGCCGCCCCTGGGTGCAAAAATACGTCGATGGCGACATTCAAAGCGAAGCCTCATGAGCCGCAGGGCAAAAGGGACCACATGACCGACCACGTTTCCACCCATCAGGCCGAGGAGGACGCCCGCAACGAGGCGGTCCAGATCTATGTCAATGGCCGCATCGTTCCCAAGGCCGAGGCGGTGGTGTCCGTTTACGATTCCGGCTTCATGCTCGGCGATGGGGTGTGGGAGGGGATCCGGCTGTACAATGGCCGCTGGTCCTTTGCCGAGGAACATATCGACCGGCTGTTTGATGCGGCCAAGGCGATTGATCTGGACATTGCCATGACCAAAGAGGCTGTGCATCAGGCCTTGTCAGACACGCAAAGGGCCAATGGCATGACGACAGATGCCCATGCCCGGCTGATGGTCACCCGGGGCGTGAAAACCCGGCCGTTTCAGCATCCGCGCTTGTCGCAGCGCGGGCCCACGGTGGTGATCATCATGGAGCACAGCCTTCAAAAGCTGCCCCGCCCGATACGGCTGGCCACGGTTCCGCACATGCGCGGCTTGCCGATGACCCAAGACCCCAAGTTGAACAGCCATTCCAAGTTGAACTGCATCCTTGCCTGCATTGCCGCCGAAAAGGCAGGCGCGGACGAGGCGTTGATGCTGGATGTGCATGGTTTTGTGAACACCACAAATGCCTGCAACTTTTTCATCGTACGCAAGGGTCAGGTTTGGACCAGCACTGGTGATTACTGCATGAACGGGATTACCCGACAAAAGGTGATCGACCTGTGCCGCGCGAACGACATCCCGGTGTTCGAACGCAATTTCAGCCTTGTAGACACCTATTCGGCGGATGAGGCGTTTCTGACCGGCACCTTTGGCGCGCAAACCCCGGTGGCGTCGCTGGATGGGCGGCAGATCGGAACTGGGCAGATGGGGCCCGTGACGGAACGCTTGCGCGGGCTGTACAAGACTCTGGTCGGCGCATGACGCCCGACCCAAACCGCATTGCCATGTGGTCAGGGCCGCGCAACCTGTCGACGGCGATGATGTATGCCTTTGCCGCCCGCGGTGATTGTACCGTGGTGGACGAGCCGTTTTACGGCGCCTATTTGCAGGCGACCGGAATGGATCACCCGATGCGGGACGCGGTGATTGCGTCGCAAAGCTCTGATCCGGCGCAGGTGGCCCACTCCTTATTGGGGCCAATTCCGCAGGGTCAGAGCCTGTTTTACCAAAAGCACATGACCTTGCACATGATCCCGCAGTTCGACCGTGGCTTCATGCGCGGCCTGACGAATGTGTTCCTGATCCGCCACCCGGCCCGTGTCGTCGCCAGCTATGCCAAAAAGCGCGAGGCGCCGACGCTGGCTGATATTGGCTTTGTCCAGCAGGCCGAATTGTTTGATCAGGTGGCCGACGCTTTGGGTCATGCGCCCCTGATCATCGACTGCGCCGATATTCGGGCCAACCCGCGGCTGGCGCTGTCTGACCTGTGTGCCGCACTTGGCATTCCGTTTCGCGACAGTATGTTGCACTGGACCTGTGGCCCCAAACCCTATGACGGGGTCTGGGCACCGCATTGGTACGGCGCTGTGCACCAGTCAACCGGGTTCGAGGACCCGGAAGGCCCGCTGCCCGTGCTGTCTGATGGATTCGCGGACCTGGTCGACCAAGCGTTGCCCTATTACCAGCGGTTGCAGTCATTCGGGACATTTGAAGCAACGAAAGATTGACCAACCCCCCTGTTCGCGTAAGATTCCCCAAAAATCGAGCAACAAAAACAACGAGCAGGTATCAAAATGTCTATTTCAGCGCAGTCCAAGGCGTTTGTTATTGAATCTGTCGGCCTGACCCCATCGGGTCGCAGCCCCGAGGTTGCGGTGCTGACCGACGGGCGTTTCGTCGTCGTCTGGCAAGAGGTTTTGACCTCGCCGGTGGATGAGTTTCAGGACACCGACGGTGGGGTGTTTGCGCGGATTTACAACGCCGATGGCACCCCGGCAGCCGAGACTATTCAGGTCAACGGTTGGATGCCGGGCCTTCAGGATTCGCCGCAGGTGGCCGCTACGGCGGATGGCGGGTTTACCGTGTCGTTCAACTCCAGAACGATGTGGGGCAGTTTCCCGTTGGACATCGATGCCTTTGCCGTCAGCTTTGACGCAGGTGGCGCGATCAAGCCGTTCTTTGACGCCCAAGGCAACGTGCAGCAATACCGTGACATCGACCCTGACAACCCGGGTGGGCCGGACAGCGGCAGCTTTCTGATCGACGCTGGCAACGGTTACATCGCCTTGGTCCAGGAAGCGGATACGGCCACCACCCTGACCACAATCCGGCTGCTTGGGCCAGATGGCACCGTGGTTGGTACGGCCACCCATTCGGATCTGGAAATCTTTGACAAGATCACCAGCATCACCCGGTTGGAGGGCGGCAATATCCTGATCGCGGGCGAGGTGGGGGGTGTTGCCCTCCTGCGCCTGTCGGATGTTTCCCTGATCCGCGCCCCAGTTGGCATTCCGGGGCTGATTGCGCCGGTCAACTTTACCACCATGACGGCAATTGGGCAGGCCGTGGATATCAAGGTTATCAGCCTGAACCCCGGATCGTCGGCACCGAATACGGCTGGCGGCGGCTTTGTCATCTCGGCACTGCAGCCGGCCGGGATAACCGCGTCCAATCTGGTTCTGGAAACCTTTACTGCTTGGGGCACCCGCACCGGAACCAACAGCATCAACATCCCGATTTCGTTGAACGGTACGCCCTCGGCCTATGATTTGTTGGCGCTCAAAGATGGCACCTTTGTCGTCGCTTGGACAACCAAGGGCGTCAATGGTCTGGATATTCTGGTCGGGCATTATGACAGCAATGGTCAGGCCTTGGGCGCGTCGACGCTGGTTCAGGGTGACAAGCGCGCAGGCGATCAGACCGACCCCAGTCTGTCCCTGATGGCGGATGGCCGGGTTCTGGTGGTGTTTTCTGATCTGGGCAGCAATGACATCAACGGCTCTGCAGAACCGATCCATGCGGTCGAACTGACCATTTCGTCGACAAGCGGCGGTTTTCCGGCCAGCGTGGGTGCGGACAAACTGTTTGGCACCGGTGGCCATGACGGGATCGACGGTTTGGCCGGGAATGACCAGATCAACGGTCTGGCCGGCAACGACGCGCTTTACGGCGGTGATGGCAATGACAGCTTGACTGGTGATCTGGGCAATGACGGATTGCTGGGCGGCAATGGCAACGACGAAATCACCGGCGGCGAGGGGAATGACGGCCTTGCCGGGGGTGCCGGTGCCGATGTCCTGAAGGGCGACAATGGCAATGATGGACTGTCAGGCGGATTGCAGGCTGACAAACTGAACGGCGGCGCGGGTGATGACCGGCTGGACGGCGGCAATGGCAATGACACCCTGACCGGCGGGACGGGGATTGATGTGTTTGTGTTCCGTCAGGGTGGCGGCGGCGACACAGTCACCGATTTCACCAACGCCGATTTCCTGCGGCTGGACCGTGGCCTGTGGGCCGATGCGGGGGATCTGACCTCGGCTGAGGTGTTGACACAGTTTGCGGCCGTGGTTGGTGGCAATACCGTGCTGACGTTTGACGGTGGCGAGGCGATTACCCTGACCGGGTTCATCGCGCTGACGGCAGCGGATCTGCAACTGATCTAAAACAGCGACGGCGCCCGTGATCCCATGGGCGCCGTCGTGATGGGTTGACCTATTTGGCCACCCGCGCATTGCGCGCGGCAATCAGGCGCAGGCGCAGGGCGTTCAGCGTGATAAAGCCCTGAGCATCCTTTTGGTCATAGGCACCGGCATCATCTTCAAACGTTACATGCTTTTCGCTGTAAAGCGAGTGGTCAGACCAGCGCGCCACGGTGCGCGCCGAACCCTTGAACAGTTTCAGCCGCACAGTGCCGGTCACATGTTCCTGACTTTTGTCGATCAGGGCTTGCAGCATTTCACGCTCGGGGCTGAACCAGAAGCCGTTGTAAATCAGCTCTGCATAGCGCGGCATGATCGAATCTTTCAGATGCCCGGCGCCTGAATCCAGTGTGATCTGTTCGATGCCGCGGTGCGCCTCCAGCAGAATGGTACCGCCGGGGGTTTCGTACAACCCGCGCGACTTCATCCCGACAAAGCGGTTTTCCACCAGATCCAGCAGGCCAACACCATGCTTGCCGCCGATGTCGTTCAGCTGGGCCAAGATGGTCGCAGGCGACAGCGCCTCGCCATTGATGGACACGGCATCGCCGCGTTCAAAACCGATTTCGATGTATTCCGGGGTGTCAGGTGCCTTTTCAACCGGGGTGACGCGCTGATACACGAATTCGGGCGCTTCCTCGGCCGGGTTTTCCAGAACCTTGCCTTCGGACGAGGTGTGCAGCAGGTTGGCGTCCACTGAAAACGGCGCTTCGCCGCGTTTGTCCTTGGCAATCGGGATCTGGTTCGCCTCGGCAAACTCCAACAGTTTGGTGCGGCTGGTCAGGTCCCACAAACGCCAGGGTGCGATCACGCGGATCGACGGGTCCAGCGCGGCGGCGGACAGTTCAAAACGCACCTGATCATTGCCCTTGCCAGTTGCGCCATGCGCCACAGCATCGGCGCCGACCTCATGCGCGATACGCACCAAATGTTGCGAAATCAGCGGCCGCGCGATTGACGTGCCCAGCAGATACAGCCCCTCGTACAACGCATTGGCGCGGAACATCGGGAACACGAAATCGCGGACAAACTCCTCGCGCACATCGACGATGTGGATGTTTGCAGGGTCGATCCCCATCAACAGGGCTTTTTGACGGGCGGGCTCCAACTCCTCGCCCTGGCCCAGATCGGCGGTAAAGGTCACAACTTCGCAGCCATATTCGGTTTGCAGCCATTTCAGGATGATCGAGGTGTCCAATCCACCGGAATAGGCGAGGACAACTTTCTTTGGCGCGGATTTGGCTGACATCTGTGACTCCCTTGCATCTTGGTTCGCGATTAACGGGAATTACCGGCTGTGGCAAGGGAAGCGCAGTTGACACAAGGGCAGCATGCCGCCCCACTGTTCGGATAGGATAAATCGGGGGTGGGTCATGAAGGGTTGGCAGATATTCGTTCATTCCGTGCGTCAGGTTTTTGGCAATCTGGATGGGGCAGTGCGGGTTTCCGGTGTGCTGTACCTGGCGCAGATCGCGGTTGCGATGGTGTTTGGTGGTGGCATGATGATGTCGTCGGGCCAGATGATGCAGGGCGGTCCGGGGGCGGGCTTTTTCCTGGGGGTGTTGATCGTCAGCTTGGTCACCGTTGTGACCGGCTTGTGGATAGCCGTGTCATGGCACCGCTATGTCCTGTTGGGTGAAAAGCCTGCAGCCTTGCCCGCGTACCGCGGTGACCGGATCTGGGCCTATCTGCTGCGGTCGCTGGGATATGGATTGATTTTGGTCGTGGTTGGGGCGGTCTTGGGGACGGTTGTTGGCACGATCTTTGGCAGCCTGGTTGTTGATGCCCCAATGGCGCTCGGTCTGATTCTGTTGGGCTTTCTGGTCTACCTGCCGGTCCTGGTGGTTGGATTTCGCCTGACGTCAGACCTGCCCGCCACCGCGCTGGGTGTTGACCGCCCGTTTTTTTCAGGGTGGGCCGCCACGAAAGGACAGACAGCCGACCTGATTGCGCTGGCCGCGATTGTGGTTGTGGCTGGTGTCGGGCTGGAATTGATCGGGTTTTATCTGTTCAGCCAGGTTCCCGGCGTATCGGTGATCTGGGCGCTTGGTACGGGTTGGGTGCGCATGATGGTTGGCATTTCCATCGTGACCACCCTTTATGGCCACTACATCGAAAACCGTCCGCTGATCTGAACGGTCAGGCCGCAAAGGCCTGTGCCATTCCGCCCTGAAACGCCGCCTTGGAGGTGAAGTATGTGGCGCGCACCGCGTCCAGATTGACCGTCGTGTCGCCCGCCGCAGCCCGTCGTTCGCTGTCCTGACACAATGCCGAAAGGTCCTGAAACCCAAGGTTCAGGGCCGCACCTTTCAGAAAATGCAGATCATCCTCCATGGCTTTGGCAGTCAGGCCGGGCACCAGCCTGCTGACTGCCTCATCTGCTTCGTCCAGAAACATGGCGGCCACCTCTGCAAAATCATCGTCACCGATTTCGCCGCGCAATTCCTTGACGCGTTCCCAATCTATCATCACACACCCCGCCCCCCGGCGGCCTCCAGTTACCTGAGGACCAAGGTGCGCCCTGCGCCTTAACAAAGGGTAATCCGCCCAGGGCAGAGAAACAAAGGTTTTAGACTTCATCGGTTGTTAAGGAATTTTGGCGGTAATGACCGGCACCACAAGCGGGTAGATCCGGTGACAGCCAGTATGACACAGCATGACATTCAATCCGTAACCGCCGCTGCGGCGGGCAAAAACGTGTTGATTGTCGATGACAGCAAGGCGCAGCGGCGGATCCTTGCAATGCAGTTGGCACGTTGGGGCTACCGCGTGGCCGAAGCTGCAAGTGGCGAGGAAGCGTTGGCGCTGTGCCATGATCAGCGATTCGACATTGTCCTGTCAGACTGGATGATGCCCGGTATGACCGGGCTGGAGCTGTGCCACGCCTTTCGTGCGCTTCCCAGAGAGGGGTATGGCTATTTCATCCTGCTGACGTCGAAATCGGAAAAGACCGAAATCGCCAGCGGTCTGGAAAGCGGTGCGGATGATTTTCTGGCCAAACCGGTCAATTCTGACGAATTGCGTGCCCGTTTGCGTGCGGGCGAACGCATTGTGGGGATGCAGCAAGAGCTGGTCATCAAGAATCGGTTGGTCGGAAGCACGTTGGAACAGTTGCAAAGCCTGTACGATTCACTGGATCGCGACCTAATCGAGGCGAAGAAGCTGCAACAATCCTTGATTCGCGACCGGTTCCGCGATTTCGGGCTTGGGTCAGCGTCGATCATGATGCAGCCATCGGGCCATGTGGGCGGTGACCTGGTCGGGTCTTTTGTCATTGATGAGCGTCGCGTTGCGGTATTCTCGGTTGATGTTTCTGGCCATGGCGTGGCCTCGGCAATGATGACCGCACGCTTGGCCGGATTGTTGTCGGGCGGATCGCCCGAGCAGAACATCGCGCTGACGGTCAACGCCGCCGGTGTCCGCAACTCTGTCCCGCCAGAGGAGGTGGCCCTCAGGCTCAATCGTTTGATGATTGATGATATGCAGGTCGATCAGTATTTCACTATGGCCTATGCTGAAATCGATCTCATCACCGGGCAGGTCCAGCTTGTGCAGGCCGGGCATCCCCATCCGGTCGTGATGCGCAAGACCGGACTGATTGAACATCTTGGCAGCGGCGGCATGCCGATCGGTCTGATCGCAGATGCCAGTTACGAATCGGTCTCTGCCGTGCTGTTGCCGGGGGACAGGTTGTTCTTGATGTCAGACGGCGTCACTGAATGTCCGGACCCTTTGGATAACGAACTGGGAACTGACGGATTGATCGCCCTGCTGGAACAGTCCGCCCACCTTGCCAGCGCCAATTTGCTGGAGGCTTTGATGTGGGATCTTGCGAACTTCTTTGCCGGAAACGACTTTCCAGACGATGTTTCTGGTCTGTTGTTTGACTACCTTGGGCCGGCCTGACCCAAGGCGCGCGCCAACATGGCGCGATCACCTGCGTTTGTGATCAGGGTCAACGCCAATTCGGACGGCGCCCAAATCGCAGTGTGGCCAGCCTCGGTTGGGGGGCCCATACGCAGGGTCGGGCGGGCAAGGAAGATGGCGCACAGCTTTTCAGCCCATTTGTCGTATTCGGGCATATAGGTGAAACGCCGAAACGTCCCAATGTGGCGCACCGGGCCAATGTGCCAGCCTGTCTCTTCATAAACCTCGCGGTGCAGGGCGGCGATCGGGTTTTCACCGGGATCGATGCCTCCTCCGGGCAACTGATATTCGGGCACTGGGGCCGCCTGGTGGGTCAATAACACCGCGTCCCCGTCCAGCAGCACGCCATACACCCCAGCCCGCCGCCGATAACTTTGTCCACGCTTGACGGCCTCACCGTATCGCTTGATCATGGTTCCCTCTTGGCCGCGCGGTTGTCCTGCCTATATAGGCGCGGTATGCCAAGGTCGGCAGCTTTAGGAAACCCCATGACGTCGGTTCAGCAAATTACTTGGGACGACACCGTCCTGCCCTTTCAACTTGACCTTGCGGATGTCCGTGGTCGCGTCGCCCGCCTGGATGGTGTGCTGGGCGAGGTGCTGCGTCAGCACAACTATCCCCCGCAGATCGAGGCGCTGGTGGCCGAGGCAACCTTGTTGACCGCGCTGATCGGCCAGACCGTCAAACTGCGCTGGAAGCTGTCGTTGCAGATCCGTGGCAAAGGGGCGGCCCGGTTGATTGCAACCGACTACTATGGCCCGACCGATGATGGCCAACCGGCCCGCATCCGCGCCTATGCCAGCTATGACGGTGACAAGCTGGACCCGCAGGCGACGCCGTTCAGTCAAATTGGCGAGGGGTATATGGCCGTCATGCTGGATCAGGGGCCGGATATGGTCCCGTATCAGGGCTTTACCCCCATTGATGGCAATTCGCTGTCTGACTGTGCCCAGACCTACTTTGCCCAATCCGAACAGCTGCCAACCCGCTTTGCTGTCACATTTGGCAAAAGTCAGGTGCCGGGCCAGACGTCGCGTTGGCGGGCAGGCGGGGTGATGCTGCAGCATATGCCGCAGGTCGGCATGTCGGTCGCCGTTGCGGCCGAGGGTGGCAGTGGCGAGGGTGGATTGCTGACCCATGTCGACATTCTGGCCGGAGATCAGGCTGAAAACTGGAACCGCGTCAACATCTTGTTGGACACGGTCGAGGAGATTGAACTGATCGGCCCGACATTGGCGCCCACAGACCTGTTGGTGCGGCTGTTTCACGAAGAAGAGCCCCGTGTGTTTGATGCGACCCCGGTGCAGTTCGGCTGCTCTTGTTCGGCTGACAAGGTGCGCAACACAATGTCGATCTACTCGCAAAAGGACATCCGGTCGATGACCACAGAGCAGGGCCTTGTGACCGCCGATTGCCAGTTTTGTGGGGCGCATTACGAGTTTGACCCCGCGACGCTGGGGTTTGAGGGCGCGAACGGGAATGACGCCTGAGGTTGCCCGCCTTGTCGCGGCCCTTGAACGCCCGGTTGGCGCGTCATCTGACTATGACCTGAACTCGACCATCGACTTGCCCGCGGGTCGCAGTCTGCGCCCGGCGGGGGTTCTGGTGGCGATATGGCAAAGGGGCACAGCGACGGACATGATCCTGACCAAGCGCGCATCCCATCTGAAACACCACCCCGGCCAGATTTCCTTTCCGGGTGGCAAGGTCGAAAACGATGACGCCAGCCCACAGGCCGCCGCCCTGCGTGAGGCGCAAGAAGAGATTGGCCTTGCCCCGCGCAGTGTCAGTGTCCTTGGCAATTTGTCACCGCATGAAACCGTAACGGGGTTTCAGGTGACCCCGGTTCTGGCGCATATCACCGGTGATTTCACGCCCATTATCGATCGCAACGAGGTCGAGGAGGTGTTCACTGTCCCGCTGTCCCATGTGCTGGACCCTGCGCGATTTGTGATCGAGGGGCGCTTTTGGCGCGGGCAGTTCCGCAGATACTATGCAGTGCCTTGGGGGCCGTATTACATCTGGGGCGCCACGGCGCGTATCTTGCATGGCTTGGCGCTTCGGGTGACGGCATGATCTTGCAGGGGGCTTGGGTTAACCAGTCGGGCACACAGGCGCTGTGTGCGGCGCTTGGCCTGTCGGGGTACAGCGCGTTCTTTGTGGGGGGCTGCGTGCGCAACGCCTTGTTGGGTGTAGCGGTGTGCGACATCGACATTGCCACCGACGCCTTGCCGCAAACGGTGTGTGACATTGCCCAAACAGCGGGATTCAAGGTTATTCCGACAGGCATTGACCACGGCACTGTCACAGTGATCGCTGCTGGTCTGCACCACGAGGTCACCACCTTTCGCCGCGATGTGGAAACCGATGGTCGCCGCGCTGTAGTGGCCTTTTCCACAGACATTGCCGATGACGCCGCGCGCCGCGATTTTACCATGAACGCGCTTTATGCCCGCCCCTCTGGCGAGGTGATCGACCCGCTGGGCGGTATGGCGGATCTGCGGGCACGCCGTGTTCGGTTTGTCGGTGAGGCCGAACAGCGGATCCGTGAAGACTATCTGCGGATCCTGCGATTCTTTCGTTTTCATGCTATTTATGGTGACCCTACTGGTGGGCTTGATGCCGATGGCCTGGCCGCTTGCGCGCTTCTTGCCGATGGAATTGCCTCTCTGTCGGGCGAACGCATTGGGGCTGAAATGCGCAAACTGCTGGCTGCTGCCAACCCGGCGCCCGCCGTGGCCAGCATGGCGCAGGCTGGTGTGCTGGCTCACGTCTTGCCCGGCGCCGACCACCTTGCACTTGCGCCATTGGTCCATCTGGAAGGCGAGAGGCCCCCGCGCTGGCAGCGCCGCCTGGCGGTTTTGGGCGGAGCAACTGATACCCTGCGCCTGTCCCGTCAGGAACGGGCTGAATTGGCCAAGATCAGAACTGAAATTGGTGCGGTGCAGTCCGCATCCGCCCTTGGTTGGTTGCTGGGTGAGGTTCCGGCCCAGGACGTAATCCTGTGCCGCGCGGCCTTGTTGGATGCGCCCCTTCCGCAGGATTGGCACGCCGAGGTTCTGCGTGGTGCCCAATCCACCTTTCCTGTTACCGCGGCCGATCTGATGCCAGAGCTGGACGGCCCAGCCTTGGGTGACCGCCTCAAGACACTGCAGTCGCAGTGGTTGGCCAGTGGTCTTCACCTCGACAAACAGTCCCTGCTGAACGGCTGCGCCGATTGAGGGGTGACAAATCGTTCAGCCTGAGCTAACGAGACGTCACACAATGACAGGAGTGCGGCATGGAACACGGGATCCTTTTCAGTCTGGCCTGAGCCGACCGATCCCGTGTGGGCGGTCCATTCAGGAACCGCCATCTCCATAGTCGCAATGCAAATTCGCAGGCCTCCCATGCTCCGTTTTTTTGAAAATCTTGTCGATCCCTATGTCAGCTATGTGCAGACCGATACCCCGCCGCGCAGGTTGTGGCCCTATCTGGTCGACTACCTGCGCCCGTTTTCCAGGGTCTTTTGGGCCACGGGCATCTTTTCGGTGATCAATGCCACGATTGACGTGGTCTTGATCTGGTATGTGGGCGTTATGGTCGATTACCTGACGTTGGGCATGCCAGCGCAGGTCTGGGCTGATCATGGGACCGAAATGATCCTTGTCGCCCTGTTTGTCCTGATTGTGCGCCCCTCTATCGGTGGGGTGCATGTCGCGCTGCTGCACAACACGATCATGGTCAACTTTGCCACGATGATCCGTTGGCGTGCACACAGCCATGTGCTGCGCCAACCCGTTGGCTGGTTTGAAAGCGATTTTGCTGGTCGAATAGCCAACCGCATCATGCAGACCCCCCCAGCGGCGGGTGAAGCAGTGTTTCAGGTCTTTGACGCGATGGCATTTGCGTCTGTCACTTTGGTTGGGGCTGGCTTTATGCTGGCCGATGCTGATTTGCGCCTGTTAGTGCCACTTTTGGTCTGGCTGGTTGGCTATCTGTTGTTGATGCGCTGGACCCTGCGCCGCATTGGACCCGCGTCGCAGGCGGCGGCTGATGCGCGGTCAACGGTCACCGGGCGGGTGGTGGATGCCTATACCAACATCCATTCTGTCAAACTGTCCGGCCACCACGAACGCGAGCGTGATTATGCCCGCGACGCGATCGAGGTTGCGCGTCAGGCCGTAGCCACAGAAATGCGCATCATCACCAGGATGGATGTGACCCTGACCGTGCTGAACGGGTTCTTGATTGTTGCCGTGATCGGTTGGGCGCTGGTGCTGTGGTATCAGGGTGCCGCGACGGTCGGGACCGTGGCCGCCACCGCCGCGCTGGTGCTGCGGTTGAACAACATGACCTATTGGATCATGTGGTCCACCACCAACTTGTTCGAAAACCTGGGTGTGGTGAAAGAGGGGATGGAAACCATCACCTATCCCATCGCCCTGACTGACGCCCCACAGGCCCCGATCCTAGATTTCCGCGACGGATTGATCGAGATTGACCGTATTTCGCACCATTATGGTCGTGGTTCGGGCGGTCTGGACGCGATCTCGCTGACCATCCGTCCGGGCGAAAAGATTGGTCTGGTCGGGCGGTCGGGGGCGGGTAAATCGACACTGGTCAAGCTGATGCTGCGGTTTTACGACACCGAGCAGGGCCAGATCCGCGTTGACGGCCAGGACATCGCCACGGTGACCCAGGAATCCCTGCGCCGGCAGATTGGTATGGTGCAACAAGACAGCAGCCTGCTGCACCGGTCGGTCCGCGACAACATCAAATACGCCCGACCTGACGCGACCGATGCCCAGATGTTCGACGCCGCCAAACGGCCCGAGGCGCATGATTTCATCCTGACCCTGGCCGATCCGCAGGGCCGCACCGGCTATGACGCCCATGTCGGCGAACGCGGCGTGAAACTGTCGGGCGGTCAGCGGCAACGTGTGGCGCTGGCCCGCGTGATCCTGAAGGACGCGCCGATCCTGATTTTGGATGAGGCAACCTCGGCGCTGGACAGTGAGGCCGAGGCGCTTATCCAAGAGGCGCTGTTCAACGTGATGGAGGGCAAGACCGTCATCGCCATCGCGCACCGTCTTTCCACCATTGCCGCGATGGACCGGATTGTGGTGCTGGAGGATGGCCGGATTGCCGAGCAGGGCACTCATGCCGTTTTGTTGAAGCAGAACGGGCTTTACGCGCGGTTCTGGGCGCGTCAGTCTGGCGGCTTTCTTGGACAGGAAGAGGCGGCTGAATGACGTTTTCCCCGATACTCGGGCCGAACATACCCCCCTTTGCCCCGGCTGAGGGCCCGCCACCCGGCAAAACCTGGGCCTTTTTCCGCTGGGCCATTCGCGGGGCGTGGGCGGGCATCCTATGGGCGGTATTCTGGTCGGTTCTGACAGGCTCGCTGGAGGCGATATCGGCGACGCTTTTGGGCAGGATCATCGATGGGGTGGCAGCCACCAGCCCGGCTGATTTTGCAACCGATCTGGCACCGTTGTTCATCGTCTTTGCCGTCTATTACCTGATCTTGCGGCCCTTCATCTTTGGCATGAACACTGCTGCCGCGTCGATCCGGCTGGAACCCAACCTGTTCCCGCTGATCCTGTCGCGTTTGCACCGTTGGACCATCGGTCAGGCCGTCACGTTCTTTGACAACGATTTCGCCGGGCGCATCGCACAAAAACAGATGCAGACGGCACGGGCGACGACGGATGTGGTCACCAGCCTGATCGAAACCGCCGCCTTTGCACTGTCGTCCGTGGTGGGGTCGGTGCTGTTGCTTGGGACGATCGACCTGCGCATGGCTGCGATTCTGGTTCTGTGGATCGCCGCCTACTACGTGTTCATCCGCCATTCCCTACGAAAAATCCGTGCCGCGTCGGCCAAACGTGCGGCGGCGCGGGCGATGGTGACCGGGCAGATCGTCGATACCGTCACCAACATGAAAACCGTCAAACTGTTCGCCCATTCCACCTATGAGGACCGGGTCGCACTGGAGGCTATGGCCGGTTTCCGTGAACGGGCCATCGTCTACGGTTACATCTCGTCATGGTTCCGCTTTGTCCTGTCGGCCATCGCTGGGGTGCTGCCGGTGTTGCTGGTCGGCGGCACGTTGTGGCTGTGGTCCAACGGACAGGCCACGGCGGGCGATATCGCGGCGGCGGGCACGATTTCGTTCCGGTTGTCACAGATGACCGGCTGGGTGTCGTTCAGCCTGATGTCGATCTTTGGCAATCTGGGCGAAGTTGAGGACGGTATCCGCACCCTGACCACCCCCTATACCTTGATCGACGCCCCTGACGCAGCCGAGATGCCCCGCGTCTTGGGCACCGTGCAGATGCAATCGGTGTCCTTTGCCTATGGCCGCAAGACCCAGGATGGCCGTGGCGGCGTGGATGAATTGAGCCTGACCATCCAGCCGGGTGAAAAGATCGGCCTTGTCGGCGCGTCGGGGGCGGGGAAATCAACCTTGGTCGCGCTGCTTCTCAGGCTCTATGATGCCGAAAAGGGCCGGGTCTTGATCGACGGCATTGATGTGCGGACCGTCACGCAGGAAAGCCTGCGCCGTCAGATTGGCATGGTCACGCAGGAA
Organism: Rhodobacterales bacterium; assembly: GCA_031384005.1. GTDB lineage: Bacteria > Pseudomonadota > Alphaproteobacteria > Rhodobacterales > Rhodobacteraceae > Stagnihabitans. Next base: position 25,999 of record JANNAF010000025.1, on the reverse strand, counting down.
ACATCGATGTTCAACCGCACCGCGCGCGAAAACATTCTGTATGGCAACCCCGAGGCCAGTCAGGATCAGATGATCGCCGCAGCCCGTGCGGCCGAGGCGCATGATTTCATCCTGGGTCTGCGCGATCACAGCGGCAATCAGGGATACGATGCATTTCTGGGCGAACGCGGCGTGAAACTGTCTGGCGGCCAACGCCAACGCATCGCGCTTGCCCGCGCCTTTCTGAAAGATGCGCCGATTCTGGTTCTGGATGAGGCAACATCGGCCCTTGATAGCGAGGTTGAGGCCAGCATCCAGACTGCACTTGACCGCGTCATGCATGGCAAGACGGTTCTGGCCATTGCGCACCGCCTTTCTACCATCGCCATGATGGACCGGATTATCGTTCTGGACGCGGGACGCGTCGTCGAACAGGGCAGCCATGCTGACCTGTTGGCCCAGAACGGACTATATGCGCGCTATTGGAACCGCCAATCTGGCGGATTCATCGGTGCCGATACAAAGGAAGCAGCCGAGTGATTTTGACGATAGACCGACTGGGCCATCTGGGTGATGGCGTGGCCCAAGGGCCCGATGGTGCCGTGTTCGTCCCCCAAATGCTGCCGGGCGAGGTGGTCGAAGGCGATTTGCAAGGCGACCAACTGGTGAACGCCCGGATCCTGACCCCGTCTGTCAACCGTGTGCGGCCGCCCTGCGCCCATGCCCGCACCTGTGGCGGCTGCATGATGCAGCACGCGGCAGACCCATTTGTTGCAGACTGGAAACAGGGAATCGTCATCGGAGCCTTGGCGGGGCAGGGGCTGACCGCCACCTTCCGCCCGATCATCACATCGCCGCCGCAATCCCGCCGCCGCGCCACATTGGCTGCGCGCCGGACCAAGGGAGGTGGGCTGCTCGGCTTTCACGCCCGCGCGTCCGATACCTTGGTTGCCGTGCCCAATTGCCAACTGCTGCACCCTGACCTGATCGCCACCTTTCCGGCGCTGGAGGCGTTGGTGCGTGTTGGCGGGTCTCGCACCGTGGAAATGGCGCTGACCGTGACGCACAGCCTGTCCGGTGCGGATGTGGTGGTCACGGGCGGCAAACCCGCTGACGCGACCACGCAGATGGAGCTCGCCCGCCTTGCCGAAACCCACGGTCTGGCCCGCCTGACGTGGAACGGCGAAATCGTGGCGCTGCGCACCATGCCGATGCAGCGGTTTGGCCGTGCGCTGGTGGCCCCACCACCCGGTGCCTTTTTGCAGGCGACGGCCCAGGGCGAATCCGCCTTGCTGCAATCGGTTGCCCTTGCCGTCGGATCAGCGCGCCGGATTACGGACCTGTTTTCCGGCTCTGGCACCTTTGCTCTGGCCCTTGCCGAACGTGCCGAGGTTCACGCCGTTGAAAGCGACGCCGCCATGATTGCCGCCTTGGAAAAGGGTGCCCGTGGGGCCGAGGGTCTGCGCCGGGTGACAACCGAAACCCGCGACCTGTACCGCCGCCCGCTGGAAAAGGACGAATTCAAGGGCGTCGAGGCTGTGGTGATCGACCCCCCGCGCGCCGGGGCCGAGGCGCAGACCCGCACCCTGACCGAAGCAAAAGTTCCCGTGATCGCATCGGTGTCCTGCAACCCGGTCACCTTTGCCCGTGATGCCAAACTGCTTGTTAACGCTGGGTATTCATTGGACTGGGTGCAGGTCGTCGATCAATTTCGCTGGTCGCCCCATGTCGAGCTTGCCGCACGTTTCTCGCTTTGACTTCTAGCCAGACCTGACGATTTCGGGTATGGCGTTGGAAAAAAGGGCGAGCAGGCGATGAAATCCATTCTGAAGATTGTGTTGGTTCTTCTGGCACTTGCAACGCTTGCATCCTGCGCACCCAAGTTTCAGTCCTACAACGGCCCCACCATAACCTTGGTCGAGGTCCACAAAGCCGACCGCATGATGTATCTGATTTCGGGCGACCGCATCATTGAAACCTATAAAATCCGGCTGGGCGGTAATCCGATAGGCCCCAAACAGTTCGAGGGCGACCAAAAGACGCCCGAAGGGTCCTACCGCATCACCCATCGCAACCCCAATTCGGCCTATCACTTGTCGTTGGGCGTTTCTTACCCGAACGACACCGACAGCGCCTTTGCCTTGGCCAATGGCCTGACCCCGGGTGGTGACATCTTCATCCACGGTGCGAACAACAATGGTCGGTCGCGCGGTGATTGGACCGTCGGCTGCATTGCCGTCACCGACAAGCAGATCCAACAGATCTATGCCATGGTAAACCCCGGCACGCTGATCAACATCTTTCCGTAACGGGTTACTGGATCAGGCTGGCTGACGGGCTGGGGCTGCCAAAGGCGCCGCCAACTTGGCCCACAAGGGCCGCCCACCAGATCTTGCCATTGCTTTCCTGAAACCATGCAAAGCCGAAATCGGTGGCATTGGGGTTCATCAGCACTTCACGGGTGTCAGGCTGGCCCATCCAGTTCGACAGGGTTTGCAGCTCTGTCTCGAACGTCTCAGAGATCAATTCGCCCACCAGTTTGCCAGTGTACCCGGCGCGCTGCACCCGCAACAGCGGCGATGATCCATCAGACCCGAAATGCCACGGCCTGTTCTGCACCGCCATATCACGGGCATGGGTGGCGCTGGCGGCATTCAGCTGGGCGTTAAAGGACAGTTGCGGTTCGTTCTTGGCGGCGCGCAGGGCGTTGACCCCATCCAGAACGCGGAACGAGATCGAGGATTCTGACCCCGGTTCGATGACATAAACCTGCGGCAGCGGCCGGCCATCGGCGCCCAGGGGAACCTCTGGCGCGCGCGAACAGGCGGCCAGCGCCGCTGCGGCGCCAAGGAAAAATGCGGAACGTCTGTCCATCTGAATTCACCTGAAATCGGCCCGGTTGTGGGGCCTGTGCCTTGTTTTGTCCCCTCTTACAGCGCTTTCGCGTCCAGCAAAACCCTTTGCAGGTTCCCGCCATGTGACAGGGCCGTGAATTGCAGCCAGACCCGTTTCGCGGTACAAGGCCGCAATCGAGCACGTCAAGGAGATCAGAGCATGTCTGACGCCACCCAATCGCCACTGAACCGCCGTCTTTTCCTCGGTGTCGCCGCTGCCAGCCTTGGCGCTGCCGCGCTGCCCGTTTCGGCGCAGTCTTTCAACAATTCGACTGAATTTGAATCGCCCACCACACCGTCGGTGCCGCGCGCCAACATCTCGTCATTCCGGTTGCGCGATTGGCAGGACTATTTTGCCAACACCACCAATGGTGTGATTCTGTGCGATATCACCTCGCGCGCGCTGCATTACTGGTCAGAAGATCAGTCGATCTACAAACTATATCCCACGTCTGTGCCGTTGACCGATGAATTGACGCGGCGTGGCAGCACTGAGGTGATTCAAAAAGTTGAAAACCCGACTTGGACGGCGACGGCCAGCATGTTGGAACGGAATCCGGATTGGCCGAAATCCGTTCCCGGCGGATCGCCCGAGAACCCTCTGGGTGTGCGTGCGCTGTATCTCAGCTGGGCCACCTACCGCATCCACGGCACCCATGACACCCGCAAGATTGGCCGCCGATCATCAAATGGTTGTATCGGCCTGTACAACGAACACATCATCGAGTTGTACGGCTTGGCCAAGGTTGGCACGCAGGTCCTGTTGATCTAGCGGCGCCCCCCGGCAGGTACAGCCGCTGCCGTCCGATGGGCACCCAAGCGAAAAGTGAACCGACGCGTCAATCATGGCAAAAAGGTGTTGCACTTTTGACGATATCGTGGCGGCGGACTCTCGTCGCGCAATCGAGTCGGTTGCATTACCTGAATTGAACTGCTTTTAAGCGATTACGAGGAACAGTCTTGGGTGCGTCCTGCCGCCTCTGCGAAAATTCGGCTGGACGCTTTAACTGGAGTATAGACATGAAGAAAATCGCACTCGCAGCCGCATTGTCGGTCGCAGCTTCCACCGCTTTCGCTGGCGGCACCGTCGAGCCCGTAATGGTTCCGGACGTTGTCGTGGCAACCACCACGTCGTCGTCCAATGGCGGCCTGCTGATCCCGCTGCTGCTGCTGCTCGTTCTGGCTGCCGCTGCTTCGAACGCCTAATCTGAACCGAATTTTCGGTCGGAGTGTAAAAGACGGCAGGTCACTGCCGTCTTTTTGCGTTTTATCATAGGGTAAACAGGCAACAGTTGGGCAAAGCCAAGGCAGGGGCGGTTGCAATCCATGCGCCAAAATGCTTTATTCGCCGCACGAGCAACAATCTTGTCGCTTCCGGTCCGGGACTGGACGTTCCGACCTGATGCATAAAACTGGAGACTAAAATATGAAAAAGATCGCACTCGCAGCCGCTCTGTCGGTCGCAGCTTCCACCGCATTCGCTGGTGGCATGGCTACCCCAATCATGGAAGAAGTTCCGGTTGTGACAGCTGTCACCAACACCTCGTCGTCCAATGGCGGCCTGCTGATCCCGCTGTTGCTGCTGCTCGTTCTGGCAGCCGCTGCTTCGAACGCTTGATCTGATTCTTTTCTGATCGCGAAAAGACGGCAGGTAATCCTGCCGTCTTTTTCGTTTTCAGCGCACCCAGCCGCTCAGATTCTCGGTGATGATGGCGGACAGGGCTGCAACATGGGCCGCCTGATCGTTCAGACAGGGGATATAGGTGAACCGTTCACCACCAGCATGCTCGAACGCCTCACGAATCTCGCCGTTAATCTCTTCCAGCGTCTCGATGCAATCGGCGGAAAATGCCGGGGCCATTACAGCGATGTTTTTCATGCCCGCTTTGGCCAATTCGGCCACGTGCTCTACTGTATAGGGCTTCAGCCACTCTTCCCGACCAAAGACTGACTGAAACGTGACGTCGATCCGCTCTCGCCCCCATCCCAGCTTTTCGCGCAGCAAGCGTGTCGTTTTGGCGCATTGGCAATGATAGGGGTCGCCCTCCATCAGGTACCGTTTTGGCATCCCGTGGTAACTGGTCACCAATTTGTCCGGGACATGGTCTAATCTCGCATAGGCCTCGGTGACCGAGGAGGCGAGCGCGGCGACATACAGGGGATGGTCGTAATACTCTGCCACCGTGCGGACGGCGGGCTGACGCTTTTCCTTTGCCAGGGCGGCAAAAAACGAATCATTCGCCGTGGCCGACGTGGCGCCCGCGTAATGCGGATACAACGGAAAGAACAAGATCTTCTCGCATCCCGCGTCCACCATGGCCCGCACCTTTGATTTGGTCGACGGATTGCCATAACGCATGCAGAAATCGACCATGACCTGATCGCCATAACGGTCACCCAATGTCTTGGCGATGGCCGTGGTCTGATCCCGCGTGATGGTCAGCAGCGGGCTTTCATTCTTTTCAGTGTTCCAGATCGATTTGTAATTGGCCCCGGATTTCTGGGGACGGAACGACAGGATGATCAATTGCAGGATCGGCTGCCATTTCCAGTCGGGCAGATCGACCACACGCTTGTCCGACAGAAACTCGTTCAGATAGCGCCGCATGGACCAGTAATCCGTGGCATCAGGCGTCCCAAGGTTGGCCAAAAGTATGCCGACCTTTGATTGCTTGACGCGCGGGTGATCGCCCGGCGCATGGGTCAGGCGTCCAGTGCCGGGGACAACGTCAAGCATGGTCAATTTCCTTCATTTGCACCCCAGATAGCGGCTATTCAGCGCGGGTCAACTAGCGGGGCAGTTTCAACTCAGCCGACTTCAGGGCGTCAGACAGGCGGTTGACGGCGGACCCTGGGCGGAGCGGTTTTTGCTGGCTTTCATGCGGCGCCCATCCCGTCAATACCACGATCTCAAAGGTGGCAGGAATCCGGCCATCCTCGCCCTGCAAGGCCTGATACAATTCTGCCGCCCGTTCAAAAACCTTGCGACGGGTCGGGTGGCGCACCCTGCCCGACAAGGCGTTGCCCTCTCCCATGGCCCGCAGGTCGCGCATCAGGTGATAGGCGTCTTTGTAGCGCACGGTTATCGTGAAACTGTCCGCCACCGGCAGGCCGAACCCGGCGCGTTGCAGCAGCGCCCCCAGATCCCTTATCTCTCCCATCGGCAGCACGCGAGGCGACAAACCGCCGGTCACCTCTGATTCGGCCTGGGCCAGACAGGCGCGCAGTTCATGCAGGGTTTGCCCGCCAAACATCAGCCCGATGAACCAACCATCGGGCTGCAAAGCTCGGCGGCATTGCACCAGTTGCCCGACCGGATCATTTGCCCAGTGCAGCGCCAACGCATGGATCACAACATCATGCGAGGCTAGGTCCAGTGCCAGCACCTCGTCATCGCGCACCGTCGTCATTTCCGGCCACAAATGCGGAAAACCTGTCACCGCCGCGGGCGAAGTAAAGGTTCTGTTAACCTCTGTCAGCCTCTCTTGTACTTCAGACACCACGACGTCTTGCAAGAACAGCGCCGTTGCGCGGGCGCGGTTGCGGATCAGGGTGGCGCGGTCGGTAAGAACAGGTAGCTGCATAGCGGCGGAGGTAGGGGGGGTCTCATGGGAATGCAAGCCTTGCTGCATGTGGTCTATCCGCCACAATGCCTGACCTGTGACGCGCGGGTTACCACTGACTTTGGCCTGTGCGGTGAATGTTGGAGCCAGACGCCCTTTATCATTGGTTTGACCTGCACCAAATGCGGCACTCCGCTACCCGGCGAGGACTCCTCACCGGAGGTTTTGTGTGACGATTGCCTGACAACCGCGCGGCCGTGGAACAACGGCCGCGCCGCCCTTGTGTACAAGGACAATGCCCGCAAACTGGTGCTGGCGTTGAAACACGGCGACCGGATCGACCTTGCCCGCCCGGCAACCACATGGATGGCGCGTGCCGCACAACCCATTCTGGTGCCGGGGATGCTGGTGGCCCCGGTGCCCCTGCACTGGACGCGCCTGCTCAAACGTCGCTACAATCAGGCGGCGCTCCTGTCCGCAGGTGTTGCCAAAATCGCAGGTCTGGAACATTGCCCCGACCTTTTGCAGCGCCGGCGCAGCACAGGCAGTCAGGATGACCGCAGCCGCGACGGACGTTTTGCCAACATGTCGGGCGCCCTGACCGCCCACCCCCGTCACGCTGCACGAATCGATGGACGGCATATCCTGTTGATTGATGACGTGATGACCTCTGGCGCGACCCTTGCTTCGGCGGCAGAGGCCTGCATCGCTGCGGGGGCGGGCGATGTCTCGGTTCTTGTGATGGCACGGGTGACCAGAGACGGTTGAACATTGGGCGGGTATAGGCCCTCACATCAGGTCAGACCTGATGTGGCCTGTGCAGGTTCCCACTCTCCCCTCGCTTTTGGTACTGACTGGCGATTTCGGCTGGTCTTTTCGTTCATGCGCGCTGGACCGGACTGATCCGAACGGCCATCACCCGGTTTTTGCACCGGCCCGACTTTGTTGCGCCTGCTCTTTGAATGGCTATATTGCAGCATGACAAGGATGACATCATGACGAATGTTGAGATTTACACCACCCAAACTTGCCCTTACTGCACTGCGGCCAAGGCTTTGCTGCGTAAAAAGGGCGCAGCTTTCAGCGAAATTGATGTGGGACGTGACCCCGCGCAGCGCGACACGATGGTCAAGCGGGCTGGCGGCAGCCGGACGGTTCCGCAGATTTTCATCAAGGGTCAGCATATCGGCGGCTGTGATGATCTGCATGCGCTTGATCACGCAGGGCGGCTTGACCCGTTGCTGCAGTGATGCGCGCGGCCCTGCTGCAACTGAATGTCACCGACAATCTGGCCGGGAACCTGACCGAAACGCTGGACCTTGTCCGCCGCGCCCATGCTGGCGGGGCGCAGTTCATCCTGACGCCGGAATGTACCAATGGCCTGTCCTCCTCGCGCGCCCATCAACGCGCGGTCTACCGGCATGAGGCGTCCGATCTGACCCTTGCCGAACTGCGGCACGAGGTGGCGGCGCTGAAGGTCTGGCTGTTGATCGGTTCGCTTGGCGTCAAGACCCGCGACAAGGGCGGGCGTTTTGCCAACCGGTCGTTTTTGATCGGCCCCGATGGTGGCATTGTGGCGCGCTATGACAAGATCCACATGTTCGATGTCAATGTCTCTGCGACCGAGGTTTACCGCGAATCTGCTGCTTATCGTCCAGGGTCCAAGGCTGTGGTGGCCGACACTCCGCTGGCAAAGATTGGCATGACAGTCTGTTATGACGTCCGCTTTCCACGCCTTTACCGCAAACTGGCCCAGTTTGGCGCGCAGATCATCACGGTGCCTGCCGCCTTCAACCACATCACTGGCGCCGCCCATTGGGAGGTTTTGCTGCGCGCCCGGGCGATTGAAAATGGCTGCTTTATCCTTGCCCCCGCGCAAACCGGGTTTCACAGCGAGACCGCAGGCAAGGGGCGGCACACCCATGGCCATTCGCTTGCCGTGTCGCCGTGGGGCGAGGTTTTGGCCGATGGCGGTACAGAACCCGGCGTGACCTTTGTCGATCTGGATATGGCCGAGGTGGACCGTGCCCGCGCCCGCATCCCATCCTTGTCGCATGACCGCAAGTTTTCCGGGCCCAAATGACCGAGCGGAATGAGGACATCGCCGTCACCCTGTTTGGCGAGCTGTTCATGGCTGATCAGCTTGCCCGCAATCTGGTGTCCAAAGCGCTGCCCAAGGGGATGGAGTTGTCGCATTTTTCCGTGCTGAACCACCTGACCCGGTTGGGAGAGGAACGTACCCCCGCGCAACTGGCCCGCGCCTTTCACGTCACGCGTGGGGCCATGACCAACACCTTGGCCAAGCTGGAAATCGCGGGTCATATTCATATTCGCCCCGATTGGGATGATGCCCGGCAAAAGTTTGTGGCGATCAGCCCGTCAGGCCGGGCGGCGCGGGATTTTGCAGTACAGGCCGTTGCCCCGTTGATTGCCGATGTGGTTCGCGCCCTTGGCACCGACCGGGTCCGCAGCGTGATTCCGGTTCTGCGCGAAATGCGGATCAGGCTGGAATCAGAGGATTGACGACCTGTCCACGCGCGGACATTTCGTCAAGTCTATGATATTGAATAAAAAAGACCTGCCGCGTTAACCTGGCATTAACCAAATGTCGTCAGGTGCCCTGATTGGTGACCGCGCTATCGACCGTGTTGGACAGACCAAATACCGACCCGATCAACGAAAAGATCGTCCGGGTATTGATCAGGTTGCTTTGGGTGACCAGCACCAGATCCCGGTCCTGAATCCCAAACTCGCCCGCGCTGAACAGGCCGTCTGCCGTGGTCAGGTCCAAGGCAAACACCATACGGTCCCGCGATGGCCCGCTGCTGTCACCCCGTACGGCGCTGGCCGGATAATCGCGCAGGATCAGGATGCCTTTGGGGTTGGCAGTCGATTGGTTGACGCCACCGATCAGCGACATGGCGTCCAGCGCCGTGACGTGGTCGCGCGGAAATTTGACCACGGCCTCGCGGCCCGCGGCACCCAGCGACAGGAAATACCGCTTGTCAGGCTCGACAAACACCTTGTCGCCGCCACGCATCGTGGTGTCCAGATCGGGATTTGCCAACAACCGTTCCGCCGACACACGGTACAGTTTGCCACTGCGCGACAGGCTGATTTGCGGGTTGGACACATCGCTGGGAATACCGCCGCCCAGCGCCAGAATAGAGGTCAGCGTCGTGCTGCGGTTGACCAGCGGGAACACCCCGGGATTGGGCACACCTGACACCAGTTCCACCGAATTGTTGCTGCCCGACGCAAACTGCAACTGCACCTGTGCTGACGGGATGATCGTGATCAGCTTGTCCTGAATGGCTTGCCGCGCCTCATCCGGGGTCATCTTGGCGATGTAGACCTCATCCGCATAGGGCAAAAACACAGTGCCCTTGCTGGACACTTTCAGGCTTGGCAGTTGGATGACATTCTGCGACGGCGTGCTGAGCAGCGAGGTTTCGTCATTGTCCCATACCACCAGCGAAACGGTATCGCCCGCCTCGATCAGCGGGTCGGGTGATGTGGCGGACCGCGTGATCCAGCCTGCGCTGCCTGACGCCGGGTGGCTGTTTGGCCAGTCACGCAGCATGGGCAGACTGTCACGCGTGACGATCTGCACAGCGAAACTGGCTGCCGGGTCATCGGACCCTTTCAGGATCTGCCGCTCCTCGCCCAGATCTTGTGGCAGGGCGCAGGCACCCAGAACGGCGATCAGGGTCAAGGCGATCAGGTTTCTGGCAGTGGGCAATGACATGCAAAACTCCAAAACCCGTGCTGATATGGCTGGACAGGGTCAGACGGCACTACATACTGGCACACCCAAGCGGGTCAACCTGATTGGCAAACAAATGGTCAATGCATTGGGGATAAGTTGATGCCACTGCCGCAAAAGCCGGCGACAGGATTGTTGATCACTGGGGCAAATGGCCGGATTGGCCGGGCTTTGCGGGCTATTTGTGCCGAAAATCGCATGTCGGGCCTGCCAATCCTGTGGCATGGCCGGCAGGAGGGCCCGGGGGTCGATGTGGTCTGGGATATCGGCAAGAACCCGCTTGCAGCGTTGCCACAGGGTCTGATCGTGCTGCATTTGGCCGGGGTGACCACCGGAACGGCGCAGGATCTGGCGGAAAACGCCCGTGTTACGCAGGCGGTTTGTCAGGCGGCACGGGCGGCTGATGCCTTGCATGTCTTGGTCATGTCCAGCGCCGCCGTCTATGCCCCCGGCCCCGATGCACTGACCGAAGCGGACCGGCCCGCCCCTATCAGCCCCTATGGCCATGCCAAACTGGAGGCCGAACGGGTGGCGCTGGCCAGCCTGCCGCAGGGACGGGTGACGCTGTTGCGTCTGGCCAATCTGGCCGGGGCGGATGCGCTGCTGGGCGGCTGCCGCCCCGGCCAGACCGTGACGCTGGACCCGATTGCCGGGCAGGCGGGCGGGCCTGAACGATCCTATATCGGCCCAAGGGCGCTGGCGCGGGTTCTGTCCGAATTGGTGGCGCTGTCCGACTTGCCCGCCGTGTTGAACCTGGCGCAGCCCGGGACTGTGGCGATGGCGGATCTGTTGACGGCACGTGGCCAGCCATGGACCTTTGGCCCGCCCCGCGCGGCGGCGGTGCCAAGAGTTGTCTTGGCGACCGACCGTCTGGCCGCGTTGATGCCGTTGGTGCCGTTGACCCCCGCCACCCCATCCGGCCTGATTGACGATCTGGCATCGGTTGCAGGCTGGCCATGACCCTGTCGAAACGCCTTCTTGATCTGGTATTGGCGCTGTTGCTGGTTATGATCTTTGCGCTGCCATTTGGCCTGTTGGTTTTGGTTTTGCTGTGCAGCGAGGGGCGACCCGTTTTCTATGTCGCAGAACGTATGCGCGCACCGGGCCAGCCGTTTCTGTTATGGAAATTGCGCACCATGTCCGTGGTGGCCCCCGAGGTGGGGGTGTCCGGCGGCAACAAGTCCAGCCGCATCACCGCCACAGGCCGTTTCCTGCGCCGCAGTCGTCTGGACGAGGTTCCGCAGCTGTGGAACGTGATCCGTGGTGACATGAGTTTTGTCGGGCCGCGCCCGCCGTTGCGCCTGTATGTCGAACGCTATCCAGACCTGTATGCGCAGGTTTTGCGCAGCCGTCCCGGAATAACCGGTCTGGCCACCCTGACCTTTCATCGCCATGAAGAGCGGCTTTTGGCCGACTGCACCTCGACCAGTGAAACCGACGCGGTTTATGCGCGGCGCTGTGTGCCGCGCAAGGCGCGAATCGACCTGATCTATCAACAGAGGCGCAGCATTTCGATGGATCTGGGGTTGATGCTGCGCACCCTGACGCGTGCCCTCAAATTAAGCAAATAGGCCAGACTAGACCGCAGGTTTACTGGGTTCTGCTTGAAATTGAACCGCCATGCGCCTAGGGTGACGCTATACGAAAGGTCATGACGGTCTTACGGCTGCAGTTATTTTGCCACTGCGGCAGAGCACGGACGGATTCGCTATTGATGAAGCAGCTAAGATCGCGCCTTTTCACGCTTGTTGAACGACTAAGCCGGGTTCACAAGCGGTTCGTGTTCCTTTTGCTGGATGTGGTACTTGCACCGCTTGCCCTTTTGGGCACGGTGATGCTGGTCTATGCGTCGTTCTTTCCGATCTATGCATTTGGCGACATGGCGATGGTATTCGCGGCATTGCCCGTGGTGTCGGCCGCGTTGTCGGCCGCGCTGGGTATTCCCAACATCAAGCTCAAGGCGTTTGAATCGCTGGCAATTCTGCGCACTGGTGCGTTTGCGATCCTGTTAAGTGTCGCCCTGTATTTGGTGTGCATGGTCACCCGGCAGGACTTTCCGATCGTCGGCGTCAGCCTGTTCGGCCTGATCTTCTTTCTGGTGTCGGTCGGGGTGCGGCTGGCCATGCTGAACCTGTATCTGTGGGTGTTGCGTTGGGGGCAGCGGCGCTGGCGTGTGCTGATTTATGGCGCGGGAACCACGGGGATCCAGCTGGCTGCGGCGCTGAAGAACCACGATTCGGTCGTGGTCGTGGCGTTCATGGATGACAATGTCGCGCTGCAAAGCATGACAGTGGCCGGGCTGCGGGTGTTGTCACCCGACCGCATCCACACCATCGTGAAAGAGCGTGAGATTGACCGCGTCCTCTTGGCCATGCCGTCCGCCTCGCCGCCCAAACAGGCGCAAATCGCGCGGCGTCTGCAATCCTTGGGTCTGGATGTGCTGGCCCTGCCGTCCTTTGCCCAGCTGGTCGGCGCCGAGGCCTTGGTGGACAACCTGGCACCGGTCGAACCCGGCCAGTTTCTGGGTCGCAAACAGATGGCAGAGGCACCGCCCGACGGGTTGACCGCCTATGCCGGGCGGAACATTCTGGTCACCGGGGCCGGGGGAACCATTGGGTCGGAACTGTGTCGGCAACTGTTGTCCTATGGCCCTCGCAAACTGGTCTTGTATGAGATGAGCGAGGTCGCGCTTTACGACATTGACCGCGAAATGCGGGCGCGAAACGACATCGGCCAAACTCAGATCGTGGCACTGTTGGCCACGGTGACCGACAGCCGCACCGCCCGTTCGGTCATGTCGGACCACGCAATCGAGGTGGTCCTGCACGCCGCCGCATACAAGCACGTGCCCCTGGTCGAGGCGAATCCGATCGCGGGCATGGCCAACAACGTCCTTGGCACCCGCACCCTTGCCGATGCAGCGGATGAGGCGGGTGTCGAGCGGTTTATCCTGATTTCCACTGACAAGGCCGTGCGTCCGACCAATGTGATGGGGGCCAGCAAACGTCTGGCCGAACTGGTCATTCAGGATCTGGCAAAACGGTCGCGCAAGACCGTGTTTTCCATGGTGCGCTTTGGCAACGTGCTGGGGTCGTCCGGGTCGGTCGTGCCGCTGTTCAAGGAACAGATCGCCCAAGGCGGCCCGATCACCCTGACCCATGATGACGTTACCCGCTATTTCATGACGATTGCCGAGGCGGTCAAACTGGTGCTGTTGGCGGGGTCGTTCTCCAGTCCGGGCGCGCCCTCGGGTGGGGATGTGTTCGTGCTGGACATGGGCAAACCCATGCGCATCCGCGATCTGGCCGAACAGATGGTTCATGCCGCAGGCTATACCGTCCGCGACCAAGATAACCCTGATGGCGATATCGAAATTCAGATGATCGGCCTGCGTCCTGGCGAAAAACTGCATGAGGAATTGCTGATCGGCGAAGGTTTGCTGACCACCCCCCACGCCAAGATTCTGCGCGCCCGTGAGGTCAGCCTGACCGAACTGGACATGGCCAAGGCCCTGCAAAGCCTGCGAAATGCCATGGCGACCGGCGATGCCCAGGCGGCCCGCGCCGTCGCTGCCGCCTATGTCGAAGGCTATGGCGCCGCCCCCATCACTGAAAACATGCGATTCGGAGCCGAAGTCTGATATGGGCCAAGGCTTGATCCCCCAGGTCGGTTGGGGTCATAAGCCAGTTACGGCTGGTCCCGTCAGTCTTGGCCTGCCGTCAACCGATACCCAGACAGCCTGCGAACGCGAGGTCATATGATTGCCCCTTCGAGCCTCTTGCGGCCCCTGGCTGCCGCCGCTTTCTCTGCCTGTTTGTGGGTTGCGTCTGGTTTGTCAGTGCAGGCTGACGATTTTCCGTCACTGAACCTGAATGGCATTACCGGCCTGATCGACATGCCCTCGGGCGAGATGCAGCTGGATGGCTACTTGACCCTGAACCATGGAACCTTTGGGCCCATCTCGCGCAATACCCTGTCATTCCAAATCCTGCCGCGCCTTTCGGGTAGTTTTCGCTATGTCGGCATCCGGCAGTGGAACGCCCAAACCTGCCCGCCGCGTTGTACCGGGGCGGATGCCTTTGAAACCTACTATGACCGCAACTTTGACCTGCGCTACCAACTGCTGAGCGAAAGCAAGTATCTGCCTTCGGTCACCATCGGGTTGCAGGATTTCATCGGCACTGGCTTGTCTATGGCCGAATATGTGGCGGCGACCAAAAACTTTGGCCCCAAGTTGAAGGTGACTGCCGGTCTGGGCTTTGGCAGGCTGGGCAGTTATGGCGCGTTGGGCGAGCCTTTTGGCAAGCGCCCCAAAATCGATTTTGGCAATGGCGGCCTGCCGAATTTTGAACAGTGGTTCCGCGGCCCAGCGGCCCCCTTTGGCGGGGTTGAATACCGACTGTCCGACAAGGTGACATTGAAGGCCGAATATTCGTCAGACGACTATCTGATCGAAGCCACCCGGCGCGGCACATTCGACCGCGCCACACCCTTTAACTTTGGCGTTGAATACCAGTACAGCAAATCGGTGACGCTGGGCGCTTATTCGATGCATGGCACTGAACTGGGCTTTAACGTCAGCATTGCGTTGAACCCGGCGCAGCGCCCGTATGGCGGCATAGGGGGGCCTGGGCCGCAACCAGTTCAACCGCGTGTGCCACGGTCTGAACGTCCCGATGTCTGGGACACGGCATGGCTGGCGCAGCCTGATGCCAAGGCCCTGTTGATTGCCAACATGAATCGCAATCTGGTGCGCACCGGATTGACCGTCGAACAGATCAGCGTCACGGGCGACACGGCGCAAATCCGGTTCCGTAACACAGTTTATGACGCATCGGCGCAGGCTGTCGGGCGGATTGCCCGTGCGATGGCCTATACCATGCCCCCCTCGGTCGAGGTGTTCGAAATTGTACCCGTCGCCAACGGCATGCCCGCCGTCAAACTGGTCGTCCGCCGCTCCGACATCGAGGCGTTGGAGTTTGCACCCGATGCGGGCAGCCTGTTGGGAGACCTTGTCGCGATCAAGGAAGCAGGCCAACCCCTGCCCGATCAGGCCCGCAACACCGAGCTTTACCCCCGCTTTTCATGGTCGCTCGGGCCCTTTGCCCAGACCATGCTGTTCAACCCGGCGGAGCCTTTTCAGGCGATTGCCGGGGCGCAGCTGTCGGGCCGGTTCGAAATCAGCCCCGGTTTCGTTCTGGCCGGTTCGGTCACCAAACGCCTGTTTGGCGAAGTCATCACCGACAACCGCAAAGGGAGTGGCAAGCTGCAGCCGGTCCGCAGCGATGCAGACCAGTATATTGACAGAAGCGATGTTTCGATCGAATCGCTGACCGCTGCATGGTACGGCAGGCTTGCGCCCAACGTGTATGGCCGCGTCACGGCGGGCTATCTGGAACGGATGTTTGGCGGTGTGTCGGTCGAGGTGTTGTATAAACCCGTCAACCGCCGCTGGGCCATCGGGGCCGATGTGAACCATGTCGCCCAGCGTGACACGGATGGCGGACTGGGCTTTGGCAAATATGATTACCGTGTCACCAGCGGCTTTGTGTCCGGCTATTACGATCTGGGCCGCGGGTTCGAGGCGCAGCTGGATGTGGGCCGGTATCTGGCGGGGGATGTGGGCGGCACGCTAACCTTGATGCGCACTTTTCAGAATGGATGGAAGGTGGGGGCTTTTGCCACAGTCACCAACCTGTCAGCTGAGGAGTTTGGCGAAGGCTCGTTTGACAAGGGGCTAAAGTTTGAAATCCCGTTTGCGTGGTTCTCGGGTCAGCCGACTCGGTTGATCCGACCCTTTACGTTGCGCCCGCTGGGGCGTGATGGTGGGGCGCAGTTGCAGGTCAACGACCGCCTTGTCAGCGCGCTGCGCGGCTATGACCGAGCCGGTTTTGATGACCAATGGGGGCGGTTCTGGAAATGATGATTCTGCGCATCGTTGTGATTGCCCTGGCGTCGACACTGTTGGCCGGATGTGGAAATGACCCGGTTTCGGGCGATTACAGGCGTCCGTTTCAGGCGCTTCTGTCGCGGCTGGTGCCCGGCCCTTCGGTGACCACACTGGCCACGCTGAACCAATCCGGCATCCTGACCCTTCGTCGGGCGCTGGAGGAAGATGGCCAGCCGATCTATCTGGTGGCTTACGGCACCTTGAAATACAAAAACCTGATGGCGCCTTACGGCCAGAACGGCACTGTGCAGACCTGGGCCAGTCAGGACTATGAGACGATTTCCCTGCGCGACGGCATGTTGGTGGCAACCCGCGGTTTTGGTGGGGATCTGATGTCCTCGGCTGGGCCTACGATGGCCCAGATCCGGACGGCGCGCGGCACGACGCAGCGACAAAACTATTATCTGGACGGGGCCGATCAGCCACGCGTGTTTCAATACACCTGCGTTCTGGCCCCGGCGGGTGACGAATCAATCGTGATTCTGGGCAAGGCCCATGCAACGCGCAAAGTCACCGAAACCTGCAGCGGCAACTCGACCGGCTTTGTGAATGAATATTGGTTTCAAGGTGGCACGTTTTTGCGGCAGTCACGGCAATTGGTCGCCCCCGAAACCGACACCCTTCTGATGCAAAGGGTTATTGACTAGGCGTTGGAAATGGCACTTACTTTGGCCTTGATTTCGTGGTAACGAAACTTATCGCTTTGGTTTTTGGAGTAACGAACATGAAAAAGATTGCTGTTGTCGCGCTCGCCCTTTCGCTCGCTTCCACGTCTGTCTTCGCACAGGAAACAGGCACGGGTAGCGGCACCGGTACCGGCGTAGGTACCGGCGTGACGGCTGGTGGGGCACCCGGCGTGTTTATCGCTGGCGGCCTTGGCGCTGGTGGTATCGTGCTGGGCGTCTTGGGTCTGCTGATTCTGGTTGGGTTGGGCGGTACATCTTCGTCGACCACGACCAACTGATCTTTGACATCAGTCAAAGGTCCTACTGCTCTGGTAGCAGGCGCGCCTTGGCGCGCCTGAAGCCGTTAATGGTCTAATCAAATTGCCGATGTGAGCAGGCTTCCCATCCCTCCGGACCTTGTTGCAGCGGCGTTGCGATTGTATCGCCGCACCGAACAGGCCGAACTAGGCTTGATCGCAGCGGGCGTGGCGTTCTTTGTCTTTCTGGCAGTTTTTCCCGCAGTGGCGGCGATCATTGCCATTTGGGGCACGGCCTATGACCCTAGCGTGATCCGGACTCAACTCGAACTGCTGAAGGCATTCATTCCACCTGACGCTTTTGGCCTGATTACAACGCAGGTCGAGGGGTTGCTGGCGGTGCGCGGACCGCAACTGGGCTGGACCACCCTTTTGTCCACCTTGCTGGCGCTGTGGTCTGCGCGGGCCGGGGTGGCTGCGTTGATCCGGGGGTTGAACGCGGTCCACAACCTGCCCAACCGCCCCGGTGGACACCACCAATTGCGCGCCATTCTGCTGACCCTCGTCCTGATTGGTCTGGCTTTGGCCGCGATGATTGCAACGGTCGTCGCCCCTATCCTGATCAATTTGCTGCCGCTGCCGTTGGATGACGCCTATTGGCTGCACTATGGCAACATGGCGCTGGGCCTGGTGCTGTTGGTGCTGGCGATTGGCATTGCCTATCGCGCCGGGCCAAACCATGTCACACGCCACCCGCCTCTGTTGACATGGGGGCTGTTGGTGGCTGTTGTGCTGTGGGCCCTGTCGGCACGCGGTTTCATGATCTATCTGGCCAACTTCCCGTCCTATAACCAGATCTATGGGTCAATCGGCGCGGTTGTTGTGCTGCTGATGTGGCTTTATGTCAGCGCTTATGCGGTGCTGCTGGGGGCGGCAGTGGATGCCGAACTGCGCCGCCGTCGTCAGTAATCACGCTGCAAGAAGATGCCGATGCCGGTTTGGCCGTCCGAATCCACTTGACCCTTCAACGTCACATGGGGTGCCAGATCCAGATTGATCGAAACCGAGCTTTTGCCGCCCTGATCCACCGTCACCTCGGAATAGGCGTTGTCGGACAGATATTTGCCCACCGTCACCTCTGTCTCGCCGGCGCTGTTCGACTGAATGTCCAGATTGTCCAACCCGGCCCGTTCGCGCAGATTGCCGATCACGCCGCTGCCGCCTTGACCCGCCAGCGTCGCCACGGCCCCGGCCAACTGGATCGCCTGAAATGCTGTCAGGTTTTCCAACCCCCGGTCGAACAACAGCCGCGCCAACACCTCTTCCTGCGGCAGGTCAGGGATTGCGGTAAAGCGGACCGCAGGGTCATTCGCGGGCCCCTCGATCACGACCGAGGCCGTGATCCCGTCACTTTGAACCGAGGCAAGAATGCGGATAAAGGGCACAAGTGCGCCCTGCAACTGCAACAACGCCTCTGACACATCCAACCTGCGCCCCAGAATATCCAACCGCCCGCGGATCAGGTTGAACGCGCCGGCCGGCACCATCGCCCCCGTCGTGCCACGCAGGGTCAGCGCGCCACCCAGTTCGGCGTCCAGGCCACGGCCACGGATGAAAACCTGATTGGGTGCCGAAATCCGCAGGTCCAGACGGTACCCTGACGCCCGCGTTCCCGTCACTGTCGCCCCGTCTACCTGTCCGGCACGCAACCGGGTTGCCCGGCTTGCCTCGGGTTCGCGAAGATGTTGCAGTCCGGGCAATTCGCCATCCGCGCCAAACCCGGTGGACGGGATCAGCAATTCGGTCCGGCCAAGGGTAAGGTTGCCCGCAATCAGTGCAGCGCCCAGCGCGGGACCGTTCATGGTCACCCGGCCATTCACCCGCGTCTCGTACAGATCCGGGTCGCGCAGGCCGACCCCTTCGATCGAAATGTCCAGATCGGCGGTATAGGGGGCCAGAATGCCCACTGTCCCCTGGATCCCGACCTGACCGCCTGATGTGACCGCGGACCGCAGCGCCAGACGGGCCTGACCGCCTGACACCTGGGCCGTGCCGGTAATATCGGTCAGGCCGAAATTCTGCGCCGGGTCTGCCAAACGGCCACCTGAAATGGTCACAGGACCAGACAGCGACTTCAGGCCAAAGGGGCCGACCATGGCCAGATCAAAACGCACAGGTCCGCTGAGGTTGCGCGGTGCTGCAATCTTGTTTGCCAATCCGGCCGAGGCGGTACCTGCAATCGCCAGATTGGCCTGCCGAAAATCGCTGGTGACCCTGCCGGTGATGCGGCTGTCAATTTGTGCTGGTCCCTGAGCCGTCAGGTTGACGACATAGCCGGTTACATCCCGCTGGGCAGTGCCCCTGGCCACCAAAGCGCCCGGAAACTGTGGGTACAGCACCGCCAGATCGTTGATCCGCTGGTCAATCTGAAACTTGCCATCCACGCCAGAGATACGGGTGCTGATCTGTGGGTTGGTGACCGACACTTGTCGCACGCGCAGTCCGGCAGAGGTCAGGTCCAGCGTCGCCACCAACTGACTGGTGCCGCGCAACAGGGTATCGGCCAGCGCCTGGCCGATCGTCAGGTTGCGCCCTGCGGAATCCACCGACAATACAACAGTGTCTAACGGGCCTGTCAGGGTCGCTTTTCCATTGAATGCACCGCCATAACCGCCGCCCAGAACCGCCAGATTGCCAATGCTCAGATCTCCGGTCAGGTCGGCCCCTGCCTCGGTAATCCGCCCGCCCACTTTGGCGTTCAGGCCGGTTGTGGCCAGCGTCAGGTTATGGATGGTCGTCCCCGTTTCATCCCGCGCCCCATCAAAGGTCAGATCGGTAACGCCCTGCAACAGATTGTCCAAGGCTGCGATGCCAAAACCCAGCCCCGTGCCGCGCACCTGACCAGAGGTTTTCAGCGCCCCCGTCATAAAGGTATTTTCGAACTCGACCTCGAATGCGGCCTGCCCGCGCAACGGCAAACCTGCCAACAGGGCAAACCGTGACAGATCCTGCGCCTGCCCCGACAGATCGCCCTTTGAGGCAAACCCGGTGTCCACGCCCTCAACCACGACATTTCCCGCTAAGGCAAAGTTGCTGCCTTCGACCGTCATGTTGGTGGCGCGAAAGCCGTTGCCGGATCGCCAGTCCAGCGCCACCTTGCCGGTGATCGCGTCGCCAAGGGCCTGCGCCAACCCAAGGTCGGTCATTGCCAACCCGGTTGCGCCATATTTCAGCGCACCTCGGAAACTGGCCCCGCCATCCGCGGTTTTTACGATCACGCCGCTGCCCGCAACCTCGGCCAGACGCGCGGCGAACTGCGGATGCGACAGGCCGTTCACCGTTGCCGATCCGGTCCAGTCCGGACCCAGGCTGCGGTCAAAGCTCAGGCTTAACTGACCCGAGGCTATCCGAACCGGGTCCTTGGTCGTCAGGGGCAGGACCACCGGGCCATCGGGCAACCCCACCACCCCGGTCAGGGCAAACGACAGTGGCACGCCGGCAGGGTCAAGGCTGATCTGGCCGTCCAACGTCAGGGCGCGCGCGGTGACATGCAACGCCCCCAATTCCATGCGGCCATCGGCAAAGCGTTGCCCCGTTGCGTGCAAGGTGACATCGGGGCCGAAAAAGGTCGCATAATCGGGCAGGAATACCGGCGTCGGGTCGCCTGACAGATTGGCGGCAAAGCTGTGGACGCCGTCCTTGGTCGCCAGTTCGACCTGCCCGGCAAACCGTGTCACCTCATCGGTGCGCAGCGTGACGTCAGCCACAAAACTGTCGGTCGGGCCCGCCCCGGTCACTGTGAATTCGGCAGCCGGGGCACCGGGTATGCCCAGCAGGTCCACGGCCACACCGCCTGCCCCCTCACGCGCGATCAGCGACAGGTCCAACTGGTCAGTTCCCTTGTCATAGCTGACATCCAGGGTGAACTGCCCTTGCGGCCCGTCATCCGTGCGCAACAGATCCAACGAGGCGCTGCCACTGCCGCCCGCCACCTGCATTGCTGCCGACAGCTGCCCCTCGACCGCCTGGCCCAAGACGGCAGGACCCAGAACAATGTGACGCGCCACGATGTTGGTGACGTCAATGGTGACCGGCAGGTCCGGCACCGCAAACGCCCGTGCCTGCGGCGAGGCCGCATTCGGCATGCCCTCAGGGATGCGGACAAGGTCAATCTCACCCGCCGAGAATTCGTTGATCAGCACCTTGCCCGACAACAGCGACGACTGGCTCCAGTCCAGCGCGACATCGGTCACGGTCAGCCAGACGCCTTGATCATCGGCAATCGTCATCTGGGCCATGGTGGCGCGCGTTGACAGCGCGCCGGCGAACCCGGTGATGGTGACCACGCGGCCAGCCCCTGACAGGTTATCCTCTAGGTAACGTGTCAGAAAATCCTTGTCGGATTCCTGCGCCCAAGATCCGAAGGGCACCATGACCAAACCGGCGATCCACAGTGCGCGCCTCAAAACGATTGCCCCAAACCTACGTAAACCTGCGCGCCCTTACCGTCGCCCAAGGGCAGCGCCACGTCCAGTCGAACCGGACCGACGCCCGTGGCATAGCGCACGCCCAAACCTGCCCCCGCGTGCCAATCCGAACCGGCGCCCTGCACGCCAACCAACCCCATATCCACAAACCCGACCAGGCCCAGCCTGTCACCCAGCTTGACGCGGCCCTCCAGCGACGCGCCCAGATATTGGTTGCCCCCGATCCTGACAGCCGTTCCGCCGTCATCAACCACCGCGCCCAGCGATTGATAGGGCTGGCCACGTACAGAACCACCCCCGCCGGAATAGAACAGATCGCCCCGTGGCGTATCCAGAATATCGGCCCCCAACACAGCCCCGCCCTGCACCCGAGCGGCCAGAACAAACCGGTCCCCCAAGGCGCGATAGGCCCGCGCATCAAAGGCCAGCCGCGCCCCGTTGTCCGTCGCGCCAAAGCCGACAAACGGCTTGGCGCTGACGTCGATGTAGAACAGCTTGGTCGGATCGGTCTTGCTGTCACGCCGATCCCATGTCGCGCCCAACGGCAGGTTCAGCGACCGATAGGCATAGGGTCCTGCTGCATCCCGGCCCTGCGACGCAGAAAAGGCCAGCGCCGCGCGCCCGGTCAGATTGCTGGTGAAATACTGGGTCAAACCCGCTGAAACAGTCGCCAGTCGCGCGGTCGTATCGGCATCGTTGATCTGCGAAACCGACGCCCCAAGATTCAGCACCGTGTCCGGCCCCGGCGTGGCAGGCCGGTCCAGCGTAAAGCCCAATGTATAGTCTGCACCGCCCGTTTGTGCCTCGATCCCGGCGATCTCGCCGGTCACCTCGAACCTTTCGGCGCCGCCAAACAGGTTGCGGTGCAGCCAGCTGCCGCTGATCACCGCGCCATCCGCGCTGGAGATTTCGGCACCAAAGGTGTAACGCCGGGTCCGCATTTCAACCAGATCAGCGGTGAACCCCAACAGGTCGGGCGCGGTGATCAGGTCATCTTCGGTCAGCGTGACCGATGAAAAGACGCCGCTGCGCCGCAAACGTTCCGCGGCCCGCGCCGCATCGGCCGGACTGAACTGTTTGCCCTCGGGCAGGCCAGCAATCGCAACCACCCGCTCGACCCGCATCCGTTCGGCCCCATTTACCGTCAACGGGCCAAATCGCAGCCGCGGTCCGGGGGCCAATTCCACGGCCGCACTCAGCAAGGCGGCGCCGTGATCGGCGGTCAGATCCTGCCCAGAGACGGTGGCCTTGGCAAAACCCAACGCGCGCCAGCCGTCCACCCCGGCCTGCACGGCATCCTTGATCACCTGAGCCTTGGCCACCTGACCCTTGGCATACCCCTCGGGCAGGACCGTCCGCCCACCCAGTGGCCCGATAGCCGCCCGTGAAAACACAAACAGCGGCCCCGGATCGACGGTCACAACGATCTTGCCTATGACTGCGGGCGCATCCAGCGGGGCGATATCCGCTGCCTCGCGCCCATCGATCAGCACATGGATCACCGGGCCATAGTGCCCCGCCGCATACAGCGCCGACAACAGCCGCCCATATTCGGCCCGCGCATCGGTAAACAGGCCCAGCGCGGCGGTCCGGTCGGATTTCTGGGCTGCGATCAGGCCAGACGCGTCGCGCAGGTCACCCTCAAGCGATTTGCCACCACCCGTGATGGTGAACGCCAGCTGTTCCAATGCTGCCCCGCCAAACCCGGTCAATGACAGGGCGACGGTCGCTGCGGTCAGCAACGCATGCTGTGACATTCGGGCCATGATGCTCCTGCTGCGCTGGTCCGTAGACTATCCCTTAACCACGGGCAAAGGGCAATGACACCAACATATGTTAGGCGGATAATCGATGGCTCTGGTACTGGACCGACCAAAGTGGAATTGTCCTGTCATCTCAGCGCAACAAGGGCCGCCATGACCTATCATCCCGCCGAAACCCGTTATGACAGCATGATCTATAACCGTCTTGGCGCGTCGGGGCTGCGGTTGCCTGCCATATCGCTGGGCCTGTGGCACAACTTTGGCGAGGACATGCCGCACCAGACCAAACGCGCGATCTGCCAGACCGCCTTTGACGTCGGGATCACCCATTTCGATCTGGCCAATAATTATGGTCCGCCCCCAGGTTCCGCCGAAACCGCGTTTGGTGAGATCATGCGCACCGATTTTCGCGATGTCCGGGACGAGCTGATCATTTCGTCCAAGGCCGGGTATCACATGTGGAACGGCCCTTATGGCGAATGGGGCAGCCGCAAATACATGGTCGCCTCGTGTGACCAAAGCCTGAAACGGACGGGGCTGGACTATTTCGACATCTTCTATTCGCACCGTTTCGACCCCAACACTCCGCTAGAGGAGACGATGGGCGCATTGGATTACATCGTCCGGTCCGGTCGCGCGCTTTATGCTGGGGTCACAACCTATAACAGCGAACAGACGCGGGCGGCCGCAGCAATCCTGCGCGACCTTGGCACGCCGATGGTCATTCATCAGCCCAGCTATAACATCCTGGAACGCTGGGTCGAACAAGACGGGCTAAAGGACACGCTGCGCGATCTGGGGATTGGGTCGATTGCGTTTCTGCCGCTGGCGCAGGGCGTGTTGACCAACAAATACCTCAAGGGGATTCCAGCAGGCAGCCGGGCGTCGCAGGGCAAAAGCCTGAACCCCGATGCAATTTCGGACGCCAAGATTGCCATGGTCACCACCCTGAACCAAATGGCCGAGGGGCGCGGCCAGACCCTGGCGCAGATGGCGCTGGCGTGGGTCCTGCGGGACGGTGGCATCACCTCCGCGTTGATTGGCGCGTCCAGGCCCGAACAGGTAACCGATTGCGTGGGCGCGGTTCGCAACCTTTGCTTTACGCCAGACGAACTGGCGCAGATCGACCGCATCAGTAAGGCCTGATTCGGCGCCTTTTGACCCTTGCCATCACGTAGAGGGTTTGTAGAGGCATTGTAGGTGGTTTGTAGGTCGTAAACCTGTCGTTAACTCAGACCCGCCGCAGACTGGTGGTGACATAGTTGCACGACAGATCGCGCGCCGACAGCGACCAGCCCCAACTGACCGGGTTGAACACCATGCCCTTGCGGTCAACCGGGTCCAGCCCGGCCTTGTCGATCAGGGAATACAGCTCCTCTGGCGTGATGAACTTGGCCCAGTCATGGGTTCCCTTGGGCAGCCAACGCATCACCCATTCCGCCCCGATGATCGCCATGACAAAGCTCTTGGTGTTGCGGTTCAGGGTCGAGCATATCATTATACCGTTTACTTTCAACAGGTTGCGACATGCGGTCAGATAGGCCTGCGGATCAGAGACATGTTCGACCACCTCCATGTTCAAGACGACGTCGAACTGTTCGCCCGCCGCTGCCAGATCCTCGGCGGTGGTGTGACGATAATCGATGGTCAGGCCCTGCGCCGCGGCATGGACCTGTGCAACCGGAATATTGCGGGCCGCCGCATCTGCGCCCACCACGGTTGCGCCCAGGCGGGCCATGGGTTCAGACAACAGCCCGCCGCCACAGCCAATATCCAGAATCCTCAATCCTTCAAATGGCTTAGCCTGCTTCAGGTTCCGCCCGTATTCGGCTGCGATCTGGCTGGTGATATAGTCCAGGCGGCACGGATTCATCAGGTGCAGCGGACGAAACTTGCCATTTGGGTTCCACCAGTCGGCTGCCATCGCCTCGAACTTGGCCACTTCGGCGGGGTCGATTGTGGTTTGCATGGGGATCGTCCTTCGATTTCGGTGTCAGTCAATCTTTGCTGCGATATATAGGACGTATGGATCACAGATCAGGCCAAAAACGCGCGTCAGACTATCTTTACCCACCGGTCGAGCCCTTCGACCAGCGGGTTTTGGACGTGGGGAACGGCCACCGGGTATATGTGGAGCAATGCGGCAATCCGGCGGGCGTGCCGGTTTTGGTGTTGCATGGCGGTCCGGGGGGCGGATGCAGCCCGTCCATGCGGCGCTATTTTGACCCCGCCGTTTACCGCGTTGTCTTGTTTGATCAGCGCGGCTGCGGCAGGTCGCGGCCCCATGCGGTGGTGGACCACAACACGACATGGGATCTGGTTGCCGATATCGAACTGATCCGCACCGCCTTGGGGATTGACCGGTTTGTTTTGTTTGGTGGGTCGTGGGGCGCGACCTTGGCACTGGTTTACGCCATCACCCATCCCGACCGGGTCCGGCATCTGGTCCTGCGCGGCGTTTTCCTGATGACGCAGGCCGAATTGGACTGGTTTTATGGCGGCGGGGCTGGGGCGTTCTTTCCGGATCTGTGGCAGCAATTCCTGGCCCCGATCCCCATGGAGGAGCGTGGCGATCTGATCGGCGCCTATCATCAGCGGTTGTTCAGCGGCAATCTGGGTGAGGAGAGCCGGGTGGGGCGCGTCTGGTCCAACTGGGAAAACGCGCTGGCCTCGGT